>DATDRW010000078.1:0-33820 GCA_035291545.1 Acidimicrobiia bacterium
GGCCAACTCCTGACAGGGGTCCCGAGGGGCTCTGGACGGCACCCACTCTGGTCCTGCGGAGGCGTCGACGAAGGAACCGACATTACGGAGGGGCTGCTGGTGCAGCCCCTCCGTAATTAGTCGCCGTTTAATTGCTTACCGAAGCGTTCCAGGTCTGAATATCGGTCTTGTCGAGTCCGGCCCCTCCACCTTGTGCGTGGCCCACGGTAGCGGCGGAGGGTCGACCGACGGCCCGTTTTGGCCGGTGTCAGCGAGGGATTCTTCGCCCCGCGGCCCCCGCCCGTCACGGTCGGGTCCCACGAGCCTATGGTTGGTCCGTGCCGACCCGAGCCACACGCTGCCTGCTCGCGGGGCTGTTGCTCGTCGTTAGCGCCTGCACGAGCCAGGCCGCGACCACAACGACCCTCGTCGCGACCACCGCGACCATCACGACCCTTGCCGCTTCGACAACGACCCTCGCCGCGACCACAACGACCATCACGACCCTCGCCACGACCACCATCGAGTCGGTCTGCGAGACACACGGACGGGCCTTCGCAGAGGCCCAAATCGCCCTGTTAGAGCTCGCGTTCGACGTCGCGAGGATGGACCTGACCAACCCTCGCTCATTCGCGGACAAGGCTCGTCTTCTCGCCGACAAAGCGGCACAAGCGAGCGCTGCGCTCCAGCCAGTCATCGTGGCCCGCGTCGAGGGCATCGAGGCCGCAGCAGATCACTTCGACTTCGAACTCAGCGAGTACGCCGCAGGGTTCGAAGCCGCCGCTGATGCGGTCGACAAAGATGACTCGGCCGCCCTCGACAGTGCGGTCAATCGAATACGCAGCACCTCGGAGGTCTTCGATTTTGACGTGGCAGGCGAGGCCTTGGCATGGCTGGCTTCTAACTGTCCTGGGCTCTACCAAGAGGTGGCTGACGTGATGGTAAGACTGGCGTCCACTGGGTCATGACCACGAACGGCAGTCCGATCCCGGTGAACTCCGGTAAGGGGTCCCGAGGGGCCACAGACATGCGCGGGGGACTCTCCTACCCGCTGACGGCCCCGGTGTAAGAGGTGCGCCTGCCGGACGGATCGGCTGAGGCCGCTCCTGATCGCGCAGAGGAGCACCTGCATAGACAGCGGGGTCAGACTTCCAAGCCCTCTCCGGCGGACCTCTGAACGGGGGTACTCCTCCTGAGGAGACGGTCCTGGACGCGTTCGAACCCGAGATCTCGTCGAGCGCTGGTCGAGTGCGGCCGTGTCGCTGAGCTAGGGGCGAACGACAGGCACGGTCGATCTCGGCCCCTCGCCCCGCACGATCTGCAGCTCGACCGGCTCACCGGACGCGTGCCCCCGGATCGCCTCCTGCAGGACCCGGAGGTCAGCCTCGGTCCCGATCTCCTGACCGTCTGCCGCCACGACCCGATCGCCTTCCCGGAGCTCGGTCCGAGCGGCGCTTCCCGACCTGGGTCGGCGCACGCCAATTCCCGGTCCCCGGGGAGGTGGGCTGGTCTCCTGCCATGCCTGGTTGATCGTGTTCGTGCCGTGCGGAGCACACAGGCACACGCCGAGGCCGCAGGATGGACACTGACACTGGCACTCCTGGCCCGCCTCTCCCAGCTCCGCCACCACTGCGTCGGAGACCAGCTGGGTGATCTCCTGGATGACGCCTACGTAGCGTCGGAGGTGCTCTTCGGCCAGATCGGCGGTGCTTCCCTCCTGGATGCCGTCGAAGAAGCGATGGGCGACCGCGTGGAGGACGGCGTATCCGAGCGCCACGTGGTTGAGGGCGCTGTAGGCGCCGTGGAGAGCGCTCAGTCCCCCAGAGGACCAAGGAGCGGAGGGCATCTTGGGTGGACGCGGGAGGGGGGCGACCCACGAGGGGACCGGAGCAGGGGAGGTTCCCAGTTCCGACTGCCGGCGTGTCAGAGACTCGCGGTGCTCGGCCGCCATGGCGGGGAGTTGTCCCAGCAGGTCCGCCACCTTCGTGTCACCCCTCGCCGCCTCCACGCATTCGGTGAGCAGGGCCTCCAGGTCTTCCTCCAGATGAGTCAGATCCGCCAGGTATCCGGCGACCGATGGTCTGACGGGCTGCTCCACCACTATCCCTTTCAACTCGAGTCTGTAACCGAAACTCATCACAGGGTAGGGATAGAGCGGATGGCGGTTGCACCCAAGACGGCTTGAACTCCCTAGATGGTGAGAGAGAAGGCGAATCCGGTGAAGTCCTGACAGGGGTGCTGAGGCACCCCTGACCTCTCAGGCCTGCCGCCGAGTGTCCATTCGCAGAAGTTCGGATTCCCCCGAAATCCCTGGTGGGGTCTTGGCAGTTGCAGGCAACAGCTGCCACGCAACGTCCTTTCTGACCATCCTCGGGGAAACCAACTCGATCTCACCGCCGTCGATCCTGAGCCTCGCACCCCCGGCCGCCAACACGTTCTTGACCCAATCCGTCCGCGGGCCGTACATAGGTATGAACAGGTAGCCGTCGTGAACGGGGTGAGCGTCGAGGGGAGTCCAGTACGCCGTCCCCGATGATCTCCCCACATGAATCAGCACAGGCCTGACGCCCCGCTTGATCTCGATTCGGTTGAACACTCGTTTGTTGATCTGGGCGAGCCACCGGGGCAGGGGCATGACACTCTCTCCTCGGCCGGGCGGATGGAGCAGATCGCACCTTACGCCGTGATGATGGCTTCTCCTCGGATGTCTCCCCGCGACGAGGTTCCGTGGCCTCAGACGCGTGAGATGACGAACGCGATCGCGACCAACTCTCAACAGGAGTCCCGAGGGATCCGTGTTGAAACTCAGGTAGCGTCATGGGTCCTTGGACCCTATCAACGATGCCACAATGGTAGGACCATGCGACGTCATCGACTCCAGGCGGCGTGATCAAAGGTCGCTCCATTGACCGTGCTTGATCAACCGTACTTGGGTGCTGCCCGGGCCCCGATAATTGTCGCCGCGGCTGTGGTGCTGCTGGCGGCGCTCGGTTTGAGAACCGCAGGACTCGTTGCCGAACACGGTGAGGGTCAGGGCTATGGCGAAGCCCCCGAATGGCTTCGCGGCGTCGTCACGAGAAGCGACGGCGAGACGGGATTCCTACTCAGGGTGGAGGTTGTAGCTGACCAGACCTACCGAGAGGCCCACGGCTCCGAGTGGGCCGAGGCAGCCTCGGAGACTGTGATGGCGTCGTCGGACCTGCTGAACGAGATCAATGTGTCGCTGGAGATTGTGGATGTTCGGCAATGGGATTCTGACCCTGCCCCCCTGCGCGACATGCTCCACCAAGCACAAGGCGACCCCCATCGTGAAGATGCGGTACTCCTCGCATTCACGTCCTACGAGAGCATGACCTATCCGGTTTATGACGGTTGGACCGCGGGAGGCGAGCCGGCGATCGCCCTCAAGGTGACCAACCACAACGAGTGGGCTGTCTCGGCGCTGGTCACGCACGAGATCGGTCATCTTCTTGGCGCCCATCATCATGAAGACGGACACGACGGCTCTAGCGATGGAGACTGCGTCATGGATGCTGCCGGATATCGGTACGCCGATCGGTGGTGCGATGAGCATCGTGAGACGATCGCAGCGATGTTGGCCACCATCTGAGATTTGCTTCCGAGACACGACTGCTGCCGGGTGTGACGGTCCCACCCGGCAGCAGTTGCCTCAGAGAGCAGACTCAGGCATCGACGATGATGTTGCCGAACATCCCTGCTTCGAAGTGCCCTTCGATCTCGCAGACGATCTGGTAGGTGCCCGGTGCTTGCGGGATGATGAACATCTCGCTCGTCGCGCCCGGGAAGACCTCGAGTTCCAGCGGGGCCGGTCCCTTGTACTCTCCAGAGGCGTCCTCGACCTTGCGGAAGGCGACGTGCTGGAAAAGTTCCGGCGCCGTCGCCTCGTGCTTCACCACGCCGACGTTCTCGAACACAATCCTGTACGGCTGGCCAGCGGTGAGGCGGATCTCGTCGGGACCAAACGTGAACTCGCTGAGTTCGATCGTGACCGTCTCCATCGAGTCCCAGTCGGCAGCGGCCACCAAATCTGCGCCGTCGGTCTGCCAGGGCCCGTCTTCAATGGGAGCCAGCAAGGGTGCCGGCGACGTCGGAGCCGTTCCGGTCACGGTGACGGATCCGAACATTCCTGCTTCGAAGTGCCCTTCGATCTCGCACAGGAGTTCGAGAGCTTCGCCGTTGGTCGGCAGGATTGGGACGAAATACAAGTCGACCTGCTGGCCCGGAAACACCTCTACCTCGGTGAAGAACGGTGCCTTGACCTCGCTTTGAGCGGTCTCGATCTTGCGCCAGGCGACCGACGAGAAGAAGTCCTCGGCGGCGAGCTCGTGCTCGACCGCACCAACGTTGACGAGTTGCAGGATGTATGGCTTGCCGGCTTCGAACGTGAGGTTGCTAGGGGTGAACGCGAACTCGCTCAATTCGACTCTCACCACGTCGGCGTTGTCCCAGTCGGCTGCTTCCTTCCCGGCAAAGTCACCGGCATTGACCACATAGACCTCACCGGCGTGTCCTTCGTCCGCGGCTGCTGTTGTGTCCGCGACTGCAGGCGCAGTTGTGCTGGTCGCGTCATCGTCGCCGCAGGCGGCGACCGCGAATAGGAGAAACAAGATGCCGAACAGAGTCGTGTGGTTTCGATTCATGGGGTTGGCTCCTTCGTTGCCACTCACTGGGAGCCACGATGCCTGATCTACCTTGCAGATACATCCGCCCAGCACCCGATTTGCTCGATGGGGCGAATGCCCTACTCGCCGATCGGTCCAACACCCCCTCAGTCGAGATCCACCAGCCCGGCTCGGATCGCGTACCGGGTGAGCTCGACCTTGGAGTGCAGGTTCAGCTTGGTCATGATGTGGTCGCGGTGGCTCTGGACAGTGTGGGGGCTAATGTCCAGTTTCTGGGCGATCTGAGTGCTGGTCAGTCCGGCCGCGACGAGTCGGACCACCTCAATCTCACGGTCGCTCAGCGGATCACGCCCGGCGCCCTCACCCGGCGATGCGAGGTGGAGATAATCACGCACCATCTTGCTGGTGAGGGGACGGTCTACGTGCACGTCGCCGCGGTTGACCGCACGGACGGCGGCGACAAGATCTCTCGTGTCGGATCCCTTGAGTATGTAGCCGAGCGCCCCGGCCCGCAGAGCGCGGAATACGTAGTCGTCTCGTTCGTGCATCGTGACGATCAGCACCTTGACGTGAGGAAAACGCGCCGTGATTTCGGCGGTAAGACCGATCCCGTCCATGTCGGGAAGGCCGATGTCGATGAGGGCGACGTCGGGTTCGATCTGGCCGAGTAGGGCGAGCGCGGTCGCACCGTCTTCGGCCTCCGCCACCACCGCGATATCGTCGACGGCCTCAAGTAGTCCGACCAGGCCTTGACGCATGAGGGTATGGTCGTCGACAACGATGAGTTTGATCGGGTTGTTCATGAACTCAGCAACGGTATCTCGACCTCGATTCTGGTTCCGGCGCCGGGGGCCGATTCGATGTGGATGCGTCCCCCGAGCAAGCTGACTCGCTCACGGATACCCAACAGGCCGAGGTGCGGGTTTGCCGGGTTGAAGTGCGGTGCGGTGCCCTCGAGAAGACCTCGCCCATCGTCTGACACCACGAGCCTCACAATCGCCTCGTCGGCCTCGAGTCGGACCATTGCATGTTGCGCCGCCGCGTGCCGCACGATGTTGGTGGTGGCCTCCTGGATGATCCGGAAGAGATAGGATTCGATCTCCGCCGGGAGACGATCGTTCGAAACGCTGAATTCGAAGGCGGTGCGGACTCCCGTCTGCTCTAGCTGGGTCTCCAGATACCACCTCACTGCTGGCTCGAGCCCCATGTCGTCGAGCACCATCGGACGCAGATCGCGAATGAGCCGGCGGATGTCGCGCAGAAGCGACGAGGCGATCTCCTTGGCCCGGCCGAGATGCTCGGTCGAGGCCACACCTTGGGCGACGAGGTCGTCGCGGGCACGGTCGATCGCGATCGAGAGCGCTCCGATCGTTTGCGCAGTCTCGTCATGCAGTTCGCGAGCGAGTCGGTGGCGCTCGTCCTCCTGGGCGGAGATCACCTTGCCGGTCAGGACTCCGAGATGCTCCGTGCGCTCCCTGACGCGCTGTTCGAGGACGCGGTTGATCTCCTCGACTTCGGCAGACGCCTCCTGGATCTGATGGCGCATCGATTCCAGGCTTTGGGCGAGAAGGCCAATCTCATCTTTCGCCGCCACCCCTATCGGTGTCGTCAGATCGCCCTGCTCCATCCGGCGGGCGGCGCTGGTGAGCAACGATGCTGGCCGGGCAACACTGCGAGTCGTGAACCAGGCGAGGAGCAGCGCTGCCGTGATACCAACCGAACTCCACAGGAGCAGTTCGCGTTTCAGCTTCCGTGGGAGCGCGAGCGCGATATCGATCGGCTGCTCCAAGCCGATCACAAGCCCCGTATCCGCGATGGGAGCGATCGCCATCACGTGATCTGGTGGGTCGCCCGCTGTCTTCGCCAGATGCCGAATGACAATTGGTGCCTCGATCGGGCGCAGATCGCCCAGGATCGTTGAGTGAACACTGAGTGATCCCGGGGTCTCGTCGGGTCCGATTCCCAAGACGACCATCCCCTCGGGGTCGGTCACCTCGAGGTGATAGACGTCGGACCGTGAAGGCTCTTCGCCTCCGGGGGCACCGGGGTCATACTCCTGCAGAGAGTTGTAAGCCGTGAGGTTGACGACCAGCCACATCCCTTGCTCGCCTCCGGTAGAGGTGACGAGGGAAGCGAAGGAATCGTCATCGATCACCCGCGTGAGAACCGATCTGCCGTCCAGAATGCTTCGGCGGATCTCGTCGCTCAAGATGGTGCCGACTGCAGGGAGGTCGATCTGCGGACTAATCGCCGCGGTCGCCACGATCCGACCGCTCGTGTCGATAGCCCAGATGCTCGAGGTCGAGAAGAAGGCGAAACTGTCGTCGGATAGATGCCCGAGCGTCTCGGTGATCCCGCGGGCGACCGCCGCGTCGTCGGAGCTCTCGATCACCGTGCGGCCCACGTCCTCCGTGACATGGGCAAGATCGCGCTCGATGACGAGGCCGATGGATCGAACCAGCGTCAGGCGTTCCCTGAACACGAGTGTGGTCGCTTCATCGAGGCTGCGCATTCCGATGGGAAGGAGGACCGCGAACATGAGACCGAGCCCTACGACGACATAGAGCATTATGCGGCGTTGGATCCCGAAGACGACCGGGCGGCGAGCGGCGACCCGGCTCGTAGCGCTAGGCAGATGCGGTGTCCCCGGCCTGGATGGCATCAATTCGCCATCACGTTCGATAGGGGCGCCCCCTGCGTCGGGCGCCACGGACGGAGTGTCGGCGGCGAGATCGGTCATCGGAGTGCAGAGTAACGGGGCCCACCATATCGCCCGGTGATGAGCCAAGGGACGCAGCATTGAGGACCGGAGCAAGTGCACGCAAACCCAGACAGGGCGCCTCGGTAGGAGGCAACCGAAGCCGCCGGATGAGACCCCTCCCGAAGCGCCGGGTTGAGTGGCGACGTCGCTCGGGTGTTCGCGACAGCGGCGAGAGTCATCTCTGTGGCCCCATCGTGAGCTCAAACGGCGTCCCGAGGTTGGCGAAGTTCCGACAGATGACATGTGAGGGACCCCCTCCGGCTCAGGCACGCTTGTGTGCTGTGTCGGCCCCTCAAGGGGCGGAGCTTTCGAAGGAGGTCCCTGCACCCGCGCGCCACACCCATCGGTAGTCAATCAAGGAACACCCCCATGAGATAACCAGCCTCGGCGCCGATCCAACCCTGCCGACCCGTCGGCATGCCGATCGCGCCCACCAACAACCACTTGCACCCGGGGGACCCTCACAGATAAGGGATCCCGAGGCACCCCTGACCTCTCAGGCCTGCCGCCGAGTGTCCATTCGCAGAAGTTCGGATTCCCCCGAAATCCCTGGTGGGGTCTTGGCAGTTGCAGGCAACAGCTGCCACGCAACGTCCTTTCTGACCATCCTCGTGAGATGACGAACGCGATGGCGACCAACTCTCAACAGGAGTCCCGAAGCGCCCCTGATGTTGTCCCCCCTCACACCCTCGCGATCGCCGCTTCTTTGGCGTGATACGACGACCTCACCAACGGACCGCTCTCGACGTGTCGCAAACCCAACCCCTCCCCCACGGCCCGGTACTCGGCGAACTCGTCGGGATGGACATATCGGTCGACCTTGCGGTGCCGCGCGGTTGGGCGTAGGTACTGCCCGATCGTCACGATGTCGACACCGACCGCCCGCATGTCGGCGAGCGCTCCGAGCACCTCGTCTCTGGTCTCCCCCATCCCCACGATCAGACCCGACTTGATCAACGAAGCCGGCCGCATCCACCTGGCGCGCGCCAACAAAGCGAGCGACCTTCCGTAGTTGGCCGCGGTGCGCACGTCACGCTGCAGGCGGAGCACGGTCTCGGTGTTGTGATTGAGCACATCCGGCTCGGCATCCATCACGATCTCCAGCGCCGCCCGATCTCCCTTGAAGTCGGGGATGAGTACTTCGACGTCACAGGCAAGCCGCGCCCGGATCTGGCGAATCGTTTCGGCGAACACTTCCGAGCCGCCGTCGGCGAGATCGTCGCGGTTCACCGAGGTGAGGACCGCATGCTCGAGCCGCATGACCCCGACCGCCTCGGCGACCCGTTTGGGCTCGTCCCAATCCACCGCCCCGGGACGCCCGGTGCTGACGTTGCAGAATCCGCACGCCCGGGTGCACACGTCGCCGAGGAGCATGAAGGTGGCAGTACCGCTCCCCCAGCATTCCGAGATGTTGGGGCAGCCCGCCTCCTCACACACCGTGTTGAGATGCAGACCCTCCACGAGACGCTTCAGTTCGCGATAGCCGGGGCCGAGATCGAGGCGGACCTTCATCCACTCCGGCTTCTCCGGTTCGCCCGGAAGCCGCCCCCGCGTCATAACCGGAGTCACAGAACGCGCCTCGGGTGAGAACGTCCCACACGCCACCAACTCGTCGACCTCGAACACCGGGACCGCACGGCCGGTTCCCCGCGTGAACGCGGCCCGCTGTTCCTCGATGTCGGAGTATCCGAACTCGGCGGCAAAGCGGGGCACGAGGAGATCAACGACCTCTTCGATCGACACCGCACGGCCCAGCAGCGCGGAGATGCTGGTGACCGGCCGGTCGGGGATGCCGCACGGCACGATGTTGCGGAAGTAGCCGAGATCCGTGGAAACGTTGAGAGCAAAACCGTGCATGGTGACGCGGTGTGACGTGCGTACCCCGATGGCAGCCACCTTCCCCCGATCGGTCCACACCCCGGGGTAGGCGTCCTCCCGACCGGCGGAGATGCCGAAATCGGAGAGCACCGAGATCAGGGCTTCTTCGAGACGGTGGACGTGTCCCGCCACCTCGGGGCGATCGCCGAGGTGCCGGATCGGATAACCGACCAGCTGGCCGGGTCCGTGATACGTGACATCGCCGCCGCGATCGACGTGATGGATCTCGGCGCCGACGGCGGCCGCCCGCTCCGGCGACAGGAGCACGTTCGATCCGTCGCCGAACCGCCCAATCGTGTAGACGTGGGGATGCTCCAGCAGGAGCAGGTAGTCGTCATCGGTCCTTCCGGTGACGCGCCCCTCGTGCAGCGCCCGCTGCAGGTCCCACGCCTCCTCATAGGGCAGCCGGCCGAGCCAGCGAACCCTGAGGAGGGTCATGCCAACTCCTGCTCCCAGTCCCAGGTCTCGACGCTCTGCTTGATGCGCTTGAGGAACTGCACAGCCGTGGAGCCGTCGAATGCCCGATGATCCCACGAGAGGCCGAGGTATCCGATGCGATGGATGGCGATGGCGTCGTTGCCGTCGCCATCCGTGACGACGACCGGCCGTTTGGTGACGGTGTCGGTGGACAGGATCGCCACATTGGGGACATGGATGATCGGGGCGGACATGAACGACCCGAACGGCCCGGGGTTGGTGATCGTGAATGTCGAGCCGGCGAGGTCGTCCGGTTCGATATTCCCGGAACGGGCCTTCTCGGCGAGACGCCGCACCTCACGGGCGATACCGCGGAGCCGGAGGCCGTCGGCGCCGCGCACCGTCATCACCACGAGTCCCTCTTCGCTGAGATCGACGCCGTAGCCCAGGTTCACCGACCCATGCAGGGTTCTGACCTTGTTCTCAAAGTCGAAACTCGAGTTCACGATCGGGAAAGCGGTGAGGGCGTCAACGGTCGCCCGGCTGACAAAGGGCAGGTAGGTGAGGGAGAACCCTTCGCGCGCCTTGAACGCCTCCTTGTGCTTTCCGCGCACCCGCTCCAGGTGCTCGAAGTCGACTTCCACTGAGGTCCAAACGTGGGCGGCGGTCTGCCTGGACCGGATCATGTTCTCGGCGATACGAACCCGGAGACGGGACAGGTCCTGGACCTCGTCGCCCGCCGCCACCTGTATCGGCTGCGGCGGCTGAGCCGGAGCCTCCGGCGCAGCGGGCGCCTCCGGCGCAGCGGGCGCCGGAGCGGGGGCGAACAGAACGTGCTCGGCCGGTTGGCTGACGATCAGATCCTGGATGCCGCGCCCGAGCACGCTGCGAACCGGCTCCGGTGCGGCCGGGCGGGTTACGGCGCCGCCGGAGGCGACGAACCCCTCGACGTCCCGGCGGGTGATCCGTCCTCCCGCCCCGGTGCCGGACACCTGTGCGAGATCGACCCGGTGCTCCGCGGCGAGACGGCGGACGACCGGTGACAGCATTCCCGAATCACCCGACGACGGACGAGCCACCGCAACTTCGGGCGCAGCCGGGACCCGCGGGGCAGCAGCGAGCACCGGAACCGCGATGACGGGACCGGGAGCCGATGGCACCGGAACCGCGATGACGGGACCGGGAGCCGGTGGCACCGGAACCGCGGGACGAGGGGCGGGAGCGGCCGCGGTGTGGGCAGGCACAGCCTCCGGGGTGCCGGCCTCGCTCGGCTGGCCGATGACCACCAGCGGGGTGCCGACGGCGACCGTGGCGCCCTCCGGTACCAGAATCTGCAGGATGGTGCCCGCGGTCGGTGATGGGATCTCCGTGTCGACCTTGTCCGTCGAGATCTCGAGCAGGACCTCGTCCTCACGGATCGTGTCCCCCTGCTTCTTGGCCCACCTCAGGATGGTGCCTTCCGTGACCGTTTCTCCGAGTTGAGGCATGGTGACTGTGATCGACATGGCGTGATTCTCCTACAACGCGGCGAGTGTGTTGACGGCGGCGACCACATCGGCGGTTTGGGGAACGAAAGCGTCCTCCAAGACGGTGGCGAACGGGATGTGGGTGTGCGGCGGCGTGACGCGCAGGATTGGCCCGTCCAGGTCCCAAAACGCCTCGGCGGCGACCCTGGCGGCGACCTCGGAGGCCACCGAAGCGAACGGCACATCCTCCTGGACGACCACGAGGCGGGAGGTCTTGCGCACCGAGGCGAACACCGCATCCCAGTCAAGGGGCACGATCGTCTGCAGGTCGAGGATTTCGACGGACACGCCGTTTTCGGCGAGGAGTTCCGCAGCCTCAAATGAGGTGTAGACCATGGCCCCCCAGGTGACGATGGTCACGTCGTCCCCGGCCCGCACCAGGCGGGCACGGCCGAACGGCAACTCGTAGTTCCCGGGCGGAAGCGGCTCTTTGATGCTCCGGTACAGCTTCTTGTGCTCGAGGAACACGACCGGATTGGGATCCCGGATGGCAGCGATCAGCAGACCCTTCGCCGCAGTCGGTGTGCTGGGCACGACGACCTTGATGCCGGGGTGATGGGCCAGCATCCCTTCGGGGCTCATCGAATGGAAGGGGCCCGCCCGGAGTCCGGCCCCGCTCGGTCCCCGCACCACCATCGGCACCGGCTGGCCGGCCTTCCACAGGTACTTGGCTGCCTCGTTGAACAACTGATCCAGGCCCGGGTAGATGAAGTCGCTGTACTGGAGCTCGACCACCGGACGCAGCCCCATCAACGCGGCACCGACTGCGCCGCCGATGATCGCCGACTCGGCGATGGGGGTGTCGATCACCCGGTCCGGCCCGTACTTCTCGAACAAGCCCTCGGTCACCTTGAAGGCCCCGCCGTACAACCCGACGTCTTCCCCGAGGATGAAGACGCGATCGTCCCGCTCCATCTCCTCGTCGAGTGCCTGGTTGATGGCGTCGAGCATCGTGACCGGTTCGCCCACTCCCTCCCCGGGAGCGGGGCCCGCAGGAGCAGATGGCGCAAATAGGTCGGTGACGACAACGGCGGGCACCGGATCGGGTTGGGACTGCGCCCACTCGATCGTGGCACGGATCTTGTCCTCTACCCGGGCGTGGAGCGCCTGCCGGCCCGCCTCGTCGAGCAGGCCTCGGGTACCCAGGAACTCCTCGAACCGCGGGATCGGGTCCTTGGCCATCCACGCCTCCCGCTCGTCGGGCTTGACGTAGTCGGCCGGGTCGTGGCCGGCATGGCCGAAATGGCGGAAGGTGACGGCCTCGATGAGGGTCGGGCCCTCGCCGTTGCGGGCTCGTTCGACCGCCTCACGGGCGGTGGAGTAGCACTCGAGCACGTCGTTCCCGTCGACGACGACGCCCGGGATCCCGTACCCATCGGCGCGGTGACCGGAGTAGGCGAGGTTGAACTCCCGGTCGTTCGGCGTCGAGTAGGCGTACTGGTTGTTCTGGATCGTGAACACGATCGGAAGCCGCATGACCGCAGCCATGTTCACCGCCTCATGCCAGGTGCCGGTGGCGGTCGAACCCTCGCCGCAGTCGGCGAGCGCCACCCGCCGCTCCTTCCGCTGCTTGAAGGCGAGGGCTGCACCCATCGCAACCGGGTAGGCGTCGGGAAGGGGCGAGATCACCATGAAGGTGCCCTTGTCGAGCACACCGAAGTGGCTGTTGCCATCGCGCCCCTTGCTCGGGCCGGCGGCCTTTGCGTAGAAGTTGAGCATGGCCTCCTCGAGGGTGACCCCCTTCGTCAGCTGAGCGAGGAGATCGCGGTGGGTCGGCCCGAAGACATCACCGGGCTCGAGCGCAGAAATGAAGCCCACCTGGGCGGCCTCCTGGCCGACCCCGGGGTACACCGCCCCGGGAAGCCGGCCACCGCGGTACATGGTGTGCAGCCGCGTCTCCAGCAGGCGTCCCGTGACCATCAGCTCGTACATGACGAGCAGGCGGGCCGAGCTGAGTTCGGCGGCGTGCCCCTTCGCCTCGATCAAACCCCGTGCCTCCTCAATGCAGGCTCCGGCCGGATGCGGCCAGGAGCGTCTCGCCGACCGCTTCGGCGAGCGTGGGATGGGCATGGATGAAGGCGGCAGCCTCGGAGGGCAACGCCTCCCAGGCAACCGCGTACATCAACTCGTGGATGAGCTCGCCCGCCTGCGGACCGACGACGGTGGCCCCGAGGATGGGACCGCCGCGCTCGCTCACGATCTTCACCAGCCCCTGGGCCTGCCCCTTGATGATGGCCCGCCCGACTCCCCCGAGGCCGTGGTCGTGAGCGACCACGTCGTGACCGGCGGCCTTTGCCTGCTGCTCGGTGAGCCCGACTGAGGCCACCTCGGGGATCGTGTAGACGACGAGCGGGATCGCCCGGTAGTCGACCGGGGCCGGGTTCCCCGTGGCGATATGGGTGATCGCGGCGATGCCCTCCGCAAAGCCGGCGTGGGCGAGCTGGGGGGTACCGGCCACGATGTCGCCGACCGCGTACACCCCGGGCGCATCGGTGAGCATCGTGCGCAGGTCGGCGACCACGTATCCCCGATCGAGCCGTACCCCGGCCTCTTCGAGACCGACTCCGGCGGTGAGCGGAGCCCGGCCGACGGCGACGAGCACGACGTCGACCTCGACGGTCTCCCCGGCGAATGGCACGATCACGCCGGAACCGGTCTGGATCGGGGGGTCGACGGTGACGCCGGTCCTCACTTGGATGCCCTTCTTGGTGAGAATGCCCGTGAGCAGCTTCGAAGCCTCGGGCTCGGCCCCGGGAAGCACCTGGTCGAACACCTCGAACAGATAGACCGCACTCCCGAGCTCGGCGAGGAGGCAGGCGAACTCGGCACCAATGGCACCGGCGCCGATCACGGCCACCCGCTGCGGCCGCGCCGGCCAGTTCAGGGCGTGGTCCGAGGTGACGATACGGGTCCCGTCGGGCTCGTAGCCGGGGATGATGCGGGGTACCGAGCCGGTGGCCACGATGACCTTGCGGGCCTCGATGCGTCGCGACGCGCCGGCGGCATCGACCACGTCCACCATGCCGGGACCGCCGAGCCTCCCGGTCCCGGCGACGATCTCGACCTTGCGCTGCTTGAGCAGTCCCTGAAGGCCCCGGTAGAGCTGGGACACGACGGCGTTCTTGCGCGCCAGGGCGCGTCCCCAATCGAGTTGAGGGGCCGAGGTCACGACGCCGAACTCCCCGGCGGAGGCAACCTCGGCGAAGACCTCGGCCGTGTGGATCCACGCCTTGGCCGGGATGCACCCACGGTGGAGGCAGGTACCCCCCACCTCCGCCTTCTCGACGAGGGCGACGGAGAGGCCGAAGTTGTGTGCGTACAGGGCGGAGGCGTAACCGCCGGGGCCACCACCGATGATCGCGACGTCGTACACGGAGCCTCCAGTCGGTGCCGCCAGAGCCTAGAGGCTCCTCGGATGCGGAACCAGGAGGCGGAATGCGCCCCCCAACCACGGGAACGGACTCCGGGGCCGCGCTCCTGCCGATTCCGAATAGGTACCCTCACCGCCCGGTGCAGACCCGCTACCTGATCGTCGCCGCACTCCTCACCGCCCTGGTGATCCTGGGGGCGTCGCTGGTGTGGTTCCTCCGGATCGCATCGTGATCACGACCCCCGACGGCCTGGTCCTGGAGGGCGCCTGGTCGCCGCCCGACGGCGATGCGGTCGGATGCGTCGTGTTCTGCCACCCCCATCCCCTCGACGGCGGCACGATGAATGCGCCGCTGATGCAGCTGGTGGCGGCAACGCTTGCAGAGGCGGGGCTGTGGACACTCCGTTTCAACTTCCGGGGAGTGGGCACCTCTCAGGGGACCTGGGGTGGAGGATCCGGCGAGGTGCTCGACGTGGCCGCCGCCGTCGAGTTCGCCGCCGCGGCCCACCCGGCGCTCCCCATCGGAGTCGCGGGTTGGTCGTTCGGCGCCTCCACATCGCTCCGCTGGCAGGCGGAAACGCGATCGCCACTTCCCTGGGCTGGGATCGCCCCTGGGATCCGTGCCTACCGCGGAGCGGCACCCCCGGCCGTGGCCGGCCTCATGGTGACGCCGCGCCTCATCGTCCTCGGTGATCGCGATCAGTTCGCCTCGGTCGAGGAAATGCAGGAATTCGCCGCAGCATTCGGCGCCGAGGTGGCCGTACTCGAGGGTTCCGACCATTTCTTCCACTACCGAGAGCGCAGCGTCGGTGCACTCGTCGCCGGCCACTTCGGTGGTCGCCGGATCCCGGACTAGGCGACCGGCCGGAATCCCCTGTTGCGGGCCTCGGCAAGGGTGTCGGGCCCGAACGTGCTCACCGCCAGTCGTTGCACCGGTTCGTGCTCGGCGAACAGGGCGGACAGCGCTGCAGCCTGAGCGACATCGTCGGTGTCGAACACCGTCATCGAGTCGCGCAATCCGACGTACCGGTGCTGCTCGAACCGTCGTAGCCGGGACATCAGGTCCCGTTGACGCCGGCGACGGCCTGGGAGACGTCGCCCTGGGTCTGGAGGACGACACTCCCGGTCACCTCGCCGCGGCTGAAGATGATCGTCCACGTGATTGCGGACCCCTCCGAGCTCTCGACCACGAATCCCTGGTTGACGAGCCCAACGTTGAAGAACTGCACCGCCGCCACCAGCTCGGCGTCGATCTGCAGCGACATCTCGCTGCGGTGGTTCACCCGGTCGATCATCGTCGTGCCGATCACGGCGTTCGGCGGGATCGGAAAGTCGTCGGGAAACGCCGGCGGGATCTCTCCCTCTCCGAAGACGACCGGAGCATCGGAGGTGGTGGCGCTTCCGCCGTCGTCTCCGCACGCCGCGAAGAGCCCGAGCATGGCGATCAAGGCAACGGCGGTGCCAGACCTCACCAACATCATGACTCGGGTAACCATCGTAGCGAGGCCGCCAGTCGGCGACCGAGGGGGTCGAGGCCCGGCATCCGGTCGCCGATCGGAAGGACCGCAGCAGGCGGCGGATCGATCGACGGGATCTCCAGCTTCATCGGAGACAGGACGAGCATCCCCAGGACGAGGACCTGGGCGGTCCGCGAACGCAGCAAACGTGCCCACCCCCCGGGGTCACAGCCCCGCTCCGCTCCTCGACGCCGGTCAGACACGGGGTGGCTCCCGATACCCCCCGAAGACCGCCTTCAGCGCCGCGGTCATCTCACCCTCCGTCGCCCGCACCCGGGCGGCGGCGACGAGTAGCGGCATCAGGTTCGTGGTGGTGGCGGCGGCCGCGGTCAGGGTGGCCAGAGCCGCCGCCACCGCGGCAGGTTCGCGCTGCGCCCGCACCGAGGCGATCCGTTGCCGCTGCGTCACCTCGACCTCTGAACCGATCCGGAGGATGTCGAGTTCATCCTCATCGCCGCCGATGTACTTGGTCACGCCGACGATCGCCCGCTCACCGGAGCCGAGCGCCTTCTCGAAGGCATAGGCGGAGTCGGCAAGGGCGCTCTGGAACCAGCCGTCTTCGATGCCGCGTAGCACCCCGTCGAGCATCGAGCCGGATCCCATCCGATCGATCTCGGCGAGCAACCGCTCCACCCGCTCTTCCATGGAATCGGTCATCGCTTCCACGAACCACGATCCGCCGAGTGGATCGATGACGTCGCCCACCCCCGTCTCCTCGGCGAGCACCTGCTGGGTGCGCAGCGCGATCTGGGCGGCGCGTTCCGTCGGGAGGGCGTACACCTCATCGAGCGCATTGGTGTGCAGCGACTGGGTCCCCCCGAGGACGGCGGCGAGCGCTTCGATAGCCGTGCGCACCACGTTGTTGTCGGGTTGCTGTGCAGTCAGGGACACGCCTGCAGTCTGGGTATGGAAGCGAAGCTTCCAGGAGCGCTCGTCCTTCGCCCCGTACCGGTCCCGCATCCAGCGTGCCCAGATCCGGCGCGAGGCGCGGAACTTGGCGATCTCCTCGAAGAAGTCGGTGTGTGAGTCGAAGAAGAACGAAAGGCGAGGAGCGAACTGATCGACGGGCATCCCGACCCGCACTGCCGCCTCGACGTAGGCGAAACCGTCGGCGAGGGTGAAAGCGAGTTCCTCGTGAGCGTTCGCCCCGGCCTCGCGGATGTGGTACCCGCTCACGGAGATGGTGTTCCATTGCGGCACCTTCTCGGCACAGAAAGCCATCATGTCGGTGATCAGGCGAAGATGCGGGAGCGGCGGGTAGATCCACTCCTTCTGGGCGATGTACTCCTTGAGGATGTCGTTCTGGAGCGTTCCCCGCAGGTCCGCCCACGACACGCCTTGCTCCTCGGCGGCCACGAGGAGCAAGGCGAAGAGAACCTGGGCCGGCCCGTTGATCGTCATCGACACCGAAACTTCGCCGAGCGGGATGGAGGCGAAGAGCGCTGCCATGTCGTCGGCGGTGTCGATCGCCACCCCGCAGTGGCCGACCTCGCCGAGGGAGAGCGGGCTGTCCGAGTCGAGTCCCATGAGGGTCGGCATGTCGAATGCGACCGACAGCCCGTGCTGGCCTTCTGCGAGCAGATGTCGGAACCGCGCATTGGTCTGTTCCACACCGGCGAACCCGGCGAACTGGCGGATGGTCCACTGCTTGCCGCGGTATCCGGTGGCGTGGATACCGCGGGTGTAGGGGAAGCCACCCGGGTACCCGATGCGCTCGGGTGGTTCGGCGCCGTCTTCGGGCAGGCCGAGGACGGGGAGATCCTCGAACGAGAGCGTGACCCAGCGATCCCGCCGTCTGGGGGAGGATTGATATGCCTGCTCCCAGTCGCTTCTCTTCACGCCTCCCCCTCGTTCTTCTCCACAACCGTAACCGGGTTCCCGCAGTTCGGGCAGGGAGCGACCGCCACCGTCCCCACGATGAACGAGAAACCGCAACGGGGGCAGGAAACCCTCGGCGACGGAGCCTCTGGCGCCGGCGGCGGTGACGGCGGAACGAGCGGAGGCGCCGCAGCTTTCACCTCGTTGACGGCGCCGCATGCCGGACAGGCATGCCGGCCCGGCCCGGGCGCGTCGAACCCCGTGCTGCACCGGCCACACCGGACGATCATCCCGCACCTTCCTCGGCGGGCGCCCCGACGGCGTGAATCTCCATCAGATACTCGACATCGGCGGCGATGATTTCGGCGACGTCGATCGGGTCGATGACGTCTCCGCGTTCTGCCGCTCGGGAGAGCACGTGTTCGATGGCATCGCCGCTTCCAATGACGGGGTGCTCGCCGGCGCGGGGCGCCACCACTTGCTGGTACTCGATCTGCCACTCGAGGACCCGGTACACCAAGGGGCGCGACACCCGGGCCGCCGTGGGCGGGGCAAGACGTCCGTGGACGAAGGCCGCCGCATCGTCGATCACGTAGACGGCGGCATCGTCTCGCCGGGAGCGGCCGCCCTGCCAGGCAAAGACGGCGACCATCACAATGAGCAACGCGGCAAGGATCGCTCCGCCGACGAGGACACCCATGCCCAGATCGTACCCGCGGGGGTGGCGCCCGTCGGGCGGGGTACCCGAGACACCCCCCGGGCGTCCCCACGATGGCCGCGGTGCACGAGCAGCCTGCAACCGTATCCCGCCGTCACCGCGGTACCCTGCGTCCGCGCATGTCGGTCGACACCGTTTCCACGTTCCTCGCGGTTGGGGCGCTGGTGCTGCTGGCATTGGTGACCGCAGTGTGGGTGGTGCGCCTGGTCGCCCTCGTCTCTACCCGGGCGCGGAGGGTGTACGACTCGATCCGGCTGTCGGTGGAGGGCGAGGGTGTCCGCCTCGCCTGGGCGATGGCGGTGATCGCCATGGCCGGCAGCCTCTACTACTCCGAGGTCGCCGGATACCCACCGTGTGAGTACTGCTGGTACCAGCGGATCGCGATGTACCCGCTGGTCGTCATCCTCGGCGTCGCCATGCTGCGCCGGGACCGCGGGGTGCACCGCTACGTGCTTCCCCTGGCGATTCCGGGCGGGTTGATCTCGCTCTACCACTACGGCGTCGAGCGATTCCCCGATCTGCAGGTGGGCGAGTGCAACACCCTGATCCCGTGCAGCGTGGTGTGGGTCTGGAAGTTCGATCTCGTTTCCATCGCCTTCATGGCCTTCGTGTGTTTCTCCGTCATCGTGACCGTGCTGCTGCTCGACCGGGGCCCGGCGGCGGCATCGGCCGGCGGTGACGGCGTCGATCGACCCCTCGAATCGAAGGAAGCAACGCCATGACCACGAAGGCCCCCCAGAAGTTCCCGCTGATCCCGGTGCTCATCGGCGTGGGCGGCATCGCCCTGATCACCACCGTGCTGCTCACCATGAGCGCCGGCAGCACCGAAGGGGAATACGGGAGTCCGACCGTGACCGGGGACGCCCTCCCCCTTGCCGGTGGGGGCGCCGACCTCGCACTGGGCCTTCCCATCCCCGACGTCGTCGGTGCCGACTTCGCCGGCAACGAGGTGAGGATCTCTCGCGACGGCCGTCCCAAGATCCTCATTTTCCTGGCCCACTGGTGCTCCCATTGCCAGGTCGAGGTGCCCGTCGTCCACGATTGGGTGGATGCGGGGAGTCTGCCCGAGGGACTCGACCTCATCGGAGTCGCCACCTCGACCACCTCGACGCGACCCAACTTCCCGCCGTCGGCGTGGCTCGAGAGCGAGGATTGGGACATCCCGACGATCGTCGACGACGCCGAGTATTCGGTCTCCACCGCCTTCGGGCTCGATGCCTTCCCCTTCTGGGTGTTCGTGGGCCCCGACGGCACGGTCGTCGGCCGCACCTCAGGGGAACTGCCCCCGGAAACCATTTCGGAGATCGCCACGACCCTGATGGCCATGACCCCTGCCGGTTAGGAGCCGGCAGCAGACAGCGTGCAGCCTCGCCGTTGCCTTCGACGGCGCTGCAGGCTGCACGCTGCAGGCCCTTCGCCCGCCACCGCGGCACTCGCTTAGAGACCCAGCCGGTCGGCGAGGATTGCGCGATGCTGCGCCGGAGATCCAAACAGCAGCTCGTCGGTCTTGGCCCGCTTGAAGTACAGGTGGGCATCATGCTCCCAGGTGAAACCGATGCCGCCGTGAATCTGGATGTTCTCGGCGGCGCAGTGGAAGTACGCCTCGGAGCAGTACGACTTGGCCATCGGGGCCACGATGGCGACCTCGGGATCGCCTTCGGCCACGGCCCATCCTGCGTAGTAGGCCGCCGACTTCGCCGACTCGACCAGCACGAGCATGTCGGCGCACTTGTGCTTGATCGCCTGGAACGACCCGATGGGTCGTCCGAACTGCACCCGCACCTTGGCGTACTCGACGGACATGTCGAGGCACTGCTGCGCCCCGCCCACCTGTTCGAAGGCGAGAGCGACGATCGCCCGGGTGGTGGTGTTCTGGATGGACTGCCAACCCGAGCCCTCGGTACCGAGCACCGCAGCGACGGGAACGCGAACGTCGTCGAGGACGATCTCGGCCTGCTTACGGGTCATGTCCATCGTCTCCAGCCGACGCCGCGCGACGCCGCGGGCCTTCCCGTCGACGACGACGAGGCTGATGCCTTCGGCACCCTGCGACGCCTCGTCGGTGCGAACCGCCACGAGCAACGCGTCGGAGGTGTGGCCGTCGACCACGAACGATTTCGTCCCGGAGATGACCAAATCGCCTCCGTCGCGCTTGGCTACCATGCCGATGCCCGCCGCGTCCCACCGGCCGGACTCCTCCAATTGGGCGAGGCCAAACCTGCGCTCGCCGGCGGCGATCCCGGGGAGCAGTTCGCGCTTCTGTTCCTCGGTACCGGCAGTGAGGATCAGGTCGGCGCAGAGCACCACCGAGGAGAGGTACGGCGACGGGAACAGCGAGCGACCCATTTCTTCCATGAGGATGCCCTGCTCGAGGAACGTAAAACCGGCGCCGCCGTACTGCTCGGGAATCGCCATCGCCTGCCACCCCTGGACGGCGATCTCGCCCCAGAGCCCGGGGTCAAAACCCTCATCGGTCTCCATGAGTCTCCGTACGACCGCGGAGGGCGCCTTGTCGTCGAGGAAGCGCCGGGCGGTGGCGCGGAGCATCTCCTGCTCTTCGCTGAAGGCGAAGTTCATCGCTGCCTCCGTGCTCCGCAGATTGTGCCGTCAGGGTAGTGACACGACATCTGGTCTTCGCCATCTGGCAGAGTGGGCACCGATCGAAACCCGGAGGAACCGATGCAGCTGGCGCTCATGACCGAACCGCAGCTGGGGATGACCTACGAGACCCTGCTCGACATGGCCCGGTTCGCTGAAGGCGCCGGGCTCGCGGCCTTCTCCCGATCCGACCACTACTCCTTCAGCAGGGTCACCGGACCGCACGCCACCGACGCCTTCGCCACCCTGGCAGGGCTCGCCCGCGACACCACCCGAATCGAGCTCGTCGTGTTGGTGAGTCCAATCACCTTCCGCCACCCGGCGGTCATCGCCAAGATGGCGGCAACCATCGACGAGATGTCCCGGGGGCGCCTCGCTCTCGGCGTGGGAACCGGGTGGATGGAACTCGAGCACCAGAATTTCGGGATCCCGTTCCCCGATCAGGCCGAGCGGTTCGCCCGGTTGGAAGAGGCGCTCGCCTATCTCCATCACGCCTTCGGACGGCTCCCGGGGACGTTCCACGGCCGGCACTACGCGCTCGAGGAGATCGAGGTCCATCCACGGCCGGGGAAGCGAGTGCGGATCGTCGTCGGCGGCTCCGGGGAACGCAGGACCCCCCGACTCGCCGGCACGTACGCCGATGAGTACAACTTCGTCCTCGGCCCGGCGGCGGACATGACCACCCGTATCACCCGCGCCCGCGACGCGGCGGGACGGGCGGGACGGGACCCCGGCGACTTGCTGATCAGTGTCATGACCCCGGTGATCACCGGCCACGAGCGGGTGGACTTCGAGCGCAATCTCTCCCGGATGGCCGCGGTGGATCCGTGGCAGCGGACCGCGGAGGAACTGGCGACCCGGTATCGGGAGCGCGGGTTCCCGATCGGTACCGCCGACGACGTCCGCCGCACCGTCGCCACGCTGGCCGACCTCGGAGTGGGCCGGATCTACGTCCAGCACTTCGGCCCGTACGAGCACGATCTGCTCGCGGAGACATTCGAGGTGCTGAGGAGCTGAGGCACACAGCAGACAGCAGACAGCAGACAGCAGGGCATGGGCGCCTGCAATCTGCAATCTGCAATCTGCCCGCTCCAGAAGGCCCTTCTGGTACCCGCACCCACACCCTTATCCTCCGTTCCCGAATGCCCGACACCCCGCTCCTCGTCATCGACGATCTCCACGCCTCCGCCGGCGGTGTGCTCATCCTCAAAGGCGTGTCGCTCACCATCGACCGCGGGGAGACGCATGCATTGATGGGACCCAACGGATCGGGCAAGTCGACGCTGGGAAACGTCCTCATGGGCCATCCCGGCTACACGATCACCGGCGGCCGCGTGCGCTACAAGGGCCAGGACGTGACCGCCTGGAGCCCGGATGCCCGGGGGCGGGCGGGGATGTTCCTCGCCTTCCAGTACCCAGAGGAGATCCCCGGCGTCACCGTGGTCAACTTCCTCCGGGCCGCTCTGTCCAACCGCACCGGCACGGATTTCACCGTGCTCGAGTTGCGATTGAAGGTCGCCGACACGATGCGCTCCCTCGGCATGGACGCCGCATTCGCCGACCGCTATCTCAATGAAGGCTTCTCCGGCGGCGAGCGCAAGCGCAACGAAGTGCTGCAGATGGCGGTGCTCGAGCCCGATCTGGCGATCATGGACGAGACCGACTCCGGGCTCGACGTGGACGCGTTGCGTGTGGTCGCCGAGGGAGTAGAGCGGCTGCAATCATCCGACCGGGCGTTTCTCGTGATCACCCACTACCAACGTCTCCTCGAGTACATCACCCCGGATGTCGTGCACGTCTTCGTCGAGGGCCGGATCGTCGAGACCGGCGGACCCGAACTCGCCCGGCGGATCGAGACGGATGGCTACGACGCCTTCCGGGTGGAGGCGGGATCATGAGGGCGTCAATAGTCAAAGTCCGTCGTCCGTCGTCCATCGGTCGACCGCCGATTTCCGCCTGGCAACTCTCTGGCTGGTGCCTGGAGCCTGGAGCCTGGTGCCTCGATGACTGACCTCTCCCACCTCCGAGCCGACTTCCCGATCCTCGCCCGCGAGGTGAACGGCAAGCCGCTGGTTTACCTCGACAGCGCCGCCACGACCCAGAAGCCGGTGCAGGTGCTCGACGCCCTCGACGACTACTACCGGATGCACAACGCCAACGTGCACCGAGGCGCCCACACCCTCGCCGCGGAAGCGACCGAGATGTATGAAGACGCCAGACGCAAGGTGGCCGCCTTTGTCAATGCCGCCTCCCCACAGGAGATCGTGTTCACCCGGGGCACCACCTCGGGGATCAATGCCATCGCCTACGGGTGGGGGTTGTACCACCTCCGGCCGGGCGATCGCATCGCCCTCACCACCATGGAGCACCACGCCAATGTGGTTCCGTGGCAACTCATCACCCGGCACACCGGGGCGGAGCTCGTGTACCTGCCGCTCACCGACGACTATCTCGTAGACGTCTCCCGGATCGACGAGACGATCGACGACCGCGTCAAGGTGGTGGCGTTCTCCGGCATGTCGAACGTGCTGGGCACCATCGGACCGCTCACGGAGGCGGTGGCGGCGGCCAAGACGGTGGGAGCGATCACCGTCATCGATGCCGCCCAGCTCGTCCCTCACACCCCCACGGACGTGCAGGCCATCGGGGCAGACTTCCTCGTCTTCAGTGCCCACAAGATGCTCGGCCCCACCGGCATCGGCGCCCTGTGGGGACGGCGAGAGCGGCTCGAGGAAATGGAGCCGGCGGAGGGTGGGGGCGAGATGATCCGCGACGTACAGCTGCACACCTCGACCTGGGCGGACGTCCCCCACAAGTTTGAGGCCGGCACTCCCCCGATCGCCCAGGCCGTTGGCTTCGGAGCCGCCGTGGACTACCTGACCGCGGTGGGGATGCCCCGCATCCGGGAACACGAGAAGGAGCTCACCCGGTACGCGCTGGACCGACTGTCCGAGATCCCCGACCTCAAGATGTACGGGCCGAAGGACACCTCGCTGCGGGGTGGGGCGGTGTCGTTCACCCTCGCCGACATCCACCCCCATGACCTGGCGACCATCCTCGACCAGCACGGAGTGGCGGTGCGCGCCGGACACCACTGCGCCAAGCCGCTCATGCGCATCCTCGACGTCCCCGCCACCGCACGGGCGTCGTTCTACCTGTACAACGTGGTCGAGGAAATCGACACCCTCGTCGTGGGGTTGCACGATGCGAGGAGGCTGTTCGGTGTCGCTTGACGAGCTCTATCGCCAGGTCATCCTCGACCATTACCGCAACCCGAGGCGGTCGGGGCGGCTCGCCGAGCCCGACGCCCACGCCGACGGGAACAACCCGCTCTGTGGGGACGACATCTCGATCGACCTGGCGCTGCGCGAGGGACGGGTGCTGGACGTCGCGGTGTCGGGCCGGGGGTGCTCGATCAGCCAAGCTTCGGCGTCGATGATGGCGGACCGCATCGTCGGCGAGACCCTGGAGGAGGTCGCCGAACTCACCCATCGGGTGAAGCGCCTGCTCGACATCGAGGAGGGTGACGCCGGCCTCGACCCGGACCGCCCGGGGGCGGCGCTGGGGGATCTGGAGTCGCTGGCCGGGGTGCGGCGCTTCCCGGTGCGCGTCAAGTGCGCCGATCTGGCGTGGACGACGCTGGAGCAGGCACTGTCCGTCCACCACGCGAAGAACGGTTGATGAGGACCCTGCCCTGATGCAACCCGGCGCGCGTGGGTGGGGTTCTGCAACCGTATGACCGAGCGCCGCGCCTCGACGCTCACCGCGCACGGCACCAGCTCGGAAGCGTTCACCCCCACTGACTGGAGCCTCCTCGCGGGAATCGCCCTGATCTGGGGTTCGTCATTCTTGTTCATGGCGATCGGTCTCGACGCTTTCCGGCCGGGCGTCGTCACGCTCGCCCGGGTCGTGCTGGGTGCGACCGCGCTCGCCCTGGTGCCGGCCGCCCGGCGGCCCATCGACCCCGTGGATCGGTCCCGGGTTGCTGCGCTCGGCCTCATCTGGATGGGAGTGCCCCTCACCCTCTTCCCCATCGCCCAGCAGTGGATCGACTCGTCGGTCGCCGGGATGATCAACGGCGCCGTCCCCATCACAACCGCGGTGTGGGCCACAGCATTGCTCCGGCGCCTGCCGGGACGCCGCCAACTGATGGGGATCGGCATCGGCTTTGCCGGGATGGTGGCCATCTTCCTACCCGAGCTGCAGGACTCGAACGCCACCGCATTGGGAACCGTATTGCTCCTGCTCGCCATCACCCTGTACGGGCTCGCCGCCAACATGGCGGTACCGCTGCAGCAGCGCTACGGGGCGATTCCGGTGCTGTTCCGCGCACAGCTGGCCGCGTTGATGATCGTGGTGCCGATCGGGCTACTCCAGGTGTCGGGCTCGCAATGGGCGTGGGATTCGGCGCTGGCCATGGTGCCGCTCGGCGTCCTCGGCACCGGCCTCGCCCTCGTCCTGATGACGAATCTGGTGGGCCGGGTGGGCGGCACCCGCGGTTCGGTGTCGATCTACTTCGTCCCGATCGTGGCGATCGCCCTCGGAGTCATCGTGCGCGACGAGGAGATCCACCCGTTGGCCATGATCGGGATGGTGCTCGTCCTTGCGGGAGCCTGGGTGACCTCGCGCCGGGAGCACTGAGGCCACGGGGTCGCGTTCGAGGGGGTTCGACGCGTTCGGGCGTGTCGGGCAGTGAGGTTCATCGGAGTCAACCGTCAACCGTCAACCGTCAACAATCAACAGTCGCGCCGACGGTGCCGCCCACGACGGTGGACGGGCGACGGGCGACGGGCGACGGGCGACTATCCGGCTATCCCACCCTCGGTCATCGGATAGAGGTCGAGCGCGCGGTCCAGTTCCTCGGCGGAGAGCCCGGACAGCTCCAGAGCCACCTCGCGGACACCCTTGCCGCTGGCAAAGGCCTTCTTGGCGATCTCAGCGGCCTTGTCGTACCCGATCTTGGGAGCCAGGGCGGTGACGACGGTGATGTTCTGGTCGAGCAACATCGCCGCCCGCTCCTCGTTCGCCTGGAGGCCCTCGACGCATTTCTCGCGGAAGGCGTCCGAGACGGAAGCGATCAACTCTGCGGACTCGATGAGGTTGTGGGCCAGCACCGGCATCATCACGTTGAGCTCGAAGTTCCCGTTGGCTCCCGCCCAGGTCACCGCGGCGTCGTTACCGATCACCTGGGCGACGACCTGCATCACCGACTCGGCCATGACCGGGTTGACCTTCCCGGGCATGATCGAGGACCCGGGCTGGGTCGCAGGCAGGTTCAGCTCGCCGATCGCGGTGCGGGGTCCTGAGCCGAGCCAGCGGAGGTCGTTGGCGATCTTGAACAGCGAAACCGCAACCGTCTTCAACGCCCCGCTGGCGAACACCGCGGCGTCTTTGGCTGCCTGGGCTTCGAAATGGTTGTCGGCCTCCCGGAACGGGTACCCGGTGCGTTCCGCCATCCGGGCGATCACCGCGGCGGCGAATCCGGGCGGGGTGTTGATTCCGGTCCCGACCGCAGTCCCCCCGAGGGCGAGCTCCTCGAGACCGGGGAGCACTGCCTCGAGCCGTCGCACCCCGAGCCGAACCTGGGCGGCGTAACCGCTGAACTCCTGTCCGAGCCGGATCGGAGTGGCGTCCATGAGGTGGGTACGGCCCGTCTTCACGATGTGATCGAACTCCTCCGCCTTGTCCTTCAGGGCGCCGGCGAGCCGTTCCAGGGCGGGAATGGTGTCCTCGCGCAGCGCCGCCACCGCGGCGACGTGGATCGCCGCGGGAATCACGTCGTTCGAGGATTGCCCGGCGTTGACGTGATCGTTGGGATGGACCTTCTTGCCACCCCGTGCCTCCCCGAGGAGCTCGGCGGCGCGGTTGGCGATCACCTCGTTGGCGTTCATGTTCGAGGAGGTGCCGGAACCGGTCTGGAACACGTCGAGCACGAACTGGTGGTCGTGGGTGCCGGCCACGACCTCTTCGGCTGCGGTCCGGATTGCGGCGCCGATCTCGGTGGCAATGATCCCCCGCGCCCCGTTCTCCTCGGCGGCGGCGCCCTTGATCATCCCGAGGGCGGCGATGAGCCGACGGCCGAAACGGAGGTTCGAGATCGGGAAGTTTTCCACGGCACGCTGCGTAGAGGCGCCGTAGTAGGCGTCGTCTGGAACCTGTATCTCCCCCATGGAGTCGCGTTCGATGCGCATGACAAGACTCTCCTTCGCTCCGGGAGCCGACCCGGGCGGGTGCCACCGCCCTGGTATCCGGTACCCGGTACCCGGTACCCGACGGCGCGAGGATCGCTCCACCCCGCGCACGGTTCAGCGTAGGCAGCCCCGGATCGCTCAGAGGCCGCGCAGGAAGTCGTCGCCGGCCGACCCGGCGGTGCCCAGGCTTCGCCTCAGCCCGTCATAGCCCTCGGCGTCGAGCCGGTCGGCGAGCCGACGATCCCCGCTGGCGACGATGTGACCGTCGAGCATGACGTGCACCCGATCGACCGTGAGGTAGCGCAGCACCCTCGTGTAGTGGGTGATCACCAGCACACCGAGATCAGGGCTGCGCATCTGTTCCACGGCCTCGGCCACCTCGCGTACTGCGTCGACATCGAGGCCGGAATCGAGCTCGTCGAGAACGGCCACACGCGGGGAGAGAGCCAGGAGCTGGGTCATCTCTGAGCGCTTCTTCTCGCCTCCGGAGAGGCCGACGTTGATCGACCGGTCGAGGAAGGGCTCGGTCGAGAGCTCCGCCGCCGCCGCAGCGGCACGCGTCCGCACCTCCGCACCGCGGGCTGCGGTCATCTCCTCGATCAGGTCGCCGAGGGTCACCCCCGGGATCTCCACGGGATATTGAAACACCTCGAACAGGCCGACTCCCGCCCGGGCGTCGACATCGAGACCGGACACGTCGATGCCGGCCACCTCGGCGACGCCCGTGACCTCGTAGCCGGGCCGTCCCATGAGGGCGTGACACAGCGTGGACTTGCCCGACCCGTTCGGCCCCATGAGCACATGGAGTTCGCCGAAGGGAACTTCGAGGTCGACGTCCCGGAGGATGTGCAGGTCGCCGAACCGAACGTTCAAACCGGAGACGCGGAGGGCGGTCACTCGTCCCCCTCCTCCACCGGCTCCACGGTCGTAAACACTTCGCCGTCGACGATCTCCACCTCGTACACCGCAACGGGACGGGTGGCGGGAAAGGAGCCGGGCTCGCCGGTGCGCAGATCGAATTCCGAGCCGTGCCGGGGACACTCGACCGACAGATCCGAGACCTCGCCCTCGGCAAGGGAAGCCTCGGCGTGGGTACAGCGATCGCCGATGGCATACACGGCCTCGTCGACACGGAACACGGCGATCCGGTGCCCGGCGACCTCGACGCACACCCCGCGACCGAGCGGGAGCTCGGCCAGTGCGCCCAGTCGCACGCGGACGCTCAACCCGCCACCCCGGCGTACTTCGCCATCACCGCAGCCCGCAGAATCGGCTCCAGTCGCTGGTCGGGGAAGCGGAGCAGCGCCTCCTCGAAGAAGCCCTTCACCTGCAGGCGGTCGGCGCGCATCCGGTCGAGGCAGCGGCTCATGAGGTAGTACCGCTGCTCCTCGTCGAGCGGGCCGACGGCCGACGCGTGGCCGCAGCGCACGTCGTCGGCAAGGATTTCCAGATTCGGCACCGAGTGTGCCTGGGCGCCGTCGGAGAGCACGAGGTTGCGGTTGGTCTGATGGGCACTCGTCTTTTGACCGGCCGGTTCGATGCGAATCAATCCGGTGAACACCGACCGGCTCTCGCCGGCCACCGCCCCCTTGAGGAACATCTTCGATGTGGTGCCGCGGGCAGCGTGCCGGAGGAAGTAGCGGTAGTCGAGGGTCTGCTCGCCGTCACCGAAATAGGCGCCCACGATCTCGGCGCCGGAACCGTCACCGGTCAGGTCGACGGTCAGATGGAGACGGGAGAACCGGCCGCCCAGCCCGGCCTCGGCGAGACGGACGGTGGCGTCACGCCCGGCGACGTAATGGTGGCGGGCCACCGCGGTGGTGTCGCCACTCCACTGCTGGATCACGGTGAGATCGACCCGGGCGGCATCCGCGGCCTCGATTTCGAAGCGGGGAACCACGAGAGCGGGTACGCCCTCGGGTGACCGCTGATGGACCACGACGGCCACCTCCGAGGATGATCCGGCGACGATGCGCACACGCGGCAACGCGACTGCGGCCGGGGTGACGGCCTGGAGGTCGACGACAACCGGACCGGACACCACCGAGCCGCGCGGCACGACGACGAGGATGCCGTCGGAGGCGAAGGCCTCATGGAGGGCCTCGAAGCGATCACGGATGACGGGAGCCGTTCCGTGGTCGGTCCCGGCCGCCAGGGCACTCACCGCGACCCCGTCGCCGGAAACGGCGGCGACGGTGTGACCATCCACGTTGAGCGCGCCGGCGGAGGAGCCGAGCTCGAGGACGGTGGGGAGGGGGTTCCCCGGCGACTCCGGTATCCCAAACTCGCCGAGATCGATCCCGGGATGCACGTAACGCCAGTTCTCCTCGCGCTCCGTCGGCATCTCGAGTGCTGCGAACGCCGCCCAACCGGCGATCGAGCGCTCCCGCGCCCCTTCGCTGAGGGTTGCCGCCACGCGCTCGTGTGTCGTTTGGTCGATGGGGAGCACCGGGAGGAGAACCTCGGCTCGACGACGGCGCATGGTATCGGCGGCGCCGGGCCTACCCAAGATCGCCGACGAGGCGCCGCGCCGCGGCAAAGATCGTGTCGAACATGTCCTCGGTGAGCCGCCCGGTGAACGTGTTCTGCTGGCTGGGGTGGAAGCTCGCCAGCAGCACCGGGCCCGAGGTCTCCGACCGGGCGCCGTGGGCGAAGCGGGGCCGCGGGCGGGGCACCGCCCCTCCACGATCTGCGAGGAGCCGGTGCATCACCGTCCACGCGAGCGCGCCGAGGCACACGACCACCCGGACCGCCGTCAGGCGATCGAACTCCTCTTCGAGCCAGTGGCGGCAGGCATCGCGCTCCCCCGGCGTCGGGGCGTTCCCCGGCGGTGCACACCGCACCGCGGCCGTGACCCAGCAATCCGTGAGCCGCAACCCGTCGCCCCGGTGCGTCGACCGCCGCTGGTTGGCATACCCGGCGCGGTGCAGGGCCCGGAACAACCAATCCCCGGAACGGTCGCCGGTGAACATGCGGCCGGTGCGATTGGCGCCGTGAGCGGCCGGTGCCAAACCGACGACGAGGAGCCGGGCGGAGGGATCGCCGAAGCCGGGCACAGGCCGGCCCCAGTACTCGTCGGCGGCGAAGGCGGCGCGCTTCTCCACGACAACACGCTCCCGCCATGCCACGAGGCGGGGACAGGCCCGGCAGGCGGTGATCCGCACGGCGAGATCCTTGATCGCGGCACCCTACCGTCGGGGACAACCTTGGGGATCGCCCTGTGGACAACCCGACCGGCCGGAGGGCGGCGCTTCCGGGAAACCGGGCATCGCCGGCCTCCCAAACCGCGAAATCGCTGGTTGCGGGCAATCCACAGGACCCTGTGGACAGCGGTTGCGGGCGGGCGGGAGCCGGTGATACCGTTCCGCCACCCCGACGCGCTGGGAAAGGAGCCTCCGTGGCCAGAAGGCTGCGCGACGCTGCGACGTTGTCCGACGGCATCGGGATGTACCTCGAGTCGGTGGCAGCTCACGATCTGCTCACCGCCGACGACGAGGTCCGTCTCTCCCGGGCGATGGAGGCGGGCCGCAAGGCCCAACAGGTGCTCGATGCCCGGAGACGGCTCACTCCGACCGAGCGGGCGAAACTGTTTCGGGCGGTCCACGCCGCCGACGAGGCCAAGGCCGAGTTCATCCGCAGCAATCTGCGTCTGGTGATCTCGATCGCCAAGCGGTACACCGGGCGGGGTCTCGACCTCCTCGACCTGGTTCAGGAGGGCAACCTCGGCTTGATCCGTGCCGTGGAGAAGTTCGACTGGCGCAAGGGCTTCAAGTTCTCCACGTATGCCACCTGGTGGATCCGGCAGGCGATTACCCGCGGGCTGGGCAACCAGGGACGCACCATCCGCCTCCCGGTGCACATGGTCGATGTGGTTCGGACGGTGCAGGAGACGGCGCTCAGCCTTCAGGAGCGGCTGCGACGCCAACCCACGACATTGGAGATCGCCCAGGCCTCGGGACTCGAGGTGGAGCGGGTCGAGCTCGCCCTCGTCGCCCCCGGAGACACGATCTCACTCGAGCGGCCGATCGGGTCCGAGGGGGACGCCGAGTTCGGCGACTTCGTCGAGGATGGCGAAGCCCTCGATCCCTTCGAGGTCGCGGCGGAGGCCTCGGCGCGGCGGCACCTCGAGACGGCGATGACGATGCTCGACGCCCAGGAGCGCAAGGTCATCCTGCTCCGCTACGGTCTCGACGGCCGATCGCCGCGCACCCTCTCCGACGTCGGGAAGCAGTTCGACCTCACCCGGGAACGGATCCGTCAGATCGAGGGGCGGGCTCTGGCGAAGCTCCGTCATCCCTCGAGCGGTTTCGACCTGGAGAGTCTGCTGTAAGAAGGCGCCAGGTCCCAGGCACCAGACTCCAGAATCGACCTCAGGCATCACATCCGGCGTCTGGTGCCTGGTGCCTACACATCGAACAGCCGCGGCGCCCCCAGGGTGCCCTTGACGGCGCCCGGCAGGTCACCGCCGGCTTTAGCTGGTCTCAAGGTGGCCGCATGCCGATGCCGATGACGATGTATGAGCCGCATCGCTGCTGCGCTTATTCTCGTGATCACCCTCGGAGGCTGTGGCGCCGGCGCTCCCGCCCGTCCCGCGGATCCCACCGAACCACCGACGGGGCTGTTGGACACCTACGAGAGAGCCAACCAGGTGGCCGAACAACTCGACGAGCGGGAAGCCCAGCTCGAGGAGATGGTCGCCGACATGGGCGGCTGAGGTCGCCGAGCCTCGGCGAAGGTCATGGATCGAACAACCGCGGCGCCCGGCCCTCGGTGCCCCGGAGCCGGTCGTAGTCGACCTCGACCCATCCGACGCCACGGGCGGCAGCGAGCGTCCGGGCCTGCGAAGTCACCTTCGTCGCCGCCAGGATCCCGCGCACCGGCCCCAGCGTGGAATCCCGGTTGAGCCAGTCCAGATAGCGCACGAGTTGCTCCACGCCGTCGATCTCACCCCGGCGCTTGACCTCGACGGCGACGAGCTGACCGCTCCGATCACGACACAGCAGATCGACGGGACCGAGGTCGGTGGGGTACTCCCGCTCCAGGATCTCGAGCCCCTCCTCGATCACCCCGGCCCGGTCGGCGAGCAGCTCCTGCAGGTTCTTCTCGACACCGTCCTTCTCCAGTCCGGGGTCCGAGCCGAGCTCGTGGCTCAGCTCCGTGAGGATCTCCTCGAGATGGATCACCAGCGTCTCCCCCCTGGTGTTGGTGACCACCCACCGGTCGGGCTGCTCGTCGACGTGGTTGGGTGCGTTCATCCAGTTGAGCGGCTTGTAGGCGCCTCCGTCGGCGTGGACGGCGACACACCCGTCGGCCTTGACCATGATCAATCGAATCGCCGAAGGGAGGTGAGCGTCGAGGCGCCCGGTGTAGTCGACGGTGCACCGCGCCACCAGGATTCGCATGCGAGCGAGGGTACCGGGGTTACCCCGAGCCGACCGGCGAGTCCGGTACCGTGCCGGCATGACCGCCGCGGTGTCGGTTGCCGTGATTCCCTGCGCCGGAAGCGGCACCCGGATGCGTCCGGCAACGCGCGTCGTTCCCAAGCCGCTGATCCCGGTCGTCGATCGACCGGTGATCCAGTACGTGGTCGAGGAGGCCGTGGCCGCAGGTGTGACCGAGGTGGTCCTCGTCGTCGACGACCGGCCGGGGAACCCCGTGGTGGCACATTTCACCGACGGGGACCCGGTGCCGGGCCTCGAAGCGGTGACCTTCCGATCCGTGCTCCAGGCCGAACCGCGCGGCCTCGGCGATGCCGTGCTCACCGCGCGAGGCGCCGTCGGCGACCGCCCCTTCGTGTGCCTGCTCTCCGACATGTTCCCCCGGCCCGGCCGCTCCTTCACTCCCCGGCTGGTCTCGCTGTTCGACGGCCGGTTCGTGATGGCGGTGCGCAGGGTCTCTCCGGACTTCTTCGACCGCTACGGGATCGTCGCCATCGACGAGAACATCACCGGCGACGTCGTCGAGGTGGAGTCGGCGGTGGAGAAGCCGGGAGCGGCGGCACCGTCCGATTTGGGCCTGGTCGGCCGCTATGTCTTCACCCCGGGCGTGTTCGACGACCTCGCCGCCCTCGATCCCGGTCACGGCGGAGAGATCCAGTTGACCGACGCCATCGATCGTGGCGCCCGCCGTGACGGTGCGCTCGCGCTCATCGTCGGGGACGATCTGCTCGACATCGGCAGGCCGGCCGGTTTGCTCGAGGCAACCGCGGCCGTCGGTCTGTCCCGCCCCGACCTCGCCGGGGACTTCCGGGCCACCCTCGAACACCTGCTCGAGTGAGTCGCCCGTCGCCCGTCGCCGGCCTCGAGATTGGCGGGCGTCGGGCGTCGGGCGACGAGAACCGGCATGCGGGAAACGGGCATCGGGCAACGGGCAACGGACGCCCGCCAGGAAACGCGGGTGATCGG
>DATDRW010000079.1:0-9008 GCA_035291545.1 Acidimicrobiia bacterium
CGATCGAGGATTCCGATGCGAGGTTGGTGAAACAGATCGAAGAGGGTGAAGACGAAATGCCCCGCTTTGGAGGGGTGCTCACTCCCGAGCAGATCGAGATGATCGTCGCCTACCTGCGCCAGGTCCAGTCCGGGGGCTGAGTCAGCTCCAGTCTCCAGTCTCCAGTCTCCAGCCAGATCGGCTTTGGGCAGCGGGCGGCGTCTGGCGGGCAGCGGGAGACGGGCAGCGGGCAGCGGATAATGCGCGACAATCTCCCCGTCATGCCGTCCTACCCATCCGACTACGACTTCCACGTGGTGCTCCGGGATGGGGGGTTGGCGCACATCAGACCGATCAAGGCCTCGGACGCCGACGCCCTCCACGCCATGTTCCATCGAATGGGCCGCGACAGCGTCTACCAGCGGTTCTTCCGGCACAAGGCGGATCTCACCCCCGAGGAACTCGTGTACTTCACCAACGTCGACTACGACGACCGGATGGCCTTTGTCGTCCTGGTGGGGCCGACCATCGTCGCCGTCGGCCGCTACGACCGGATGGAGGGCGACCCGGCGGTGGCCGAGGTCGCGTTCGGGGTCGAGGACGCCCACCAGGGCCGCGGTATCGGCACCCAGCTGCTCGTTCACCTGACCAATCACGCCCGCCACCACGGGGTGACCTCGTTTCGCGCATTCGTGCTCAGCGACAACTACGCGATGATGCGCGTGTTCCGCACCTCGGGCTACCGGATGGGTCGCGCCCTAGAGGAGGGTGTCTACACGGTCGACTTCCCGGTGGAGATGACCGACGAGGTGACCCGCCTCGCCGGAGTCCGCGAGCAGCACGCCGTCGCCGCCTCGTTGCTCCCCGTCTTCTACCCCCGGTCGGTGGCCGTCATCGGCGCCTCCCGCGAGGAGATGTCGATCGGGGGCCGGCTGATGCGGAACCTGCTGCGGGGGCGGTTCTCCGGAACCGTGTATCCGGTGAACCCCAACGCCCAATCGGTGGGCTCGGTGAAGGCGTACGACTCGGTGCTGCAGATCCCCGACCCGGTCGATCTGGCGGTCGTCGTCGTCCCGGCTCGATTCGTCCTCGACGTCGCCCGCCAGTGCGCCGAGAAGGGGGTCCGGGGCATGGTGGTGATCTCGGCCGGTTTCTCCGAGACCGGGGAGGAGGGGGCGGTTCTCGAGCGCGAGCTGGTGCAGATCGTGCGCGAGGCGGGGATGCGCCTGATCGGCCCCAACTGCATGGGGCTGCTCAACACCGACCCGGCGGTGCGGCTCGACGTCACCTTCGCCCCGGTATTCCCCCCGCAGGGCAACGTGGGGATGTCGAGCCAGTCGGGAGCGCTCGGGATCGCCATCCTCGATCATGCCCGCCGCCTCGACATCGGGATCTCCACCTTCGTGTCGGTGGGGAACAAGGCGGACGTGAGCGCCAACGACCTCCTCCTGTACTGGGAGGGTGATCCCGCCACCGACGTCGTCGTGCTCTACATGGAGTCGTTCGGGCATCCCCGTCGCTTCGCCCGCATCGCCCGGCGTATCGGGCGCACCAAGCCGATCGTGGCCGTCAAGTCGGGACGCACCCTCGGGGGAGCCCGGGCGGCCGCCAGCCACACGGGCGCCCTGGCCAGCGTCGAGGGGGCGGTGTCGGCGCTGTTCCGCCAGTCCGGGGTGATCCGCACCGACACGCTCGAGGAGATGTTCGAGGTCAGCTCGCTGCTGGCCAACCAGTCCCTCCCCAAGGGGCGGCGAGTGGCGGTGCTCACCAACGCCGGCGGCCCGGCCATCCTCGCCATCGATTCGCTCGAGTCGGAGGGACTCGAGGTGCCGGTCTTCTCCGCCGGTCTCCAGGAGCGCCTCGCCGCGGGACTCGCCAAGGAGGCGGCGGTGCGCAACCCCGTCGACATGATCGCCTCGGCAGGTCCCGAGCAGTACCGCAAATGCCTGGGCACGCTTTTGGAAAGCGACGAGGTCGATGCGGTCATCGTGGTTTTCATCCCGACCACACCGGGCGGTCTCGACGCGGTGCAGAAGGCGGTGGCCGAGGTCGTCGCCGGCGACGGCAGCGACAAGACCGTGTTGGCGGTCTACATGGAAGCCGACATCGACACCATGCCCCACCACGCCGAAGGTGCGACCCGCATCCCGATCTATCCGTTCCCCGAACCTGCGGCACGCGCGCTCGCCCGGGCGTCTCGCTACGCCGAGTGGCGTGCCCGTCCCCTCGGCGAGGTGGTGCACTTCGACGACGTCGATCGCGACGGCGCCCGGGGTGTCATTGACACCGCACTCGCCCGTCTCGGCACCGACGGCGGATGGCTGGAGCCCAATGAGGCGGAGGCCATCCTCGACGCCTACGGCATCCGACGGGCCGCCTCGCGGTTCGCCTCCAGCCGCGACGAGGCGGTGGCTGCTGCCGCGGATCTCGGGGGGCCGGTGGCGCTCAAGGTGGTGGCGCCGAGCGTGCTCCACAAGACCGAGGTCGGCGGCCTGGCGCTCGACCTGCGGGGGAGCGGTCCCGTGGCCGCAGCCTACGACCGGGTCACCGCAGTCGCCGAAGATGCTGTGGGCGCCCTCGTCCAGGAGTTCGTCTCCGGCGGGCACGAGGTGCTCATCGGGATGACCGAGGATCCGTCCTTCGGTCCACTGCTGGCGTTCGGCCTGGGCGGGGTCTTCGTCGAGTTGCTGGGCGACATCGCTTTCCGGATCCATCCGCTCACCGACGTCGACGTCGCCGACATGATCGGCGAGGTCAAGGCTTCGAAGTTGCTCGACGGGTACCGGGGGGCCGACCCCGGTGACATCCCCGCACTCCGCGATGCGCTGTTGCGGGTGTCGGCGCTCATCGACGACCTCCCCGAGATCGCCGAGATGGATCTCAACCCGGTGAAGGTGCTGCCGCCCGGGCAGGGGCTGTGCGTGGTCGATCTCCGCATGCGGGTTCGCCCGGTTCCGCAACGGTGGCTGCCCAGCCGCAAGGACATCCCGGCAGTACAGCGCAACGCGTGAAGAGGCACGAGGCATTAGGCACCAGGCGTCAGACGGGTCATCGGCCCGGCTCGTTTTGGTCGACTGGCTGGTGCCTGGCGCCTGGGGCCTGGAGCCTGATTGCTACAGACTCGCCCTCTCCGCCCCCTGTCCCAGTGCCGCCTGGGCTGCGGCCAACCGGGCGATGGGCACCCGGGGCGGGCTGCACGACACGTAGTCGAGACCGGTGCGGTGGCAGAAGTCGATCGTCGCCGGGTCACCGCCGTGCTCCCCGCAGATCCCAACCTCCAGGTCGGGCCGGGCCTGTCTTCCCTCGCGGGTGGCGATCTCGATGAGGCGCCCTACCCCGTCCACGTCCACGGTGACGAAGGGGTCGGTGGCGAGCAACCCTTCCGCCAGATACCGGCGGAGGAATGCGTCCTGGGCGTCGTCGCGACTGATCCCGTAGGTCATCTGGGTGAGGTCGTTGGTTCCGAACGAGAAGAACCGGGCATGGGCGGCGAGCTCCCCGGCACGCAGCGCCGCCCGGGGGATCTCGATCATCGTCCCCACCGGGACCTCGCGGTCGAGTCCCGCCGCCGCCACCTCCTCCCGGATCATCTCCTCCATCCGAACCAGCTCCGTCACGATGGAGACGAGCGGGATCATGATCTCGAGGTGGGGGTCGCCGCCGGCAGACACACGACGCCGGATCGCCTCGAGGGCGGCGCGCACCTGGGCGCGGTACAGCTCGGGACGAACCACACCGAGTCGGACCCCGCGTAGTCCCATCATCGGGTTGGACTCCTGGAGACGCTTCACCGCCTCGAGCATCCGGTCGATGTCCGTGGTGTCCCCATTGGCCGCGGTGACCTTGATGCGGTCCTCGACCAGATCGAGCACGGAGGGAAAGAACTCGTGGAGTGGCGGGTCGAGCAGTCGCACCACGACCGGCTTGCCGTCCATGGCCTCGAGGAGGTCTTCGAAGTCGTCGGCCTGGAGCTTCTCCAGGGTGTCGAGCGCCGTCCCCGGCTCGTCCTCGAGGATGACCCGGCGCACCACCGGGAGCCGGTCTCCCATGAACATGTGCTCGGTGCGGGCGAGACCGATGCCGTCGGCACCCCAGCGGGCCGCCTCACGCGCCCCGGCGCCGTCGTCGGCGTTGGCGCGGACCCCGAGGGTGCGGATCGCATCCGCCCAGCCGAGCAGGATCTCGAGTTCAGCGCCGGGATCGGGGGTGGTCAGGGAGAGACCACCCAGGTAGACCTTGCCGGTCGCGCCGTCGAGGGTGATGACGTCGCCCTCGTTGACGACGACGTCGCCGACGGTGAACCGGCGGCGGTCCTCGTCGACGTCGATGCTCCCGGCGCCGGTTACCGCGGGGGTGCCCATGCCCCGGGCGACCACCGCAGCGTGGCTGGTGAGCCCCCCGTGGCTGGTGAGGATCCCTTCCGATGCGACCATGCCGTGGATGTCGGCCGGGGAGGTCTCCCGGCGCACCAGGACCACGGGGATGCCTTGCGCGGCGAGGTCGGCGGCGCGATCGGCGTCGAACACCGCCTGCCCCCGGGCGGCGCCGGGCGAGGCGTTGAGTCCGATGGCGATCGGCGTCGCCGTGGTCGGCGTCGCCGTGGTCGGGCCCTCGATGCGGGGATGGAGGAGGTGCTCGAGTGCCGTGGGCTCCACCCGTCGTATGGCTACGGCGCGGTCGATGAGACCCTCGCCGACCATCTCGACGGCCATCCGCACTGCGGCGGCGGCGGTGCGCTTGCCCACCCTGGTCTGCAGGATCCACAGCTTGTCGCGTTCGATGGTGAACTCGATGTCGCACATGTCCCGGTAATGGTTTTCCAGTGTCGCTATCACCCGGGTCAGTTCGGCATGCCGCTCGGGGTGGTATGTGGCCAGGTCCGTGAGCGAGAGTGTGTTACGAATCCCGGCAACGACGTCTTCGCCCTGGGCGTTGGCCAGGTAGTCGCCGTAGGGAACCCGTTCTCCGGTAGAGGGGTCGCGGGTGAAGCAGACACCCGTGCCCGAGTTCTCGCCGAGATCCCCGAACACCATCATCTGGACGGTGCATGCGGTGCCCATGTCGTCGGGGATGCCGTTGAGCCGGCGGTACTCGCGGGCCCGTCGGTTGTGCCACGAGCCGAACACGGCCCACACCGCAGCCCGCAACTGATCGTGCGGATCATCGGGTATCACCGCGTCCGCCGCGGTGATCGCCTCCCCGAAGCGAAGCCGTGCCTCCTCGAGGTCCTCGGTGGTGAGACCGGCATCGTCGGTGGTGCCGCGCCGCTCCCGCAGTTCGGTGAGGATCTGCTGGAAGACCGTCTCGTCGATCCCCAACACCACGTTGCCAAAGGCCTGCACGAAGCGACGGGCGGCATCCCGGGCGAAGTGTGGATCCTCCGACCACGCGGCGAGCCGGTCGATCACACCCCCGGTGGCGCCGAGGTTGAGGACGGTATCCATCATCCCCGGCATGGAGAACTTCGCGCCCGATCGCGCCGAGAGGAGCAATGGGGTGCCGTCGGTACTGCCCAAGTGGCGGCCGGTGCGCGCCTCCAGGCGTTGGACCGCCGCCATGGTTTCGGCCCAGACGTCGTCGGGAAGGGCGCCGTGTTCCAGCGACCGGAGGCAGGCCTCGGTGCTCAGGGTGAACCCCGGCGGGACCGAGAGCCCGATCCGGGTCATGGTGGCGAGACCGGCGCCCTTGCCGCCGAGCAGCGCCTTGTCGGCCTCGTGGGCGCCGTCGAAATCGAAAGCGAAGGTCATAGGCGTCCATTCTGGCCTCCCGGCGGGGCGACGGGGCAGGGCCGGCCGTCCCGAGACGGGCAGCCTTAGGTCAGGGGAAACCACACCGTGACCACGGTGCCCTTGCCCGGTGCGGTGTCCAGCACGTACTCCCCGCCGACCGCTCCGACCCGACGCGCCAGGTTGCGCAACCCCAGGCCACCGTGCTCGGCGTCGGGATCGAACCCGGCGCCGTCGTCGGCGACGTTCACCAGCACCCGGGTGCCGTCGCACGCCACTCTCACGTCGATGGTGCGCGCCTGGGCGTGGCGCAGGGCGTTGCTCACCGACTCCTTGACCACGGCCACAACGTGATCGCTGAGCGGCGGCTCCGGGGTGTCCGGCGGGCAGTCGACGTCGACCCCGACCTCGATGCCGTAGGGCTCGGACAGGTCGGTCACCAATCGCCGGATCTCGGTCGACATGCTCGGACGCGCCCACACCGGAGGGCGCAGGTCGAAGATGTAGCGGCGGAGCGAGAAGATGGTTTCGTCGAGCCGATCCACGGCGTCGGTGATGCGGGTTTGCACCGTCTCCGTGTCTTGGTCGATGTGGCCCACGGCCGTCTGCAGGCCGAGCCCGATCGCAAAGAGATCCTGGATGATCGAGTCGTGCAGGTCACGTGCGATACGCTCGCGATCCTCCTGCAGTGCGGCCCGGCGCAGGCGCTCCTGCAACCGCAGCGTCGCCACCGCCGCACCCGCGGTCACCGCAAGCAGTTCGGTGATGGTCTCGTCCTCCACCGTAAAACCGCCCGGCTTCTCCGTAAGGTAGAGGTTGCCGAAGATCCGATCGCCGACCCGGACCGGCACGCCGAGAAAGGTGTGCATCTCGGGGTGGTGCTCGGGAAACCCGACCGATTCGGGGTGATCGGTGATCTCGTCGATGCGCAGGGTCACGCCCTGCCTGGTGATCGTTCCGAGCACGCCCGTGCCGCGGGGGTAGTGGGAGATCCTCTTTACGTCGGCCTCGTCCATGCCGAGCGGGATGAAGTCGACGAGCGAGCCGTGCTCACCGAGGACGCCGATGGCGCCGTAGCGGGCCCCGGTGAGCTCGATCGCCGTGGCAACGGCCGCCCGGAGGAGGGACGAGAGATCGGTCTGTCCTGCCACGCCGGCCGCAGCTTCGACGAGATCGCGGATCCGCTGGGGGGTGAACTCGCTCACGCGCTACTAAGTCTATTACCTCCGGACTTCGGGACTTTCGGCCCGGGGCCGGTGCCGTTCGCTCGCGGCTTGCGTCTCCCGGGTGCGATATCGTGGCCTGGTGAGCGAGGGGTTGCGCGTCGAACTGGTCGACGACCATGAGGTCGTCCGGCAGGGTGTCCGGGCCATGCTCGACGCCCAGCCGGACATCACGGTCGTCGGCGAGGCCGGTACGGTCGAAGAGGCTATCCGCCGGGTGGGATTCGACGACCCCGACATCGTGATCCTGGACGTGCGGCTTCCCGACGGGAACGGGGTCGAGGCCTGCCGGGAGATTCGGACCCGGTGGCCGAAGGTCAAGGTGCTCATGCTCACGTCGTTCGCCGACGACGAGGCCCTGTTCGCCTCGATCATGGCGGGGGCATCCGGTTACGTCCTGAAGCAGATCAAAGGCAACGACCTCATCGAGAGCGTGCGCAAGGTGGGCCGGGGCGAGTCGCTGCTCGATCCCGAGATGACCGATCGGGTGTTCCGCCGGATCCGCGGCGAGGAGGCGGACGATCCACTGCTGTCGCGGCTCTCCAAGCAGGAACGCAAGATCCTGGACTACATCGCTTCCGGCCTCACCAACCGACAGATCGCCGAGGAGATGTTCCTCGCCGAGAAGACTGTCAAGAACTACGTCTCCAACGTGCTCGCCAAGCTGGAGATGAGCCGTCGTAGCGAGGCCGCAGCGTATGCGGCGCGCATCGATGCCGAGAAGGAGCACCGGTACCCTCCGGAGCAATGGCCGCAATGAAGATCGTCGTCGGCCTCGATGACAGCCCCGCAGGCGAGGATGCCCTTCGTACCGCCATCGGCTTCGCCGGCAAGCTGGGAGCCGAGGTCGACGCCGTGTTCGTCTCCCACGTCCCGGCGACGGTGCTCGCCGCGATGGGAGGGGTGCCCACCGTCGGCGACGAGTTTGCCGCCGCGCAGCGCAACCAGGTGTGGAACCGGATGCGCCCCATCATCGACGGCGCCCCCGTGACGGTCCACGGGATCGACCTCGAAGGGTATCCCCCAGATGCGCTCGTCGCTCATGCCGTCGGTGTGAATGCCGACCTGCTCGTCGTCGGCAGCCGGGGCCGCGGTGATCTCGCATCGCTCCTGCTCGGCAGCACGAGCCATCGGGTCGTCAACCATGCTCCGTGCGACGTGCTCGTCGTGCGCCATCAAGAGGAGAGAACATGAAGGTACGGGATCTGATGACCACCAATCCGGTCACCACGACACCCGACACCCCGCTCAAGGAGGCGGCGCGTCTCATGGTGAAGCACAAGGTGAGCGGTCTGCCCGTCGTGAAGAACGGGAAGGTGGTCGGCATGGTCACCGAGGGCGACTTCCTCCGCCAGGAGGCGAATCGCGACCAGCCGTACCGGTTCAGCCTGCTCGACGCCCTCTTCGGCGATCAGCCGGCCTCGCCTCCCAACGCCGAGAAGGTCGGCCAGGTGATGACCGAGCAGGTGCTCACGGTGGCGCCGGACGCGTCGCTGAGCGAAGCCGCCCGGATCATGGTGAACCGGCGGGTGAAGCGTCTTCCCGTGGTCGGCACCGACGGCTCGCTCATCGGGGTGATCAGCCGGGCGGATGTCGTCAACGCCTTCACCAAGCCCGACGACGTGATCGAGGACGAAATCCGCGAGGACATCATCCGGCGGCTGCTCTTCCTCACTCCGGAGGCCATCGACGTGTCGGTCAGCCAGGGCATCGTCACCCTGTCCGGAGAGCTGGAGAACCGAACCGAGGCGCACCTGCTGGAGGAGCTCACCCGCCGCCTCGACGGCGTGATCCGCGTCGACAGCCACCTCACCTTCGAGGTGGACGACCAACGGATCGAGAAGATGTATCCCCTGTCGTAAGAACGTGCCACGCACCACGTACCCACGTCCATACGCCGAGCATCCATCGTCGACCGTCGACTGCCGTGTGTTGGAGACCCTCGGTTGGCGGCGGGAAGCCGGAAGCGGGAAGCCGGGTGCCGCAAGCCGGAGGCCGAAGTCCGAAAGCCAAGGCCGCGCTGCTCGGAGTGCGGAACCTGCAGTGCTCAGATCAGGCCGGCGCCGATCGCCGCTTCGAT
>DATDRW010000080.1:0-39916 GCA_035291545.1 Acidimicrobiia bacterium
CGGCAGGTCCCATCGACTCGAATTCCCACGGTCTGCCACATGTCACCTACCGCTTCCCTTCAGGGGGCTCGACGCCGTCTCTAGTTCGGCGCCGGCATGTATCCGCTTCGCTCTCTCTCGAGGGCTAGCCGTACGGTGACCCGGGCAACCCGGGGGGTCGTTCGTGTCCGAAGTTGACTTCGGCACACTCGACTCCCACCTTCACTTGTCAGGCGGGGTCGCGATGACCCCCTCTGCGCTACCCGTCCGGACTAGTCCGGACACGCAAAAGCGGACGCCCTGCCGTTGTGCAGGGAGACGTCCGCCTACCGACACGATAGCGGGTCCGATCGTCCTGCGGGGCGGTTTTCGCGATCTCGCGGTGGTCATGACACTCGGTATCCGGCCCGACTACGCTTCGTAGCGGGCGGTGATGGCAATCGGCGTCGCACCGGATCGGTCTCGGGGAGTCGGATCGTGGACATCCAGGAAATCGAAGAGACACTCGCGAGGCTGCCCTCGGTGAACGCCGTCCGCATCGCCGCCAGCCGCGACGAGATTCGCGAGGTGCACGTCCTCGCCGCTCCCGACAAGGCGCCCAAGCAGGTGGTGCGCGACGTGCAGACCCTCGCCCTCGCCCGCTTCGGGATCACCATCGATCGCCGGGCGATCTCGGTGGTGCAGATCGGACCGGAGCGTATCGATCCCGGCGACGACCGCCCCGCCATCAAAGGAGTCCACGAGATTCCCGAGGGAACGAGGACGACCGTTGCGGTGACACTCGCCTGGCACGCCGAGGACTACGTCGGCACCGCCACCGGCCCGGCGGCGCCCGCGGCCCGGATGCGGCTCGTCGGGGAGGCCGCGGTACGCGCCGTCGAGTCGCTCCTCCACGGTGACGCCCTCGCCCTCGACTCGGTCGGCTCCCCGGTGATCGGCATGCGCACCGTGATCGTGGTCGTCGTCGTCTCCACCGGCGAGCGGGGTGAGGAGGTCGCCGTTGGTTCCGCGATCAGCCACGGCGACGACTCCGAGGCGACGGTCCGGGCCGTCCTCGACGCCCTGAACCGTCGGATCAGCCGGCCCGACTAGCGGCCCGACGCCCGTCGCCCGTCGCCCGCAAGAGGCGCTTCCCGCTTCCCGCCACCCGCCACCCGCAAGAGTCGCGTTGCCGCGGTGTTGCCCATTGCTCATTGCCCATTGCCCCGTTCCCACGAATTGCGAATTGCGGAGGCGCCGCCAGGCGCCGACCTTTGCGGGAGGCCCCGCAGGGGCCGACCCTCCCTCTCGCGGTACCGTGCGCACGATGAACGTGTCTACTCACGTCGGCAGGGGCTGCGTCGCGGTGACGCCGCACCACCTCGCCACCCGGGCGGCCGTCGACGTGATGCACCGCGGGGGGAACGCAGCGGACGCGGTGATCGCGGCCAATGCCATCCTGGGGATGGTGCTTCCCACCACCTGTGGCATCGGGGGGGACCTGTTCGCCATCGTGCACATGCCCGGATGGGACAAGCCCGAGGTGCTCAACGCCTCCGGCCGTGGCGGCTCCGGACTCGACGCCGGCAGCCTCCGGGCCGCCGGCCATGCCGCGATGCCGTACCGGGCGCCGGAGAGCATCACCGTCCCGGGGTGCGTCGATGGGTGGGAGGCGCTGGTGGAACGGCATGGCACCATCCCCCTGTCCGGCCTGCTGGCCCCGGCGATCGCCCTGGGCAACGACGGGTTCCCGGTGTCGTCCGAGTTCGCCGCAGACCTCGCCGCGATCGCACCGATGATCCGGGGCCAGGAGTCGGCAGCGGCGCTGTACCCGGACGGGGTGCCGCCGCAACCGGGTGACCGGATCACCCGTCGCGATCTCGCCGCCACCCTGTCGGCCATCGCCACGGGGGGACGGAGCGCGTTCTACGAAGGCCGGGTGGCCGAGCAGATCTCCGCCACCACCACCGGGATCCTCACCCCCGGCGACCTCACCGGCAACGGACCCGACTGGGTCGATCCCGTCGGCGCCTCCGTCTTCGGGCTGGAGGCGTGGACGGTGCCCCCGAACAGCCAGGGATACCTCACGGTGGCCGCGGCGATGCTGCTTGAGCGTCTCGACCCACCCCGGGACCCGGCGGACTCCCGGTTCCACCACGCGGTGATCGAGGCCTACCGGGCGGTGGCGTGGGAGCGAGACGACCTCGTCGCCGACCCGCGTTTCGCCCCGTTGCCCCCGGCGGAGCTGCTCGACCCGGCACGCCTCCTCCCAAGGCTCGAGCGGATGTCACCGGATCGGGTCGCCCACTGGCGGGGACCCGGCACCGCACCGGGAGGCACCGCCTACTTCTGTGCCGTGGACGCCCATGGCATGGCGGTCTCCTGCATCCAGTCGAACTTCGCCGGGATCGGCAGCGGCCTCGCCGCCGGGGACACCGGCGTGTTCCTGCACAACCGCGGGGCCGGGTTCAACCTGGTTCCCGGGCATCCCAACGAGGCTGCCCCGGGGAAGCGCCCGCTGCACACGCTGTCCCCGACCCTATGGACTCGCAACGGCACGACGGCCCTCGTGTTGGGAACGCGGGGCGGCCATCAGCAGCCGCAGTACCTGCTTCAGATTGCGGCGCTGCTGTTCCTTGCCGGACTCGACCCGGTCGCCGCCCAGCAGAGCCCGAGGTGGAGCGCCGGTCAGATCGGCGGCGAAGGCTCAGCCCTCTCCGCCGAGGTCCGGATGCCGGAACAGGTCGTCGTCGGCCTCAGGTCCCGGGGCCACCTCGTCGACCGCGGTCCCGACCTTGCCCCGGGGTGGGGTCCCGTCTCGATCATTGCGATCGACCCCGACGGGACGCGCCGAGCCGCGGCGGATCCGCGAGTTGGCTCCGCCGCCGCGGACGGTGACTGAAGGCCGGACCACCCGGTCGTCGGCCTGCACGGGGATCCGCCGGGCGGCCTCGCGCAGTTCGGCCTCGATCCTGCGGCGGGTGTGGGCGCTCCACCACGCCATGAACACGGCGAGGGCGACGATCGTGGTCACCAGCACGAGGCCGGTCACCCAGCCCTTCGAACCACCGGGGATGGAACCGGACTCGTCGAACAGACTCTGCCTCCACGCCGTGTCGAGTGTGGCCAGGTCGGCGTTGAACGGATCTCCGAGAGCAGCGGTGCCGGCGACGGCAGCCACGTAATTCGAGAAGTCGCCGCCGCCACCGTATGAAAACTCCGGATTCCACAGCAGGTCGTCGGTCATGTGACCGGCGGTCCACGGAGTGGGGGGCCACGGCTCGGTCAGTCCGATGTTCATGCGCACGTAGAGGGCATGGAGGTGCTCCACCCTTTGCTCGAGGCGGTTGCGATACCAGCCTTTGACCTCTTCAGCCAGGGGCTCGGGGTAGGTCCCGTCGGACATCTGCCACAACCAGGCGTGGATCACACCCTGCCGCCCGGCGTCGAGTGCTGCTCCGGCCAAGTAGGCCGACACCACCACCAATCCCTCTTCCCCGAACGTGGCGGTGTGGAGGCGCTGCCCCTCCGGCCAGCCCATCGCTTGCGCGTCCCAGGGGATCTCATCGGAGAAGATGCACACCGTGATCCCCTCCACCGGACCGAGATCGGCCTCGAGCAGCGACGCCAGCGAACCGAAGTCGTCGGCGTACCGCTGTAACTGGGCGGGAAACATACCCGACCCGAAGACGGTGAGCGGCCCCGCCTCGACCTCGGAGTCCCAGACGGCCTCGGCAAAACGGTCGGAGCACGGGTTCTCTGCCTGGGCCCGTACCGGCAGTGGTGCCACCAGCACAATCAGCGTGAGCAGGGCAGGAAGGATCCGGCGCACAGCGGCATGGTACGGGGATCGCGGGGGCAACCGGCGAGTCCCGGGAGGGCGGATGGCAGATAGCAGATGGCAGATGGGAGACAGCAATCTGCAATCTGCCAACTCCAACTCCCCGTACAATCCCCCCATGCGCCGCGTCACCAGGGTCACCGGAGTCGTCATCGGCGTCGGAGCCGCGATCGGCGCCGTCGCCTGGATGCTGCGCGACCGCATCGCCAAGCCGCAGCCGGCACCCGCCCCTCCCGCCGCCCGGTTCCGCGTCTCTCCCCCGCCAACCGCGGAACGCACCGATGGCGACGACCTCGCGGCCATCCGTGGCATCGGCCCGGTGTTCAAGGCACGCCTCGCCGCCGCCGGGATCTCACGGTTCGACGAGCTCGCCGCCGCATCTCCCGATCGACTCGCCGACATCGCCGGGGTGCCGGAACCCCGGGCTCGCGAGTGGGTCGACCAGGCACGCACCCTCGCCTGACCGTGCCTTATCTCACCGCCCCTGAGGCCTTGGACACGCTGCTCCCCGACCAGCCCCGGTACCGGATCGACCAGTTCCGGGAATGGCTCTACCGCCATCCGGTGCTGACCACCGACGAGATGACGAACCTGCCGCTCCGGGTGCGGCAGTCGTTGGCCGACCGCCTCTGGCCGATGCAGGTGGAGGTGGAGCAATCGGGAGACGGCGGCCGAACGGTGAAATGGCTGTTCCGGGCTCCCGACGGCGTCGCGGTGGAGGCGGTCCTCATGGGATACCCGCGGCGCACCACGCTGTGCATCAGCAGTCAGGCGGGTTGCGCCATGGGGTGCACCTTCTGCGCCACCGGGCAATTCGGGTTCGATCGGCACCTCGCGGCCGGCGAGATCGTCGCCCAGGTGGCTTACGCCAACGCCCACCTGCGTGCCAGGCCGATGCCGGGTTCACCGGCACGGGTGGGCAACGTGGTGTTCATGGGCATGGGCGAACCCCTCGCCAACTACGACAACGTGCGCGAGGGGATCAGGCGGATGATCGAGGTCATGGGGATGTCCGCTCGTTCGATCACCGTTTCGACGGTCGGCATCACCCCGGGGATCGATCGCCTTGCCGCCGAGCCGTGGCCGGTGACCCTGGCGCTCAGCCTGCACGCCGCCGACGACCACCTGCGGGAGCAGCTGGTTCCCATCGACCGCCGCTATCCCGTCGAGGACCTGATCGCCGCCGCCCGACGGTTCCGCGGTAGCCACGGAAGGCGGGTGACCCTGGAGTGGACGCTCATGGAAGACGTCAACGACAGCGCCGAGCAGGCTCGATCCCTCGCCGCCATCGCCGTCGAGCTGGGAGCCCACGTCAACGTCATCCCCCTGAATCCGACCCCCCTCGCGCCGCAACGACGGCCGTCGGCAGAGCGCACCCGGCGGTTCGTGGAGGAGGTCGCCCGGCACGGGGCGACCTGCACACTGCGCGACACCCGGGGCACCGAGATCGACGCCGCCTGCGGGCAGCTTCGAGCCCGATCCGACGCCCGATCGCCGGAGCGTGCCACCCTGGTGCCTGCACCACCGGGGAGACACCCGTGACCGTTGGAGATCGCGCCCCGGCCTTCACCCTGCTCGATGAGACCGGCTCGCCGGTTTCCCTCTCCGACTTCACCGGGCGAAACCTGATCGTGTACTTCTACCCGAAGGCATTCACCCCCGGATGTACCACCCAGGCCTGTGATCTCCGCGACCGCCACGAGCGCTTCGCCGCTGCCGGGTACGCCGTCGTCGGCGTCAGCCCCGATCCGGTGTCCCGACTCGCCCGATTCCGGGAGGAGCACCGGCTGCCGTTCCCGGTGCTGTCCGACCCCGATCATGCGGTCGCCGAGGCCTACGAAGCCTGGGGCCGAAAGAAGAACTACGGCCGAGAGTACGAGGGGATCATCCGTTCCACGTTCGTGATCGACGGCTCGGGCATGATCACCAAGGTCTGGCACAACGTGAAAGCGGCCGGGCACTCCGACCGGCTTCTCGGCGAGATCGCCTGATCGATCCCGCAGCGCACCATCCCCGATACAATCGCCGCCCGTCGATGCCCAAACTCCGCATTCCCAAGCTCTCGGCGCTGATTGCGCGGCTCTCGCAGCTGCCGCGTCCTGTCGCGATCGGGCTCACGGCCTTCGGATCGACCCTGCTCGCCGTCCTCTTCGTGTTCGGCGCCGATCGCCTGACGAACGGCGGTGAGGTCCTGGGTTCCGTCGTCGGCAACGGTGTGGAGATCGGCGGTCTCGGCGAACGCGATGCCGTCGCTCGACTCCGGGAGATGGAGATCACGCTGCGGGCCACACCGATCCCGGTCTCGGTGGCCGGTCACACCTTCTCCCTCGATCCGCAGGCGATCTCCTTCGATCTCGACGAGACGGCGATGGTCGCGGCCGCCATGCGCAACGGGCGCAGCGGCAACGTGCTCGGCCAACTCGGGTGGTGGGTGGGGCATTTCGGCGGCGACGCCGCCACCGTGGTGCCGATCTACACCTACGACACGGCGCGACTCGACGAGATCGTCCGCGAGTGGGAGATCGAAGGGATCGATCAGCCGGCCTATCCCGGCGACATCCGCATCGAGAACGGCGCCATCGTGTACGAATACCCGGCCGCCGGTCTCGGCATCGAGCAGAGCACGGCCCTCGAGCTGCTCGACCGGGCGTTCACCGATCCGACCCGTACCCCCGTCGTCCTCCCCACCCGTCTCATCGAACCACCGCTCTCGGCAGCCGACATCGACGCCTCGGTTCTCGCTGCCCGCCAACTCGTCGAAGGCGACGTCACGCTGACCGATCCCGACCTCGGTTTCGAGGTGATCCTCCCCCGCCACCTCCTCACGCAGGCGGTGCGCATCACGCGGGATGAGAGCGGTGACATCCCCGAGTTCATCTTCGATCTCGACGATGCGACGATCCTCGCCTACGTCGGCGCGCTCGGACCGTACCTCGAGACCGACGCCGTCGACGCCGAGATCGTCATCGACGACGTGGCGGAGACCGTGTCGATCGTGCCCAGCGTCCCGTTCCGCGAGCCGGACCGCAGCCTCCTCATGGACGAGGTGTGGGCGGCGCTGGCGACGCCGGAGCGCCGCGGCGAGCTCGCCTACGCCTACGGCCGCGAGGCGGACTTCTCCACGGCGGATGCGGAGGCGCTCGGGATCACGGGTGTCATCGGCGAGTTCACCACCAACCACGCGTGCTGTGCCGCCCGGGTGACCAACATCCACCTGATCGCCGATGCCGTCGACGGCGCCCTGGTGATGCCCGGCGAGGAGTTCTCCCTCAACGAGTGGGTCGGCCAGCGCACCGCCGAGAAGGGCTACTTGTGCGCCGGGGCCCTGCTCGGCAACGAATTGGTCCATGAGGGCGCGATCTGCATCGGCGGCGGCAGCAGCCAGTTCACCACCACGCTGTACAACGCTGCCTTCTTCGCCGGCCTCGAGGACGTGGCGCACACCCCGCACTCGGTCTACTTCAGCCGGTACCCGGAGGGCCGAGAGGCGACGCTGGGCTGGCGCTACCCGGAGCTGATCTTCGGCAACAACACCCCCAACGCATTCATCATCAAGACCTCGTACACCGATACCTCGATCACGGCCAAGATCTACGGCGACAACGGTGGGCTGGTGGTCGAGGCCGGGTTGTCCAACCGCTACGGCCATACCGGGATCGTCACCGTGACGCGACAGAACGACGACTTGGCCGCCCCGTATTGCTCGGAGGGGACCGCAAAACAAGTCCAGGCGGGGTCGCCGGGGTGGTCGGTGACGGTGTACCGGTACATCACCTACCCCGACGGAACCCAGACCACCGAGTCGTGGGGACATCGCTACCAGGGAGCCTGGAAGATCCTCGAATGGGACGCCGACGACGAGACCTGCCTGGTGCCGCCGACCCCCTGAGCGTCAGAGACCGGAGGCCACCGCCACCTGGAGTAGATGTGGCCGTCCTCGACGCGCATCTTCATCCAGTCGAGGTTGCGACGCCCCTCGTCGGGGGCATACCTCGCCCCCGGCCAGCCGAGGGTGGCGGCGCCGTCGAAGGGCACGCCGAGGAATGCAAGCGGTTTGGGCACCAGCACGGCGGCGAGGCTAGTTGGGCCAGGCACGAGGCACCAGGCACCAGGCACCAGCAAGACACGTCGCCCGTCGCCCGTCGCCCGCAAGATTCGCCATATCGCGGTATCGCTCATTGCTCATCGCTCATTGCCCCGCATCGCGCTTCGCCCTTTGCTCTCTTCGCCTCCTCTTGCTAATTGCCAATTGCGGACGTGGCTTCTGGCCGCCGACCTCCTCACACGTCGCGGACGCCCTCGATCATCATCCACACCCCGACCGCGATCAACAGCATCCCGGCGACGGCGCCCAATGCGGCCAGGAGACGCCCCGCCCGCTCTCCCACCCGGGTCCGGGCCAGCAGGGCGAACCCACCCACACCCGCTGCGGCCGCCGCCACCGTGGTCCCGGCGCCTTCCTGCGAAACCAGGGCCAGCGACAGTGCGATGACCTCCGGGGACAGGATGCGCGGAAAGGCGATCGGCCACATTCCCTCCCGCCATCCGGGCAGCGGCGGCTCGTCGAACGGCCGGGGGAAGAACATCGTCCGGGCTCCAGCGACGATCGCCACGAGCCCTCCGGCGATGAGAAAGGTCTCCGGGGTGATCTGCAGCGCGCTGAGGAGGCCGGGTGCCGACGCGGCCAACACCGCCACCCCGGCGACACCTGCGCCGACCCCCACCGCCAACGGGAGGGCGGCCACCGGTTCGGGGCGCAGCCCCAACCGGGACCGGAATGGATTGACTGCCACAACCATGGCCACGACGAGCAGCCCGACGCTCATCCCGCCTCCTCTCCCACCAGCACGGGGATCGCTGCCAGCAGCGACGACAAGACGTGTTGCTGGTCGTCCATCTGGGTGTAGCCACGGTAGAACCAGGCGCCGGAGATCAGCTCGGGACTCGGCCACGCCGCAGAACTCACCGGTGTCTCCTGACGCCGGGTCATGAACCCGGCGGTGCAGACGATGCGCTCGTCGACGTTGGGAACGATGTCGGCGAGCGCCGGCTCCGAGATCGCCAGCGTCCGCAGGGCGCCGATTCCTTCAGCGGCGGTGCCCGCCCCGGCGGGCGGCCCAGGGAACCAACGGAGGGCGAGGTTGATGCCGTTCCCGCGGCGCTGTGCCTCGAACCGCAGCCGCATCCCGAAGTATCCGGCGAGGTCCCGGGCGTAGTCGAGGCGCAGGCCGGTCCGCAGCCGCGGTGGCAATTCGGCAACCGTGTAAGCCGCCCAGTGATCCGGGAGCCGGGTGAGCCTGCCCTCCACTCTGTCGCGACGGGTCGCCATGTAGTCGAGGGTGTGTGCCGCCGCCTCACCCCATCCCTCAGCAGGGAACACCCGCTCGAGCAGGGCGAGTGCCCAGGCGGCCTCTCCCGTCGAGTAGAGGCCGAAGCCGGGGACCGGCGCACCGACGCTCCATGAGTCGAAGATGCTCCCATCTGCCTGTTGCTGCGAGAGGAGGAACCGGCCGATACCCCGCATCAGGTCGTCATGCACCGGGTCGCCGGTGTCGGCGCGGCGCACCGCGAGACCGGCGAGGAGCAGGGCATTGGCGCCGACCGGAACGATCCCGCCCGGCGACCAGGCCACCCAGTCCCCGTGATCGAACAGGTCACGGATGGCGTAGGACACGCCGAGGTCGGCTGCGGCCAACGCCGCCTCGGAACCGATGGCGGCGTGTGCCTGGTACAGCGACATCACCACGCCGCCGTGGCGCGCCTCGTTGTACGACGGGTTGACCCGGTCCTCACCGCGGTGATATCCGTAGGTGAACCGGCCGGACGGATCCTGCCCTGCCACCAGCCATCCGATCGCCGCCTCCGCGGCCACCACCACCTGCTCGGCGGTGACCGGGGGGCAGACCTCGGCCGGCACTACCGCCACACGGAGCACGGCGGCGCCGACCGTGAGCACACTCAGGTGAATAGCAAGCCGACGGCGCACTAGTGCCCCGTTCCGTGACGTTGGTGATGCTCATGGCGAGCCGGCGGCGTCATCCGGCAAGGACGCACGACGAAGGCGCACTCGACCGTGCGTCGAGGAGGAGGACGCCGCCGGGGGCGTCGGGGGCCGTCGTGAGCGCGCCAAACGTTGCGGGACGGGGCACTAACAGGAGGCGCCCGGCTCCGGAGCGGTCCGGTCGCGGAAGGCCCGGTAGAACTGGTCGATCACGGCGTCGTCGACCGTATCGAGGCGCAGCTGCCGGCCCCAGGACGAGAGCACGATCGGGCTGTCCAATCCGGGATAGGGGCTGACGATCACCTCGGCACGGCGGGCGTACCCCTCGAGATCCTCGATCGACGCCGGGTCGAGGTCGGGCCGGTAGGTGATCCACACGGCACCGTGTTCCAGAGCGTGCACCGCGTTCTCGTTGCGCACCGGTTCGCCGTAGGCGGCACAGGTGAGCCACTGGGAGTCGTGGGAGCCGCCGACCGGGGGATCCTGCTCGTAGACGACCGTGTCGGGGGTGTGGGCAACGTCGCCGATGGCGAACTCCTCCGTGCCGGCGGGCGGCTCGGCCACCCCCTGGGGGTTGCTGGAGATGTCCCGGGAGATGAACCACACCAGCAACCCGAGGGCGGACACGATGACGAGACCGACGGCGTACCCCACCCACCGGGGCGAGGCGGCTCGCGCCGCCGGTGCGGTCGGACGGCGATCCTTGGCCCTGCGCACCTTTGGGGTGTTGCCCACGCTGTTCCTCCTGAGTCCCGTGCGGAGTCACAATCTATCGGACCCGCATGGGAACATGCCCCATGGTCATCGACACACTGCTGCTGCTCGCCCTGCCGGCATCGGGGAAGTCGGAGTTGCGCCGCTACCTCGCCCACCTTCCCACGGAGGTGGCGCGCGACGACTTCCACCTCGGCACGACGATCCAGGTGGACGACTACCCGTACGTCCATCTCATGCGCCGCATCTCCGGGGAACAGCGTCGCATCGGGACACGGCCTGCATTCTTCGCCGGCGACGAGGAACCGTTTCGCGATCCACGCGACTGGCTCACCCTGATCCACCTCGTCGCCGAAGACGTCGCCGGCCTCGGGAGCATCGAAGAACACCCGACCGCGCCCGAGGCGCTGCTCGATCGCTTCGCTGCGGCGCGGGGCCGCGCCGGGATCCCCGACGCCGTGATCGAGGGCGGCGCCGCCCTGGCCGCGGCCATCGCCGGCGACGCCGCCGCCCTCGCCGGGGGACTCTCCGTGATCGACCGCGATCGTCTTGGCGGATCGACGATCGTGATCGAGTTCGCCCGCGGCGGGCCGGACGGGGCGGTGCCACCGCTCTCCGATCCGCTCGGATACCACGCCTCGCTCCCGGCATTGGGATCGCCCATCCTGGAACGGGCGTCGATCCTCTGGGTGGTGACCGATCCGGCCGAGAGCCGCCGCCGCAACCGGGAGCGCGCTCACCCCGGGCCCGACGGGGCGGCGTCGATCTTGTACCATGGTGTTCCTGAAGCCGTCATGGCTCACGACTACGGGATGGACGACCTGGCCTGGCTGGTCGAGTCGTCCCCGGTCTCGGGAACCATCGCCGTGGAGGCCGGAGACGAGACCTGCCTCCTCCCCATCGCCCGCTTCGACAACCGGGTCGATCACACCTCGTTCCTCAGGGATGAGCCGGAGCGGTGGCCCGCAGATACCCTGGCCCTGCTCCACCACGACCTGAAGGCCGCCTTCGACACCCTCACCGCTGCGGAGCCGGAGGGGTAGATTCCCCGGAAGCGGAGTGAGGGGCGCCACCACGGGCACCCTCGGCTCGAAGCACGCCCCCGGGCCAGAGCCCCGGGGGCGTGTCTGCAACGGGACGCAAGACGCGGGTGACCGCGGAGGAGGCGGGGTATGGTGGCCGGAATGCGATACCAGCCCGTTGCCGACTCCTTGACCGGGCTGCCGTACCTGCCGGTCTCGGAACGGGGACGGGCGCTGCTCGACAACCCGATCCTCAACAAGGGCACCAGCTTCACGGACGCCGAGCGTCACTCCCTCGGGCTGACGGGCCTGCTCCCCCGCCACGTCTCCTCGCTCGAAGAGCAAATCAGCCGCACACTCGACCAGCTGCGGGAAAAGGAGAACGACCTCCAGAAGCACATCTACCTCGCCGGCCTCCACGACCGCAACGAGACACTCTTCTACCGCCTCGTGATCGACAACCTCGAGGAGACGGTGCCGATCATCTACACGCCGACCGTGGCCGAGGCCTGCCGGCAGTGGAGCCGCATTTTTCGACGCGCCCGCGGCCTGTACATCACCCCCGACGACCGGGGGGACGTCGCCCGCCTCCTCCGTAACTACGGCACCCCCGAAGTAGCGGTGATCGTGATAACCGACAACGAGCGAATCCTCGGGATCGGCGACCAGGGGGCAGGCGGCATGGGCATCCCGGTGGGCAAGCTGGCGCTGTACACGGCGGCGGCAGGGATCCATCCCTCGCTGTGCCTTCCGATCTCACTCGACGTCGGCACCGACAACCCCGAGCTGCTCGAAAACCCGATCTACCTCGGGTACCGGGCGCCCCGACTCCGCGGCGAGCCGTACTGGGATCTGGTCGCCGAGGTGGTCGCCGCGGTGCGCACCGTGTTCCCCGGGGCGCTTCTGCAGTGGGAGGACTTCGGAAACTCCACCTCGTTCCGCAACCTCGAGACCTACCGCGAGGTGCTGCCCTCCTTCAACGACGACATCCAGGGAACCGCGGCCATGGTGGTCGCCGGCCTGCACGCGGCGATGCGACTGCTCGGGGCCCGCTTGAGCGACCAGCGGGTCGTCGTCGTCGGAGCGGGTTCGGCGGGCATCGGCATCGTGCGCCACGTGCGGGCCGCCATGGTCCGCGACGGCCTGGACGAGGAGATCGCTCGCAGCCGGATCCTGGTGACCGACAGCAAGGGGCTCGTCGTCGCCGGGCACGAACACGGCAACGAGTACAAGCGCGAGGTCGCAGCCGATCCCGCCCTGGTGGCGTCGTGGGGCATCACCGGGGATGTCGTCGACCTGGAGACGGTGGTGGCAGAGCACCGGCCCTCGGTGCTCGTGGGCGTGACCGGACAGCCCGGAACCTTCACCCCGGGAATGATCGAGGCGATGGCGAACGACCACGAGCGGCCCATCGTGATGCCGCTCTCCAACCCGACCGCGTTCGCCGAGGCGACCCCGGCCGACGTCCTGGCGTGGTCGAAGGGCCGGGCGATCGTGGCGACCGGCAGTCCCTCCGAACTGGTCACCGTCGACGGCACCCCGCGGGTGATCGGACAGGCGAACAACGTGTTCATCTTCCCCGGGATGGGCCTCGGCACGCTGGTGGCGCGCGCCGCCACGATCACCACCGGGATGTTCCTCGCCGCCGCCGAAGCGCTCGCGTCGCTGGTCGAGATGGAGATGCTCCGGTCCGGCGGCCTCTACCCCCCGATCACCCGGGTCCGTGAGGTGTCACGGAGTGTGGCGCTGGCCGTGGCCGCCCAGGCGGCCCGAGAGGGGGTCGCCATGCTGCTGCCCGATCCCGAAGGCTCGGTCGCGGCCGCGATGTGGGACCCGGTGTACGTGCCGTACCGGCCGGCGTAGGAGGGCCGGCTACGCCGGCAGACAGCAGACTCTGCAATTCGCAGTCTGCAATCTGCAATCCGTAGGCCGCAGGCCTACGAACCGCACTCGTCTCCGTCGATCACCGAGTCGCCGCTGCCGAGCCCGTTCATGACGTTTCGGACCGCGGCCCTGACCCGGTCGGTGTTGAGTACCGGGAGCCCGCGGTAGTTGATCGTGTCGGCGAGGTGCCCCGGTTGGATCGCCATGGTGGAAATGTCGCTCGTGTCCAGCTCCGCCACCACCTGGATCAGATCGGGGAGGATCAGCACCGGGATGTCGGTGCGGGCGTAGCGCTGGATGGCGCGGGCGATCCGGTCGAACCGGAGCACGACCGTGGAGGCCTCCACCTGTCCGACCACCTCGCGCACGAAGCAGCGTTGGCGCCTCGTACGCACCACGTCGCTGCTGCCGGTGCGGTTCCGCACGAAGACGAGGGCGGACCGGCCGTCGAGGGTGTGGCGTCCCGGGGTGATGTGGAGGATGAGATCCTCCTCGCCCTCCTTGGCCGGGGACATCCGGATGTTCATCGTCTCCCGGGAGGTGATTCTCACGCCGCCGATGGCGTCGACCAGGTCGACGAAACCGGCGAAGTCGACCAGCACGTAGTAGTCGATGTGGATGCCGAGGGCCTGCGACACCGTGTCGCGAAGGGCCGCCATCCCGGGCCGCGGATCGTCGGGGTACACCCCGGTGGCGGTGTAAGTAAACGGGTACAGGGCGTTGATCCGGTCCAGCCAGCAGCACGGATCCCGCTCCTCGGGCAACAAGTCCGTGGCCTTCGTGTAGCCGCCCAGCTCCGCGTTCTTGGCTGCGGCGAAGATGAGGTCCTGGCGCGCCACGACCCCCGACAAACCCTGCAGCTTGAGCGGGAGCGGAAACCCGACCAGTTCCCGGGAGATCGTGATGAGAACGCCTTCCCCGGTTTCGACGTCGAGCGAGGCGACGATCATCGTGTCGGTGCGGAGGCCGCCCCGGCCCGGACCCGCATCGCCGCCGGCGAGCAGCACGGTGACCCGGTTCAGGTCGATCGGCTCCAGTTGCGGATCGCCCGGGTTGTCAAAGCGAGGCACGACGGAGCCGTCGGGCGAGCCGGTGAAGACCGGTGGGATCGTGGTCCCGGCGGTCGTGGTGTTCGGTCCCTGGGAACCGGCGGCGCGCTCTCCCTCCGCCTGGGTCCGTTGCTGCTCGAAGGCGGCAGCGATGTGCCCCTCGGCGGGAAACACGTCCTCGAGCACACCGAGCAGCGACAGGGCCCGCGTCATCACGAAGAGGTGGGGAGCGACCAGGACCACGGCGAGGACGGCCACCACCCCCGCGCCGAAAAATCGGTTTACCCGGGGACGCTCGCGCACGGCGAGGTCGACGGCGGCCGCGAGGCGGAAAAGGCCGAACGCGACGTTGCCGAACACGACGGCGCGGACCCAGCGGGGTTGAACGAGCAGTTGCAACAACCCGACGGTGCCCCGGGAGAGCAGCCATAGGGTGGCAACGGCGATGGCGGCGTCGATGGCGAAGAACACCGCAGCCCGGCGCCTACGGCCGACGATGAGGTGCCCGAGCCCGGGGAGGAACACGGACGCCACCACACCGAGCACGGCCAGCGCACCCGGGGCGCGCTTGATCACCGCTGCATCCAGTTCTTCATACACCGACAACGCCAAAACCCTCCACGTCCGGCGCCAAGGTAGCCGGACCACCGTCGTTGCCAATCTGACGCCGACGCACCGGTTCCCGGTTCCGCACCGCGGGCTCGCCCCGGGAGGGTGAGAACCCTGGAAGAATGGCGGGACGTGACCGACGCGCCTCCGCCATCAGCACTTTCTCGAGCGAACCTGCCCTATTGGGTGGCGATCCTGCTCGCCGGTTCGCTGCTCGTCTGGTTCTTGATGACCCAGGATCCGTTCGCCACCGGAGCGGGCGCGGACGAGTCGACCACGACGACGGCCACCACGATCGCCACCGACGGCTCGACGACCACCTCCACGACGACGGACGCGAGCGGAACGCGTGGCGGTTCGCGATCGGCGCTGTGGAGAACATGATCCACCTCGGCGACGTCGGCCGGAGCAACTGGGAGGAGATCGACGCGGCCCCGCTCGAGTCGGTCGGGTACAACTTCGGCCGGCCGCAACTCGAAGCGCGTTCGTGCTGGTTTCCGCCCACGGGGTACCAGACGGCGGGAATGACGATGCCGGTCGTCCAGTACGGCCGGGACGAGGGATGCTCGGTCACCGGCGGCGACGTGTACCGGCGAACCCAGATCCGGGAGCTGATAGGGCACTACTTTTTTGCCGACTGGTGCACCGGATCGATCCGGTCGTTCCGCCTCGAAAACGGGACCGCAGGCGAAGTCAAGGAGTGGACCGAACTCGGCAAGTCGGCCGGGTGTCGTCGTTCGGGCTCGATGCCCATGGCGAGCAGCTCGTGGTGAGGACCAACGGAGTGCTGGCCCGATTCGTGCCGGTGCACTAGAGGTTGCAGGTGGATCCGACCGAAACGTCACGCTGTCCCTCCTGCCGCGCCGAGGTCGAGCCCGGCGATCGGTTCTGCTGGTCGTGTGGAGCGGCCCTCACCGCGGGCTGCCGGGGGTGCGGGGCCGCGTTGCGTCCCGGGTTCGAGTTCTGCGCCGAGTGCGGAGCGCGGGTGCCGGGCGGCGCGGTCCGCCCCATCGAGCACCGGCTGGTCACCGCCCTCTACGTTGATCTGGTCGGCTCGACGGCAATCGCCGAACAGCTCGACCCCGAGAACTTGGCGGCCGTCGTCGGAACCCTCCAACAGGCGGTGCGCCTCGAGGTGGGGCGGCGAGAGGGATCGGTCGGCGCGTTCATCGGTGACGGCGTGCTCGGCGTATTCGGTCTGCCGGCAGCCCACGAGGACGATCCGGAGCGGGCGCTGCGAGCGGCACAGGCGATTCTGCGCCGTTTCGACGCGGTGAACCGCGACCTCGGTCGCAGGCTCGACGTCGCGCTGGCGGCTCGTATCGGCGTGAACACCGGGGACCTGCTCGCCCCCACCGCGGGCGACCTCGATCTCGGCACCCTTGCCGGGGATGTACTCAATGTCACCGCCCGGCTGCAGGAGGTGGCCAGCCCCGGCCAGATCGTGGTGTCGGAGCGGACCGCTCGTTCCGCTCCGTCCTTCCGCTTCGACGACCTGGGGGTGGTCGACGTGCGGGGCCGGGCCCGGCCCGTCCACGCCTTCCGGTTGGCGGGAGTCGGCGAGCGGCGGCCCTTTGTGGTCCGGGGACCCTTCCTGGGGCGTGAGAACGCGCTCGGCAGCCTGCGCAGCGCCTTCAACAAGGTGGTGGCTGAGGGCAACCCCGCTCACGTCGCCGTCGTGGGAGACCCGGGGGTGGGGAAGAGTCGCCTGGTGCGTGAGTTCGTCGACTGGGCGTCCGGTGTCGATTCCACGCTCACCACCCTCTCCGGCCGCTGCCTGCCCTACGGCGAGGACGTCACCTACCGACCCCTGGCGGAGATCCTCACCGAACTGACCGGCATCACCGCCACGATGGATCACGCCACGGCTCGCAGCCACCTCGAACAGGTGCTGCCGCCCGGGACCACCGAGGACGACGACGCCTCTGCCGACGCCCTCCTCAGGATGATCGGTCTCAGCACCGGACCTTCGCCCTCACCACGGCGTACCCGCGAGCTACTGCGGTCGGCGTGGCGCACCCTGCTGTCGCGGCTCGCCGACGACGGACCGGTGCTGGTGGTCGTCGAGGACGTCCATTGGGCGGGCGATGCCCTCTTCGACCTCCTCGACCACGTGGTACGACGCGTCGCAGGACCGCTGCTCCTGGTCACACCGGCCCGACCCGAGGTGTTCGACCGCAGACCGGCGTGGCGCGCCGAGGGGAGCCCGACCAAAGTGGTCGTGGTGACCCCGCTCGATCCGGACCAGGCCCGCCGGCTCGCCGGGCGCCTGCTCGCCGACGCCCGGCTTCCCGTCGCCGAGAGCGACGCCGTGGCCGGCCGCGCCGACGGCAATCCGTTCTTCATGGAGGAACTGGTGCGCCAACTCGCTCTGCAGCGATCCGACACCGGCCACGACGACGGCTCCGAACTGCCGGCCACCATCCAGGGCGTCATTTCTGCGCGCATCGACCTGCTGGGGCCCCCGGAGCGGCGGGTGCTGCAGGCGGCCTCGATCATGGGGCGGATCTTTTGGCCGTCTGCGGTCGCCCACCTCACCGGCTTCGGAGAGGAAGAGGTGGAGGAGGCGCTCCGTCGCCTCGAGTCCCTGCACATGGTGCGGAGGAACCTGCGGTCCTCCCTCGAGGGCGAGACCGAGTACCTGTTCCAACACAGCCTCATCTCCGAGACCGCCTACGGACGGCTCGCCAGGACCGATCTGGCGAGGATGCACGGAGCGCTGGCAGAGTGGCTGGAGCGTCGCGAGTCGACCGAGCGGCCCGAGAGCGCCGAGCGCCTCGCCTATCACACGGCCAAGGCTCACGCCGCCGCCGAAGCGACCGACGGTTTTCCCGACGACGAGGTGGACCGACTGCGCCGGTTGGCGGTCGACCGGCTTCTGGTGGCGTCGATGCGCGCCCGGGAGCGCGCTGCCTTCAGCCGTGCCGTCGAGATCGCCGCCGAGGCGCTGGCCATCGCCGCCGGCCCTGTCGAGGCGTGGCGCGCCCACGAGCAGCTCGGGCTGACCCACATCGCCGAATACGACGGCGACGCCGCCTGGGCCGAGCTCACCTCCGCCATCGACCTCCACCTGAAATCCGGAGGGGTGCAGAGCCCGGTCGTGGCCCGTCTCGCTGCCGCGGCATTGGCTTCACCCCTGCGCTGGACGGGAACCATGCGGCAACTGCCCGAACTCGCCGACGTGATGCGGATCGTGCGCCTCGGCCTGGAGCACGCCGGCACCGCCGACTCGGAGGCGCTCGCCTCCCTGCTCACCGCGATCGCCTTTCTCCCGTTCAGCGCACTCGCTCGGGACGCCGACCCGGGGGTGAGCGGCGACGAGGCGCGCTCGGCCGGCCTGCGGGCCCGGGAGATGGCCAAACGGCTCGGTCTCCCCCACGCCGAGTCTGCGGCGCTCGATGCCCTGATGAGTCATGCCCTCAACACCGGGCGGATCCAACAGGCGGCGGCGATCGTGAACGAGCGGCTCGAGCTCGCCGAGGCGGTGTCCGACCCGTGGGAGGTCGGCGACACCTACGCCATGGCGGCCTCGCTGTCGTTCGACCTCGGCGAGTACGAACTTGCCCGGGATCGGGCGGCGAAGGGCTTTGCCCGCACCATCGACGATGCCCCCGGCGTCGCCCTGCACACACTGTCCTGGGGAGCGGTGGCCCGGGTGCACACCGGGCAATGGGACGACGTCGCCGCCGCCCTGAAGACCGCCCACGAGCTGCTCGATGCCGAGCGCCGCACCCATCCCCCGGTGTATGCGGCTCCGCTCTACGCCGCGGCCGCCATGGTCGCCGAGTACCGGGAAAAGCACGGCGAGGCGGATCGCCTCCTCGAGATCCTGGCCGACACCTGGTCGTCGTCGGACCTCGCCAACGTCACCGAGCACCCGCACGCTGCCTGGTGCAAGCACACCGGCCCGATCTACCTGCGGCGGGGGCAGTTCGACGTGGTCGAGCGTCTCGTCGCTCCCGGTGAGTTGCGTCGGATCGGACACGAAGGGGACCGCCTCGGTCTGCTGTGCGACCTGGTCGCCGCCACCGGCTCGTGGGACCGAGCCGACTCCGTCGTCGCCGAGACCCGCGCCACCGGGCAGGCGTACGGTCTGCAGGCTCTCCAGGCCCATGCCGACCGCCTCGAAGGGAAGGCGTCGCTCGCCTCCGGGGATGATCGGGGAGGCCGCGCCCTGCTGGCGACGGCCCGGGATCGATTCTCCGGCCTCGGGGACAAGTGGGAGGCGGCACGCACGGTGCTCGATCTGGCCGCCGCCGGAGCCGACGCCGATGTCGCCGCCGCCGGAGCCCTGTTCACGGCCATCGGAGCCGTCGCCGAAGCCGCCGCGGCAAGGCGCCTCGGTGCGACCCGGCAACCGGCGGGGCGCTGAGGATCCCCGTTGCCTGTTTCCGGTTGTCCGTTACCGGTCGAACGCACGGAACGAGAGAGGAAAGACGGGAAACTCGGGGCCTTAACCGTCCGCCTCGATCCATACGTCCCAGGCGGGACGGAGAGTGCCGTCTGCGGCGATCAGCCCCATCGAGGCGAAGGGCTCGGGTATGGCCTGGTCGTAGAGGAACGACCACACGAAGAAGGCGACGTCGACGCTCGCGATCAGATCCGAGAACCTCTCCACGAAGCGAGCCTGCTTTTCCGGCGTGCCCGCGTACTCGCCGAAGTCCCCAGATGCGTGCCACCCCATCTCGGTGAAGGCGATCGGCCGTCCACCGGCCGCCTCACCGAGGCGGGAGTAGTAGTCATCGGGGATGTCGTCGGGCGTTGGGAACACCAGGCCCGGGTAGGTGGTGAACCCGATGACGTCGGCGCCCGGGAAACGGTCGATCAGCTGCCAGGCGGCGAGCGATTCGTCGTTGTCCCCGCCGAACAGGCCGCCCTGCATCCCGGAGAGGCGTTCGAGTTGGAACACGGTGAGGAGCTGGGTCTCCGGAGAAGCCTCGTGCACCGCGTCCGCCACCGCGGCGAACAGCTCCACGAAACGGTCGAAGTCGTCGGGATGGGTCCGCCACTGCGTGTCGATCTCGACACCGAGGCCGAGAAACCGGGGATGGTGCCGTTCGGCGTAACCGCGGGCCGCCGCAATGTAACGATCGAAGGTGGCACCGTCGATGGGGCGGAGCAGTTCGCCGTCGTCGACGTCGAAGACCCCGGCGATGCTGATCGGCAGATACCCGTACTGTGCGGCGAGACCCTCGACCACCGTGGTTCCCGACCCGGGCGCCTCCTCCCACTCCACGACGTCGGCCACCCGCTCGATCACATCGGCCTGGGGCGAGGCCGTCTCGAAGAACCCGGTGAAGCCGTCGGCCTCGTAGTTCTGCGGCGACAGCGAAAAGCCGCGGAGAGGGCGGTAGGGAAGGGTGGGAGTGGTGATCCGGGTGGTCGTCGTCACCGCGGAGGATCCGGTGATGGCTGAGGAGTCGTCGCCGCAAGCGGCAATGATGAGAAACAGCGCCGCGGTTATCGCACGCGTCACGTGCAGCCTCCTGCGTGCAGCCCGGTCACTTCTTGTGGGTGACTGGCGACTCGCGATTGGTGACTTACCCACCCTGATCAGGCGAGCAACTCAATCGCCTTGCGGAAATGGGCGAGGCCCTCGACGCGTTGGATGAATTCGGGCGAGGCCCGGAACCGCGGGGCGATCTCGTCGTACCCGAGACCGGCGGATCGCAAGGCGAGCACCCGGCGCTCCAGAGCGCGGGCCTTGAGCCGCGGCGCCGGCCCCGAGCGAGGAATGGCCGACCACGAGATCACGCGCTCGATGTGCGTCCGGCTGCGCTTGAAGGCGGCGGCGATGTCGTCGAGAGGAGTTCCGGCGTCGCGCATGGCGAGGACCCGGCGTTCGAGCGGTCGGAGGTGTTCCATCGCCATCACCGTAGTCGGCACTCGCAGACAACGGGCCCTGTTCAGCGGCCGGTGACCGACCTCACCGCGGCGAGCATGGCCTCCCGCTCGTTGGTTGGCGAGGAGAGCATGCAGCATGCAGCCCCGTCAGGGCTCGACTGGAGACTGGAGACGGGGGACGGGCGACGGGCGACGGGCGAGAGGAGCTTGCAGCATGCAGCCTGCAGCCCCGTCAGGGCTCGACAGGAGACGGGAAACTGGAGACGGGGGACGGGCAACCGGAAACGGGAAACGCGAAACGGGAAACTATTTCTTCCGCGCCATCCGCCGATCGCTCTCGGAGAGATGGCGTTTGCGGAGCCGGATCGCCGTAGGGGTCACCTCGACCAGCTCGTCGCCTGCGATCCACTCGATTCCCGTCTCCAGCGTCACCCGGCGCGGCGGAGCCAGTCGGACCGCCTCGTCGTGGGCGTGCGTGCGGATGTTGGTGAGCTCCTTGGTGCGGGTCGGGTTCACCACCATCTCATCGGGCCGTGACGACTCGCCGACGATCATCCCTTCGTAGACGTCTTCACCGATCCCGATGAACAGCTCGCCGCGCTGCTGCAGGTTGTCCAGGGCGAACCCGGTCGAGATGCCGGGCCGGTCGGCGATCATCGCCCCACCGATCCTGCCCGGGATGTCCCCTGCCCAGGGCTGCCATCCGTCGTGGTGCTGGTGGACGAGGGCGGTGCCACGGGTCGCGGTGAGCAGCATCGTGCGCAGCCCGATCAACCCCCGGGCCGGTGCGACCACCGTGACGATGGTGCGGCCGGCGTCGCCCGGGCGGAGGTCGGTGACCGTCCCCCGGCGGGGAGCGACCGCCTGGGTGACGGTGCCGACGTGATCGGAGGGCACGTCGATCACCGCCCGCTCCACCGGCTCGTGGGGCACCCCTTCGATCTCTCGGATGATCACTTCAGGCCGGCTCACCTGGAGCTCGAACCCCTCGCGGCGCATCGACTCGATGAGCACCGCCAGCTGCAACTCGCCACGGCCGGCCACCTCGATCACGTCGGGGGACGTGGTCGGGCCGATGCGGATCGATACGTTCCCACGCACCTCCCGCTCCAGCCGATCCCGGATCTGCCGGGAGGTGAGGAGCGTGCCCCCACGGCCGGAGAGCGGCGCGGTGTTTACCCCGAAGGTCATCCGCAACACCGGCTCGTCGACCTGGAGCCGGGGAAGAGGTTCGGGGTTGTCGGGATCGGCCAGGGTGTCACCGATCTCCACCTCGGGGAACCCGGCAACGACGAACAGGTCCCCGGCGACCCGTTCCGCGACATCGATCCGGGACAGGCCGGCAAACCCCAGCAGTTGAGTGAGACGCCGGCGAATCGGCGGCTCGTCCTCGTCGGCGTGGCACAACGCCACGCGTTCGCCGCTGCGCAAGGTGCCCCGGACCACCCGGCCGATGGCGAGCCGCCCCAGGTAGTCGGAGGCGTCGAGGTTGGTGACGATCGCCTGCAGCGGCGCCGCCGGATCCCCGCCCGGGGCGGGAATGGTGGCGACGACGGCGTCGAGAAGGGCGGACAGGTCGGCATCCTCGGCCGGCACCCCCACCCCGGCCATCGCCCGCCCCTGGCGGGCGATCGTGGAGATGATGGGAAACTCGATGTCGTGGTCGGAGGCGCCGAGGTCGAAGAACAACTGCAGTACCTCGTCGATGACCGCATCGGGTCGGGCATCGCTGCGATCGACCTTGTTCAGCACCACCACTGCCGGGAGGTCGAGGGCGAGCGCCTTGGAGAGCACGTAGCGGGTCTGCGGCATCGGCCCATCGGCGGCGTCCACCAAGAGCAGGATCCCGTCCACCAGGGCCAATGCCCGCTCCACCTCGCCGCCGAAGTCGGCGTGACCCGGCGTGTCCACCAGGTTGATGCGAGTTCCCTTCCATTCGATCGAGGCCGCCTTGGCCAGGATCGTGATGCCCCGCTCGCGCTCTTGATCGTTGGAGTCCATCACCCGATCCACCCGTGCCTCGTGCGCGGAAAACACGCCGGCGGCGCCGAGCATGGCATCCACGAGGGTGGTCTTGCCGTGATCGACGTGCGCGACGAGGGCGACGTTGCGGAAGGAGGGGGCGGCCACGAAAGAACAATGGTACCGCCGGCGGCACGGCAATCCGCCGCCCCGAGCGAGGACGAGAATTCGTGACGGAAGACCCGGGCCAATCGACGGTTCCACCGATAGATTCACCCGATGAAGGTCGTCGTCACCGGAGCCACGGGATACGTCGGCGGCCGGCTCGTGCCGCGGCTCCTCGAGCGCGGGTTCGAGGTGCGGTGCATGACGCGGGATCCCAATCGCCTCCGGCTCGACCCGTGGCGCCAACACGTCGAGCTGGTCGCCGCCGACGCCACCAATCGCGAAGCCGTGCTCGCCGCGGTGCAGGGTTGTGACGCCGCGTTCTACCTGATCCACGCCATGGCGGAGTCGCCAAAGGACTTTCCCGAGGCAGACCGGCTCGCCGCTACCGCCTTCCGCGACGCCGCCGCCCGGGTCGGGCTGCGCCGCCTCGTCTACCTGGGCGGGCTCGGATCCCCGCACGACGGGCTGTCCCGGCACCTGACCAGCCGCCAGGAGGTCGGCCGCATCCTCGCCTCCGGCGCCACGCCGGTCACCGAGCTGCGGGCGGCGGTGATCATCGGCTCGGGTTCGATCTCGTTCGAGGTGATCCGCCACCTGACGGAGATCCTGCCGATCATGCTGCGCCCCCGGTGGCTGCGCACCCGCTGCCAGCCGATCGCCATCCGCGACGTGCTGGCGATCCTCATCGCCGCCGTCGAGTCGCCGGGAAACGACGACCACGTCTACGACATCGGCGGTCCGGACATCCTCACCTACCAGGAGATGATGCAGGAATACGCCGTGGTGGCCGGCCTGCGAAGGCGGCTGGTGATCCCGATGCCGGTGCTCGCCAGCACCCGCCTGTCGGCCTACTTCGTCGGGATGTCGACGCCGCTCCCCAAGACGATCGTCCGTCCGTTGATCGAGAGCCTGCGCAACGACGTGGTGGTGACCCGGGCGTCGCCCCCCGGCTTCGAGCCCGAGACCCTGGCCGGATACCGGGTGGCCGTCGAACGGGCACTCGCGATGATCTCGCACGACGAGGTCGAGACCAAGTGGTCTGATGCGGTGACGCACCCCGGTGCCCCGCTTCCCACCGACCCCGTCTGGTCGGGCGCCAAGGTGGAGGCCGACCGCCGTATCGTCATCTCCACGGCGCCGCCGGAGGACGTGTTCTGGGCGGTCTCGCGGATCGGTGGCGACGCCGGCTACTACGCGATGAACGGGGCGTGGAGGCTCCGCGGCTGGTTCGACCGGCTGATCGGCGGTGTCGGGCTGCGCCGGGGACGCCGGCACCCCGAGGAGCTGCGACCCGGTGAGACGCTCGACTTCTTCCGCGTCGTCGACGTCGATCCGGTCCGCCACCGCCTGCTGCTCCAGGCGGAGATGAAGGTTCCCGGCACGGCCTGGCTGGGATGGACGGTCGACGACACCGAGGAGGGCACCCGTCTCATCCAGTCGGCCCGCTTCATCCCCCGGGGTCTGATCGGCCGCATCTACTGGTGGGTGCTGCTCCCCTTCCACGCCCCGATCTTCCGGCTCATGGCGCGTCGCATCGTCCGCAGCGCCGAGCGGCGCCACCGGGACCGGATGGCCTCAGCGGGCTGATCCCCCGACACGCGCACCGGCCCCCGGAGCAACCCGGGGGCCGGTCGTCGATCGAGGTGGGATTAGGCGACCTTCGCTTCAGCCTTCTCCGGGCGGCCCGCCCACACGAGTCCGAAACCGGCGAGGAGCATGGTGGCGCCGAGAGCTGCGAACAATGCGGCCAGGCCCAGCGCCAGCTGCAGCGTGTAGGCGGTGGTGGTCCCGACACCGAGCTGAGCCATCAGCCCGAAGGCGAGGGGCGACCAGGCCAGGGCGCGCGCCGGGCCCTCGATCGGGTGCTGCCGGTCGAACTCGCCGTAATAGCGCCCGTCGACCTCGAACTCGTAGGTGCCGGCGTCGTAGGTCTGTCCGTCGTACTCAACCGCCTCGGCGAGCACGATGGTCTGCGTCCCGTTGAGGACGTGGTACCCGATGGTCGCCATCTGGTACATGTACTCGGTGGCGGTGTCGACGACCGGGTCGTTCGGGTCGAGATCCGCCCCGTTGACCGTGAAACCCCAATCCTCGGTGAGCAGTTGCTTGATCGCGTCGGCACCTTCGGTGGTGCCGCGATCGACCAGCTGGCCGTCCTCGTTGTAGGTAAGGACGACGTTCTGCTCGGCGCTGAAGGCATCCAGGGCGTGATAGCCGTCCTGGACCTTCATGTAGGCGATCCCGGCCACTACGAAGAACACCACGCCGATGGCGGCGAGGACGTATCCCAGCGTCCGGATGCGGCTCGATCTCATTTCGTTCCCTCCCAGGGATTCATGATGCGTGTGCTGGCATGCACCCCGGCATCGTGGACTTGTCGACTCATCGACACAACCTCAGGAAGTCCCAAACCCGGGGGGGCGATCGGCCCTGAAGGAACGCCGAACCGAGGGGGCGAACGGCAGGGTTCAGGCGCCGCCGGTACGCGACAGCAGCCCGACGATCCGGTCGACGAAGTCCTTGACCGACACCTCGGCAAAGCGGTGGAGGACGGCGCGATCGAGCATCCGGCCCACCGATCCCAACGGTGGCTGGTAGTTGCCCTGGAACAGCACCTGGGTGAGGGAGCCTCCCAGGTCGGCGACCGTCAACTCCGCGTCCATCCTGGGGAACAGGGCGGTGGTCCCGGTGGCCCACCACTCGAGGGGGAGGGTGGTCGTGGACGCGCCCCTCACCGGAGCCCGCAGGTCGAGCAGCACGGTCTTCGCCACCGCACCCCCGCCGATCCGGACCAAGAGCCCCTCACCGTGGCGGTAGGCGACGTCCGCCGACTCGGCGAGGGCATCGCCGATCGCAAGCAGGTCGGCCTCGACCTCGGAGAAGGGCCGCTCCACCATCCCGTAGTACTGGACGAACACATTGCTGAGTTCACAGCTCCACGACCTGCGGATGTAGGGCCGAAAGGCCACGATCGGTCCGCCGAAAGGATTGCATACGGCGGTCACGCCAAAACCCGCCGCGTGAACCCCGGCCGATTCGCCCTCCCGGTGACCGGGCGCGGTTCAGGGCTCCCCGTCTCAGTGCTCTGCAGCGGCTCCCTGCGGGATGCCTGCAGGCGCGCGCTTCGACCGCCAGATGGCGGTACCCAGCACGAGCAGGGCCGCCCCGGCGATCACGAACCGGACGTCGCTGTCCCGCACCGCGATCACCGCGGGGAGCACCAGCAGCGAGACGAGGTTCATCACCTTGATCAGCGGGTTGAGCGCGGGCCCGGCCGTGTCCTTGAAGGGATCCCCGACGGTGTCCCCGATCACCGCCGCCGTGTGTGACGGTGATCCCTTGCCCCCGTAGTGCCCTTCCTCGATGTACTTCTTGGCGTTGTCCCATGCCCCTCCGGCGTTGGAGAGGAAGTTGGCCATCAACTGGCCGGTGAGGATCGCCGCAGCGAGGTATCCGCCCAGGGCGAGGTACGAGATCCCGAATCCGACGATTACCGGGGTGAGCACGGCGAGGAGCGCAGGCGTCGCCAGCTCCCGCAGGGATGCCGCGGTGCAGATGTCGATGACCGGGCCGTAGTCGGGCCGGCGGTCGCCGCGCATGATCGCCCCGTCGGCGAACTGGCGGCGCACCTCTTCGACGACGACGCCTGCCGTCCGGCCGACGGCACGGATCGCCATCGCCGAGAACATGAAGGCGACCGAACCGCCGATGAGCAGGCCGATGAACACCTCCGGATCGGCGACGTTGATCGCGGTCGCCACGTTGCGGAACAGCTCCGACCCGGACAGCCCGAGATCGAGCTCGGCGGCGATCGTCTCGACGAACGAGGCGAACAGCGCCACCGCCGCGATCACCGCCGAGCCGATGGCGAAGCCCTTGGTCACCGCCTTGGTGGTGTTGCCGACTGCGTCGAGGCCGACCATCACCACGCGCGCCTCGCCGTCGAACTCGCCGGACATCTCGGCGATGCCGGCGGCGTTGTCGGCCACCGGGCCGTAGGTGTCCTCCGACACCACGACACCGGTGGTGGCGAGCATGCCCATCCCGGTGAGGGCCACCAGGTACAGCGAGAACTGGAGGTTGCCGTCGCCGAGCAGGATCGACACGCCGAGGGCGGCGGCGATGGTGAGGATGGCCCACACCGACGACTCCAGGCCGCTGGAGATCCCGGACAGCACCGTCGTCGCCGGACCGGTGCGGGTGGCCTCGGCGATCTCGCGGACGGGACGCTCGTGGGTCGAGGTGAAGTATTCGGTCAGGCGGCTCACCACCTGGGCGAGGACGAGACCGGTGACCACCGCACCGAACACCCGCCAACCCTCGCCGCCGTGGTCGTTGCCCACGTACCAGATCGAGACGGCCAGGGTCCCGATCACCGTGAGCACCCCTGCGGTGAGGAACCCCCGGTTGATCGGCGCCATCGCGCTGCGGTCGCGGGGCGTGGCCTTCACCCGGAGCACGCCGACAAAGGAGGCGATCACCCCGATCGCCCGAACGATCACCGGGAACACCAGGCCGAGGGCCGGGTTGGCTCCGATCGAGGCAAAGGCGGCGACCCCGAGGATGATCGAGGCCACCAGGGTGACCTCGTACGACTCGAACAGGTCGGCGGCCATGCCGGCACAGTCGCCGACGTTGTCACCGACGTTGTCGGCGATGGTGGCGGGGTTGCGGGCGTCGTCCTCGGGGATCCCCACCTCGATCTTGCCCACGAGATCGGCACCGACGTCGGCGGCCTTGGTGAAGATCCCGCCCCCGACCCGGAGAAAGAGCGCCAGCAGCGAACCGCCGAATCCGAACCCGATCAGGATCGCCGACGAGGTGTTCTGGAACACCATGATGATCACGGAGGCACCGAGGAGGCCGAGGCCCACACAGAACATCCCGGCGACCCCGCCGGTGCGGAAGGCCACCTTGAGCGCGGCAGGCATCGAACCGGTTCGTGCCGCCGCCGCGGTGCGGACGTTGCCCCGGACCGCCATCGACATGCCGAGAAACCCGGTGAGACCGGACATGGCACACCCGGCGACGAAGGCGAGGGTGCGGAACAAGCCCGAAGAGAAAAGGGACAGGGCCTGGCTTCCGTCGGGCCGGTCGACCGCGGTCGAGGTGGCGAACACCACCACCACCAACGGCACGAGGATGATGGCGATCGTGCGGAACTGGCGGCGCAGGTAGGCCATGGCGCCCTCCTGGATGGCGCCGGCGATCTCTTGCATCTTCTCCGTGCCCGCATCGGCGGCGAGCACGCCCCGCGACAGGACGAATCCGGCGACGATGGCGCCGACGGCGGTCGCCGCCGCCGCGATCAGCCAGAACCACTCGGCGCCGCCGAGCGTGAACTCTTGAAAACCACCCTCGCTGTAAAAGTACCTCAACCCGATTCCTCGCCTTCAGGTCTCGCGGGCGCCCCTTCTCCGGGCGCGTGCCGACGGGCAAGCGTAGACGAGGCGCACCGGGGTCAAGACAGCGCGAAGCCGGTCGGGGCTCAGGCGGCGGGACGGACCGCCTCGAGGAACACCTGGATGAGGGCGAACAGACTCTCCGGGGCCTCGGCGGCGTCGATGGTGGTCACCGTGTTGGTGTCCTCACCGCGGGTGATCGTGACCCTGTAGGTGAACCGGTCGCAGCACTGGTCCACGGGGAGGTACCCCGCGTCCAGGTCGAAGAACCCGGCCGCGGCGACGGTGGCCTCGAGGCTGGAGCGATCGGCGGCGGACAGGGTTCCGACGTAGCCGTCGGGTCCGAGCACGGTCCCGTCGGATTCCAGCACCCAGGTCTCGTCGATGCCGGCGATGCCGCCGCTGACCCGGATGCTCCCGCTCAGTCCGGCGGGGACGGTCGTGGTGGTGGTCGACCCATTGCCGGCGGCATCGGCGCCGCAGGCGCTGAGGGTGAGGAGGAGGGCAACGGTGAGGGCGGCCGGCGATTTCATGGGGTTGTGACGCCCGGGTCGGATTGCCGGGTTCCCGGATATCACCAGCGGAACGATCCCCATTTCAGCGCCGGGTGGGCGCCGTTGGTCTCCCAGCGCTGGTCGTTGCGGTAGGCCCAGTACTCGAAGGGGTTGTCGTAGTAGGCGGCGGTCTCGACCAGCTTGCCGATCCGGACCTTGTTCACGCGCCGCTTCCGGGAGAACCCGCCGTACACGGTGCCCACGAGCACCCCGAACGCTCCCCACACCAGGTACACCAGGGGATGGAGCGGGCCGAACCACCGCTGCTGCCATACGTGCAGGCCCTCGTGGCGTTCGATCAGGTTGCGATGCGCCTCCAGGCCGTCGCCTCTCCCCAAAGCTGCGTTACTGATCACCGGACCCTGGGTGGTGGCAAAACCCCGCTTCAGGGCGAAACCGCCGGCGAACACGAGGCGGTTACTCCGCACGCTGAACTCGGGGCCGAACCCGCTGTCACGCTGCAGCAGGTTGGCGACGTTGACCAGTACCCCGAGGGTCGTGCTGATCAGCGCCCATGAGGAATCGAGCAGGAACGCCGCCCACCCGCCAATGGTCCGCCAGGCGTAGATGCGACGGATCCCGCCGAACAGGCCGTTGAGTCCGGCCGGCACGGCGGCTGCCGCCGCCGGCGAGGTGCCGCCACCCACCGCCCGAACCGCCAGGAAGGCGATCGTGGCCGCGGCGACGGTGGCGAGGACCATCTCGACGCCGCGAACGATGCGGGACACGGCCGCAACGGTACCTGCAGCGCAGGCGCTCACACCGGCTGCAACCGCGGGTACTCCAGGTCCCAGATCTCGCGCTCCAGCGCCTGTTCGAGCTCATCGTCCGTCCGCTCCGGCGCCGCTCCGCAGTCCCGGGCGTCCCGGGCCACCGCCGATGCGATCCGACGGCTGATCGCCCGCAGGTCGTCGACGGGCGGATACAAGGCGCCATGCCTGAGATCGGACTCGCTCACCTGTGCGGCGAGGGTTTCGGCGGCGGCGGCGAACATCGAGTCGGTGACCTGTCTCGCCCCGGAGACGATGGCCCCGAGCCCGACGCCGGGGAACACATAGACGTTGTTGCATTGCGACACCGGGATCGATCGCCCTCCGAGCTCGATCGGCTCGAACGGGCTCCCGGTAGCGATGAGCGCCCGACCCTCCGTCCATGCTGCGATCTCCGCGGGGATCCCCTCCGTCTTGCTGGTCGGGTTCGACAGCGCCAGGACCACCGGTCGATCGGCGTGCCGTCCCATCGTCCGGATCACGGTCTCGCTGAACACCCGGGGCTGCCCCGTCGTCCCGATGAGGACGGTGGGGCGGAACACGTCGATGAATCCGGCGAGATCGTGCCGGGCCTCGGCGGCGATGCCCTTCACCGCTGCCGACCCCGCACTCCAGGCGAACTCGGTCTTGTGGGCGTCGAGACCGGCCCGGTCGTCGACCACCAGGCCCTCGGTGTCGAACAGCGCCAGGTGAGCCGAGGTGTCTTCCGCTCCCGCCGCCGCCTTGACGAGGTGGCGAATCTGACGGGCGATGCCCACCCCGGCCGCTCCGGCGCCGACCAGCAACACCCGCTGATCCTCGAACTTGACACCGGTGGCCCGGCAAGCGGCGAGCAACCCGGCGGCGACCACCGCGCCGGTCCCCTGGATGTCGTCGTTGAACGACGGGAGCACGCTGCGGTAGCGGTCGAGGAGGCGATAGGCATTGGCCTTCTTGAAGTCCTCCCACTGCAGGAGGGCGTTCGGCCAGCGGCGGCGCACCGCCTCGACGAATTCGTCGACGATCTGGTCGTAGCCCTCACCGCGCAGCCGCGGGTGCGGCCATCCGACGTAGTTGTCGTCGGCGAGCAGCGACTCGTTGTCGGTACCGACGTCGAGGCTCACCGGCAGCGTGTGCGCCGGGTACATGCCGGCACCCAGCGTGTACAGGGAGAGTTTGCCGACGGGGATCACCATGCCGCCCGCCCCCTGATCGCCGAGCCCGAGGATGCGCTCGTTGTCTGTGACCACGATGAGGCGGATGTCGTCGCTACGGGCGTGCCCGAGGACTTCGTGGATGCGGCCCCGGTGCTCGGGGGTGATCCACAGTCCACGGCCCCGCCGGAACAAGTGGCTGAAGCGGAGCGCCGCGGTCCCCACCGTCGGGGTGTACACGATGGGAATCAGTTCGGCGATGTGCTCGGCGAGCACCTGGTAGAAGAGCGTCTCGTTGCGGTCCTGGAGCGAGACCATGCCGATGTACTGCTCGAGCGGGTTGTCGCCCTTCGCCTGGATGTGCTCGTAAGCCCGCTCGACCTGGCGGGGGCGATCGGTGACCTCGTAGGGAAGCAGGCCATCCAGTTCGAAGATCTCCCGCTCCTCGCGACTGAAGGCGGTCCCCTTGTTGAGGAGCGGGTCGCTGAGGATCGCCGACCCCCGCTTCCACACCTCCTTGATCAGCCATCTGCCATCTCGATCCCGGTCGACCTGGTACTTCATGGGCTCCTCGCCGATTGCCGCACCCTGCAGCGTGCCCCTGCCGCGGCCCCACTGCCAGGGTCGGAGGACTCAGAGGTCGGCCGCCTCCGGCGGCCTCCGCAGGCCGGAAAGTCGGCCCCCTCCGGCGGCCTCCGCAATTGGCAATTCGCAATTGGTAAGGAAGGCAAGCGACGGGCTACGGGCACCTCATCGCTCCTCTCATCGCTCCTCTCATCGCTCCCCCCTTGTGGGGGAGCCGACCGGACGCAGTCCGGTCGGTAGGGGGTCTGGCCCAGTTCAGAAGGCCCCTCATCGCCTCGGTCACCCGGCGCGGAACGCCGCCACCGTCTCGATGTGGAAGGTCTGGGGGAACATGTCGACGGGTGCCGCCCAGTCGAGGTGGTAGCCGGCATCGGCGAGGTAGCGGCAGTCCCGGGCCAGGGATGCCGGATCACACGACACGTAGGCAATCGCCCGCGGCCTCCCCGTCGTGACTGCAGCCACACCGCTGATCCCGAGTCCGTCACGGGGAGGGTCGACCACCGAGATATCCCACGGGTCGTCGATCTCCGGGATTGCCTCCTCCACGGTGCCCTCCAGAATCAGGTGGTCCATACCAGCGGCAGCAGCGTTGCAGAGCAGATCCTGCACTGCGAGCGAGTCCGCCTCGACTGCGATCACTCCCCCCGCCTCACGCCCCACCGTGATTCCGAACATGCCGCCACCGGCGTAGGCGTCGAGGAGCGTGTCGTCGCGCTGCGGGGAGAGGGCCTCCCGGACCAGGCTCACCAGGATCTCGGCGCCCGTGGTGTTGTTCTGGAAGAAGGCGTCGCCCGTGATCCGGAACCCCAGCCCGAAGATCGACTCGACGATGGTCCCGTCGCCGACGACCGGCCGGAGATCGCCGTGGTGACGCTGCGACACCGAGCATCCCCACGAGGCGGCGCTCTCGGGCACCCGCCCGGAGATCACGGCGAGAGTCTCCCCGCTCGTCGTGGAGCACCGCAGGGTCAACCGGCGCGCCTCGCCGAGGTCACCGAGCCGGCCGAACAGGTCTGCGAGCAGCGGATGGAGGAGAAGGCACTCGGCGATGGGTTCGAGGTCGTGGCTGCGGCGCCGGTGGAACGCCGGCCGGCCGTCGAGGACCTCGAAGTCGACCCGGTTGCGGTAGCCGTAGGCCGGGCCGGTAGCGACGGTCGGCCGCACCGGAGGCTCGGCGATGCGCCCCAGGTGGGCGAGTTGCCCGGCAACGATGGTTTGCTTCCACTCGAGTTGGGCGGCGTAGTCGGCGTACTGCCACTGGCAGCCGCCGCAGGTGTCGAAGTGACGGCACGGCGGCTCCACCCGCTGCGGGGATGGTTCGAGGACCCGGAGGAGTTCGACCCGCGCCCACGAGGCGGTCTCCTTGACCACCTCACCGAGCACCCGCTCCCCGGGCATCGCCCCGTCGACGAAATGCGTCTTGCCGTCGACACGGGCCACCGCCTCCCCGCCGTGGGCGACGCCGGTGGGACGAAGTTCGATCACGCGCTCAAGGTAACCGTGTCGGGGAGAGGGGCCCCATTACCCGCAGGCCCGCCGGACTCGACGTCGCAGGCGTTCTGGAGGGGTCGTCGCCGGGCGGAAGTGGTCCTGATCATCATCATCCTGCCGTTGGTTTTCGGCGGCTGGCGCTTCACCAGGCGTTGGGCGTTGAGCGACGGCGATCGGTAGGTCAGCGCGAACTCGCACAGTTGGTCTCAGGGCACGCCAGCTTGAGAGCCACGCCGTGAGGGACGCCGGTGGGACGGAGTTCGATCACGCGGTAACCGCAGTGGTGAGTCCGGTGGTTGCTGAACGGCCGCACCACCGGCGAGGCGCGAACGCCCCGCTCCCTGCGAGACTCAGATCCGTCTCCGGAGCCAACCCTGTTCGAACAGGACCTTGGCGGCGTGCCAACGACGGGACGGTCGGTGAAGGGTGATCCGCGGGACGGGTTCCGCGTAGAAGTCACCGCCACCGAATCCGGCCTTGCCTCCTCCGGTCTCGATGAAGCATCCGCCGTGCCCGTCGAACCGGGTCGGTTCACCCTTGCCGATGATGGCTCGAGCGATGTTGTGGGCGACCACGCCCGCCTGACCTTCGGCGAACACCCCTGCCTTGGGGAGCGGCTTACCCATCTTGAGTGGGATCCCCACCACGTCGCCGATGGCGTACACACCCGGGAATCGGGTTTGGAGGGTGCCGGGGTCCACCGGCACCCAACCCGAGTCACCCACAAGACCGGCCTCGCGAACGACCCGTGGCGCCCGGTGCGGTGGCACGTAGGCGAGGAGATCGAAGCCTGCGGTCGCTTCGTTGGCAAAGATGATCCTCTTTGCCGGTCCATCGACCCGGGTCACCTGATGCTCGGGGTGGAAGGCGACACCGCTGTCTTCGACCATCCGGCGTACCCGAGCGGACACCTCGGGGCCGGTGACACCCATGGGACCGGGCTCGGCGGCATACAAGTCGACCCGGGTCGCCGCACCGATCCCTCGCTTGCGACAGTGGTCGAGGATGAGCATCGCGGCCTCATAGGGGGCGGCCGGGCACTTGTATGCCGGCGTCGCGGTGAGTACGACGATCTCCCCACCGTCGAATTCGGCCAGGGCGTCGCGGAGGCTCTCGGCTCCGGCGAGGGTATAGAAGTTGTGCCCGGCCTCGGCGAGACCGGGGATGGTTTCGGGAGCCAACTCGGCGCCGAGCGACACGACGAGGTGATCCGCCTCCAAGTCCCGCGCCCCGCCATGCTCGACGATCCGCACCCGGCGAGACTCCGGGGCGATTTGGTCGATGTGGCCCCGGATCACCTCGATGCCCCTCCTGCCGAGCCGGTCGAGGGGGCGCGTGATCTGGCGGGCGGTCCGTTTTCCGATGATGAGCCACAGCAGGGACGGCGCGAAGAGGTGATCGGGTTCTCGATCGACGATCACGACGCGATGCGTTTCGGGGAGCTTCTTCCGCAATGCCGTGGCGGTTACGACACCGCCGACCCCGCCGCCCAGCACAACCACCGATGCCCGATCGGACATCATCGGCCTCCAGGCACGGAGCGGTGGGTCACCGCAATGGAGACGAAATCGATCACGAGCCGCCCGCAGGCCGGTAGATGCGCACCCCGTCGGTGTCGAGGATCATGAGCCACGGCTCGTCGGTCCGAACGCCGCACCCAGGTGAGAAGGACTCCCGGTATCGGAGGGGGTGAACGGGTTGCGGGTGGCGATCACCGGGGTCACCATACCGTCGGGGAGGATCGTGGTGTACCCGGCCAGTTGCACCGACTCGTCGGCCTCGGACGCCCCGACGATGAAAAGGTGGATGCGCCCGTCGGCGGTGGTGGCGACCTCGATGGAGCCGAAGACGCGTGCCGCCGGGTCGGTGGCGGCGACGATCGGCAGGACGCGGTCGATCGGCACCGGGGCATCGGGGAGTTCGATGCGGAGTCAAACCGAGCGGCTCCGCAAGCAGCACATTGGGATGGATGAACTCGCCCAAGCGACGCGCGAACACGAACTCCCGAACCTTTTCGCCATGGACACCGCCATCCTGGAGTCGACGGCACCATCTCGATCATCCCGATGCCCGGGAACCGGCTTCGCTCCCAGCATCGCGTGCGCCGGACCAAACCAAGGCCGTGACCGGCAAGGAACGGCACGTCATTACCGTCTTGTCACATGACCACGCACCCACACGGAGGTAACGATGCTCGGATGGCTCGACGACATCACCAAGCTCACCCTCGACAACACCAACTTCCGAACGGTGGTCTACACCGCAAGACACACCCAACTGACGTTGATGAGTTTGAAGCCTGGTGAGGAAATCGGTTGGGAGTCCCATCCCCATCTCAATCAGTTCCTCCGCCTCGAGCAGGGCAAGGCCCGGGTGGAGTTCGGTCGCACCAAGGACGAGGTCGACGAGACCCATGAGGTGGAAGACGATTGGGCCTTCATCGTGCCCACCGGGGTGTGGCACAACGTGGTCAACATCGGAAGCGACCACGTCAAGCTCTACTCGCTCTACTCGCCCCCCGAGCACCCCGACGGAACCATCCATCGCACCAAGGCCGACGCCGAGGCAGACGAGGGTCACTGAGTGGGGGCAAACCCCGGGTCGTTGGACACCGAGAGACCCCGGCTGGGTCCGAGGTCTCAGCGTTCTCGCGGGAAGGATCGAATCAGCTCGCCGGGATCAGCTCAGTCTCGATCTCGATGGTCGCGTTGCGCGACACCAGCCATCCACCTGCCTCGAGGGCGACGTTCCAGATGAGTCCCCAGTCCTCACGATCGACCTCGGTTCGAGCGGAGAAGGCGGCGTGATCCTTGCCCCACGGATCCGTGGCCATCCCCTCAAAGGCGAGGTCGAGTGTTACCGGGCGGGTGACGTCCTTGATGGTTAGGTCGCCGTTGAGCCGCCACCGATCGCCGGCCGGCTCGACCGAGGTGCTCACAAACCGCATGACCGGGTAGTTGTCCACGTCGAAGAAGTCGGGGCTGCGCAGGTGTCCGTCTCGGTCGGGCACACCGGTGTGGACGCTCTCCACTTGGATGGCGACGTCGACAGAAGAGTCCTCCGGTCGCTCGCCGATCACCACGGTCCCCTCCACGGTGTCAAAGGTGCCGCGCACCTTGAACACCATCAGGTGCTTCGCCACGAACGCCACCGTCGAGTGGCTGGGGTCCAGCATCCAGGTGCCGGCCGCGGGCAAGTGGGTCTCGGTCGGGGCAGTCGTCATCTCGTCTCCTCATGTGCAGATCGCAATTAGTTGCCAGCTACAACAATTGCGCAGGAGGTCTATTCCTCAATACCATCCCTATGTGAAACGACTGCCCGATGATGCCCGGATTCGCGCCTGGCAAGCCTTGATGAGAGTCCACGCCGGGGTGACCGAGGCACTCGAGGAGGGTCTGCTGGAGACCCGCGAGCTCCCACTCCCCTGGTATCAGGTGCTGGTTGAGCTACGCCTGGCGGGAGGGGCGTTGCGGATGCACCAACTCGCCGAGGTGGCCACCCTCAGCCGCAGCGGCACCACCCGATTCGTCGACCGGATCGAGGAGGCGGGGTTGGTGGAACGGCGGGTGTGCCCCAGCGACCGCCGGGGCATGGAGGTCGTGCTCACCGCCAAGGGGTACGAGGTGCAGAAACGGGCAGCGCCGATGGCGTTGCGCGGGATCCAGGAACACCTCGGACGGCACCTCACCCAGGAGCAGGCGCAGATCCTGGCGGAGGTGCTGGAGGGTGTGGTGGAGGGGGAGAAGGCAGGTTAGAGCGCGCTCTTAGGCGGTCGCGATCAGCGCCCGGCCCACGGCCAGCACTTCATCCACCAGCATCTCGGCGTCGGCCAGACCGCTACGCGGGTTGATGAAGCACGGCCGGATGGCAAACCGCCCGTCGACCCAGGTGCCAGACGGCAGGCTGCGGCCGCGCTTGCGGAGACCGGCCAGCACGTCCTGGTTGAGCTCGTCCAGCCGCGCCTCATCGGCCGAGCCCGGGGGTCGGTACCGGAAGCAGCAGATCGACAGCTCCGGTTCGGTGAGCAGCTCCAACTCGCCCGAGGCCCGCACCCGGTCGGCCACCAGCCGGGCGCAGTCCAGATGGCGCGTGACGCGCTCGCGCATCCCGGAGGCGCCCATCTCCTTGAGGATCGCCCACACCGCGATGCCACGCGCCGGAGTGCTGAAATCAACGCCCCAGTCCGGGGTACCGCGGCCGGTGGACTCCCACGGCGAGGCCGGATCCTCATCGGACGCCGGCGCAGGCTCGCGCTCCCGGTCGTAACCGCCCGTCTCGATCGTGAAGCTCCGGGAGAGGAGGTCGCCGTCGCGACAGACGGCGAGCCCGGTGCCCACCGGGGCTGCCATCCACTTGTGCGGATCGACCGCGAACGAGTCATAGGTGGCGGGATCGCCGTAGCGATCGCGCACCCGCTCATCCAGGATGCCAAAGCCGCCGTAGGCCCCATCGACGTGGAACCAGATCCCCCGCTCGTGGGCGATCTCGGCAAGGGCGGCGAGCGGATCGACGAGACCGGTGTTGACATCGCCGGCATTGCCCACCACCGCGATCGGGGTACGCCCGGCCGTCACATCTTCGTCGATGGCAGTGCGGAGCAGGCCGACGTCGATGTGACGCGTCGCATCGAGCGGGATCACCCGGACGTTGGCTCGCCCCATGCCCAACACACCCAGCGCCCGCCCAACGACGTGGTGGGTCTGCTCGCTGACGTAGACCCTCGGCGCAGGAAGGGCGGCGACACCGTCCTGCGCCGAATCGATCCCGAGGCGCTCCCCGGCGTGCTGGCGAGCAGCACCGAGTCCGACCAGGTTCGCCGACGATCCGCCGGCGGTGAACTGGCCGATAAAGCCGTGCGGGAAGCCGAGCAACTCGATCATCCACTCCACAGCCATCGAATCGAGGTGATTGCCGGGCTGCACCCACCACCGCTGCGCGCTGGCCACCGACTGGGCCAACCCGGCGGCGGCGGCGACCGTCGTCGGCGCCGTCGTCACCCAACCGGAAAAACCGGGGTGCCCCAACCGCAGGCCGCGCCCGATGACCACCGACGACAGCACCTCCAGGACCGCTTCTCTGCCGACCCCGTGTTCGGGGAGGGACTCGTCGATCAGAGGCAGCCAGGCCGACCGCGGCGCGGCGCGGTCGGGGCCCTGGAAGGCGTTGAACGCGTCGAGCGCCGGGAGCAGGGCTGAGACGCTCTCGCCGAGTCGATCGGTGGAAGCGGGATCGCGTGCAGGCATCCGGCGATGCTAGGGGGTGCCGACGCCCGGGATCGGGCGGGATCTAGCCTCGGGCCGTGTCGATCGAGGTCTTCCCCGCCACCCCCGACCGGTTCGAGGACGTGGCCGCCCTGCTCGGACCCCGGCGGGAGGACGCCCCCGCCTGCTGGTGCCTCTACTTCCGGCTCACCTCGGCCGAGTTCAGTGCCCTGAAGGGCCGGGAACGCCCCGACTACCTGGAGAGCCTGTGCGCCCGGGATGACTCACCCGGGATGGTGGCCTACCTCGACGGGAACCCGGTGGGTTGGTGTGCGCTCGGTCCGCGTCACGAGATGGGTCGGCTGGAGCGGTCCCGCACCATCCCCAAGGTCGACGACTTGCCGGTGTGGAGCGTGGTGTGCTTCGTGGTGCGGCCCGGCTACCGCCGGCGGGGCGTGGCCCGCACCATGCTCGACGGTGCCATTGAGTACGCCCGCAGCCGCGGCGCGATCGCCCTCGAGGGGTACCCGGTAGACACCGGCGGGAAGCGGATCAGCGCCACCTTCGCCTACGTTGGGACGACCACGCTATTCGAGCGGGCCGGGTTCCATCGGGTGGTCGAGACCGCAGCCCGCAGCGGAGGCCTGCCCCGCTGGATCATGCGGCTGGAACTAGCCTGACCGCCGCCTGCCGCGGACGGACCGCACGCGCGGAACCCCCTCAGAGAAGGGGGGGTCCCGATGGGTAGCGGGGGGAGGATTTGAACCTCCGACCTTCGGGTTATGAGCCCGAGTGCGGGGCAACCGCTGAGCTGGGGAAACGCGCGAAACGCCTGGTCAGACAGCGTTTTTGGTTCGCGTCATTTCGCGTTCTTGACCGTCCCATCGCACTCTCTTGTGCGATGGATGTGCGCTGGAACTCGACGCAGACTGCCATGGCGACCGTCAAGATCCGATCTCCTGGGGCGCTGAAACGCTCAGGTTGCAGTGAACCACCCTGGGATGGTTGGAGACTCTCGACCTTGGAAACGAGGATGGAGAGATGCCAAGAGAGAAGTCACCTGGGAAGCCGACGACACGTCGGTACACGGAGTCGGAGAAGGATCAGGCGGTGCGGTTGGTGCGTCAGCTGCGCCAGGAGTTGGGCACCGAGCACGGGACTGTGCAGCGGGTTGCCCGTCAGTTGGGCTACGGGGTGGAGTCGGTGCGGACGTGGGTGCGGGAACGTGATGTCACCGACGGGCTCGCCGGCCCCGACGCTGCGCGGTTCGTGAGCTCGAAGCCGAGAACAAGACCCTGAACCAAGAGGTCCGAGAGCTGCGGCGTGCCAACGAGATCCTGCGGAGGGCTTCGGCTTTTTTCGCGGCGGAACTCGACCGCCCACAGAACCCTCTCTGCCAACATAGCGTGAGACGACTTCCCCGAACTCAATAGCCACTCGAGGGCGGGGAAGGAGACCGCACCGATGTCCACTGCACTGATGACGCGGGTCTTGAAGGGGCAGGATGGTCGCGTGCCGCCCGATCCAGAGGTCCCCGAGCGTCCCAAGCGCCGACGGTTCACCGCGGAGTACAAGCTCGCCATCTTGAAGGAGGCCGACGCGGCCACCGAGCCTGGTGAGATCGGGGCCCTGCTTCGCCGGGAGGGCCTGTACTCCTCCCACCTCGTGGACTGGCGGCGCCAGCGCGACGTCGGGGGCCCTGGGCAAGAGGCGGGGCCGCCCCCGCCC
>DATDRW010000081.1:0-7179 GCA_035291545.1 Acidimicrobiia bacterium
TGCTCTCCGTCTACCGCAACATGTTCCGGATCCGGGATCTCCGGAACAAGGTGCTGTTCACCTTGATGATCTTCGCCGTGTACCGGGCCGGCGCGGCCATCCCGGTTCCCGGAGTGGACATCGACGCCGTCAAGCAGTTCGCCGACCAGGCTGAAGCGGCGGGGATCGTCGGTCTGCTCAACCTGTTCTCCGGCGGGGCGCTCGAGACCTTCTCGGTGTTCTCCCTCGGGATCATGCCCTACATCACGTCGTCGATCATCATGCAGTTGCTCGCGGTGGTCATCCCCCGCCTGCAGCGGCTCCAGGAGGAGGGGGAGGCGGGGCGCAAGGTCGTCACCCAATGGACCCGGTACGTGACGGTGATCCTCGCCCTGTTGCAGTCGACCGGCCTCACGTTCCTGTTCCACCGCGGAACGCTCACGGGGGGCATCGACCTCGTCCCCAGTTACACCCCGGGGCGGGTGCTCATCATCGTGATCACCCTCACGGCCGGCACCGCGTTCATCATGTGGCTCGGCGAGTTGATCAGCCTGCGCGGTATCGGCAACGGAATGTCGCTGATCATCTTTGTCAGCATCGTGAGTCAGATCCCGGCCCAGTTTGCGGTTCTCGCCGCTTCGGCAGGCGGTTACGCCAATGCGAGTTTCATCGGGGTGGCGCTCCTGTTCCTGGTCCTCACCGCCGGGATCATCTTCGTGGACCAGGGGCAACGGCGGATCCCGATCCAGTTCTCCAAGCGGGTCCGCGGCCGCCGCATGCTCGGCGGGCAGAGCACCTACATCCCACTGAAGGTGAACACGGCAGGTGTGATCCCGGTGATCTTCGCCTCCAGCGTGCTCTACTTCCCGGCCCTGGTGGCGTCCTCGATCCCCGCCGAAGGATTCTTCGGGCCCATCCGCCGCTTCATCGACACCAACCTGGTGAGCGGGCGTACCTGGTGGTACGTGATCATGTTCGGTCTGCTCATCGTGTTCTTCACGTACTTCTACACCGCGATCCAATTCGACCCTGCCCGGCAGTCGGACATGATCCAGCGCCAGGGTGGCTTCATCCCCGGAATCCGACCGGGATCGCAGACGACCCACTACCTGGAGCACATCCTCAGCCGGATCACCCTCCCGGGTTCGCTGTTCCTCGCATCGGTGGCGGTGCTTCCCTCGATCGTGGCGATCTATTTCAATTTGAGTCTCGGGTTCTCCGGCGTCTCGATCCTGATCGTGGTCGGCGTGTCCCTCGAGACGATGAAGCAGATCGAGAGCCAGTTGATGATGCGCAACTACGAGGGGTTCTTGGCGTGAGGCCTCCGGCCTCACGCCGTCGCCCGTCGCCCGTCGCCCGTTTCCAACCTCGCCCGGCGACTTCCCGGCTCCTCGCCCATCGCTGCTGGCCGCTCGTCATTCGGCAATCGCCAATTGCCAATTGCCGATTACACGCCACGGTCGCCCTGGAGGTTGTCGATGGGTAGACGCATCCTCCTGCTCGGCCCTCCCGGCTCCGGCAAGGGCACCCAGGCCGAGTTGCTGTGCAAGGCTCTGGGGATCCCGCACGTGTCCACCGGAGTGATGCTGCGCGACCACGTCGCCCGCGGTACCGACCTGGGGAAGCGGGCGAAGGCGACCATGGACGCCGGCGATCTGGTGTCCGACGAGATCGTGGTGGCGATGGTCGAGGAGCGACTGGCGACCGCCGACGCCTCCTGCGGCTTCCTCTTCGACGGCTTCCCCCGGACCCGGCCCCAGGCCGAGGCCCTCGATGAGGTGGCCGGACGGGACGCCCTCGACGCGGTCGTGGTCATCGAAGTGCCCGAGGCAGAGCTCGTGGCCCGGGCACTGGCCCGGGGGCGCAGCGACGACACCGCCGAGACGGTCGCCAAACGGTTTGCGGTGTACCGCACCCAGACAGAACCGCTGATCGCCTACTACCGCGACTCGGCTCGTCCCGTGGTGACGGTGGACGGGGTCGGCGAGATCCTCGATGTGCTCAGCCGGATCGTGGCGGTGCTGGCGTCGTGATGACGATCAAGTCGGCCTCCGACTTTGCCGCGATGCGGCGGGCGGGCCGGGTGGTCGCCAGGATCCACGAGGCGCTGCGCGAGGCGGCGCGAGCCGGGGTCTCACTCCTCGAACTCGACTCGATCGCCGCCCGGATCACCCGCGACGGGAAGACCACATCGAACTTCCTCAACTACCAGGGGTTCCCGGCGCACACATGCCTCTCGGTCAACGAGCAGATCGTTCACGGGATCCCCACCTCGCGTCGTCTCAAGGAGGGTGACATCCTCGGTGTCGACGCCGGCGCCATCTACGAGGGGTGGCACGCCGATGCCGCCATCACCTTTCCCATCGGCGACGTCCCCGCCGACACCAAGACCCTGATCGAAGCCACCGAGCGGGCGCTGTGGGCGGGTATCGAGAGGGCGACGGTCGGCACCCGCCTCGGCGACATCGGACATGCCATCGGCTCGGTGGCCGAGAAGCACCGCTTCGGCATCGTGCGCGAGTACACCGGGCACGGCATCGGGCGCGAGATGCACGAGGAGCCGCAGGTGCTCAACTACGGGCGTCCGGGGACGGGGATGAAGCTGCGCAAGGGGATGGCGATCTGTATCGAACCGATGTTCAACATGGGCGGCGATGCCACCCGGGTCCTCGACGACGGCTGGACCGTGGTCACCGACGACGGTTCGCTGTCGGCGCACTTCGAGCACACCGTGGCCATCACGCCCGATGGCCCGCAGGTGCTGACCGAGTAGGCACCAGGCTCCAGGCACCAGATACTGCTGTGGGGTCCACCTGGGGTTCCCGGGTGGCCTACCCGGAGGGCCACCCACCTGCTCGGGCAGGTCCGGCTGGTGCCTGGAGCCTGGTGCCTGGAGCCTATTCCCCGACTTGTCCATATCCCCCGGCTGCGTTACTCTTTCCGTCCGGCCCTTCGGGGTCCCTTAGGTGTGTGTGTGCAGGCACGTCCTGCAAAAGATGAACCGCTGACGACGTAGCGACAATGGCAACCGTCGTCGGGTCCTCGAGACCACCCGCGTGGGTGATTCGTGCGCCCGGCGCCGCCAGCCCGGGAGAAACGACCACTACATGAAGGTCCGACCGAGCGCAAAGAAGATGTGCGAGAAATGTCGCATCATCCGTCGGCGCGGCCGGGTATGGGTGATCTGCTCCAACCCCCGCCACAAGCAGCGGCAGGGGTAGCGCGATGGCACGAATCTCCGGGGTCGACCTCCCACGCGACAAGCGCGTCGAGATCGGTCTCACCTACATCTACGGCGTGGGCCGCAGTCATTCGCTCGATGCTTGTGTGACGCTCAAGATCGATCCCGACACGAAGGTGGGAGATCTCACCGACGACGAGGTCAACCGAATCCGGCAGTACATCGACGCCAACTTTCGGGTCGAGGGTGATCTGCGGCGCGAGGTGGCGCAAAACATCAAGCGCAAGGTCGAGATCGGCAGTTACGAGGGGGTTCGTCACCGCCGCGGTCTTCCGGTTCGTGGGCAGCGGACACACACCAATGCCCGCACCCGCAAAGGGCCGCGTTCGGCCATTGCGGGGAAGAAGAAGGCAACCAAGAAGTAGTCGGGGCGGAGGAGCCATTCGTTGGTAGAAAAGAAGAAGACGCGGCGGCGGGAACGGAGGAACATCCTCCACGGCGCGGCGCACATCACGGCAAGTTTCAACAACACGATCATCAACATCACCGATCTCGACGGGAACACCCTGGTGTGGACCTCCGGGGGCACGGTGGGGTTCAAGGGATCGCGTAAGTCGACGCCGTACGCCGCCCAGGTTGCCGCCGAGCAGGCCGCCCGGCGCGCCGGCGAGTACGGCATGCGCAAGGTGGACGTGATCGTGCGGGGTTCCGGCTCGGGACGGGAAACCGCCATCCGTACGCTGCAAACGATGGGCATGGAGGTCACCGGCATCCGCGACATCACCCCGCTTCCGCACAACGGCGTCCGCCTCAACTCGCGACGGAGGGGTGCCTGATGGCGCGCTACACCGGTTCGGTCTGCAAGCTGTGCCGCCGTGAGCGCACCAAGCTCTTCCTCAAGGGGGCGCGCTGTGAGTCGAGCAAGTGCGCCATCGAGCGCAAGCCGTATCCCCCGGGAGAGCACGGCAAGGGCCGGGTCCGAGAGACGCAGTACCTGATCCAGTTGCGGGAGAAGCAGAAGGCGCGGCGCATCTACGGCGTGCTCGAGAAGCAGTTCCGCCGCTACTACAAGGAGGCGGCCCGCTCCAAGGGCATCACCGGTGAGTACCTGCTGCAGATCCTGGAGAGCCGCCTCGACAATGTTGTCTACCGCGCCCATTTCGCCGAGTCGCGCTCGCAGGCCCGCCAGTTGGTGTCGCACGGCCATTTCCGCATCAACGGCCACCGCGTCACCATCCCCTCGCTCCGCGTGCGTCCCGGTGACGTGGTGACGATGCGGGAAGGCAGCAAGGAGATGATCGTTGTGCAACACGCGGTGGACACATCGCGTCGCACCGCATCCGACTGGCTCGAGGTCGAGCTCGCGGCTCGCAAGATCACGATCACCCGCCTCCCCAGCCGTGCCCAGATCGACACCCAGGTTCAGGAGCAGTTGATCGTCGAGCTGTACTCGAAGTAAGGGGTTTGCCAGTGTTGATCGTTCAGCGCCCGCACATCGAAGAAGAGGTAGTCGACGAGAACCGCTCGCGGTTCCTCGTGGAGCCGTTAGAGCCCGGGTTTGGATACACGCTCGGCAACACCCTGCGGCGCACGCTGCTCTCCCGGATTCCCGGGGCGGCGATCACTACCGTGCGCATCGAGGGTGTGCAGCACGAGTTCTCCACGATCCCCGGAATCGTCGAGGACGTCGTCGACATCATCCTCAACCTCAAGGGTGTGGTGCTGCGCATCGAGGTCGACGGCCCGCAAACCCTTTACCTGTCCGCCAAGGGCAAGGGCGACGTGACCGCCGGTGACATCAAGGCTCCGGCGGGCGTCGAGGTGATCAACGATGATCATCACATCGTCTCGATGTCATCGAGCGGCAAGCTCGAGATCGAGATGACATGCGAGCGCGGCGTCGGGTATCGCAGCGCCGACCGCAACAACAGGGGCGAGGGCATCGGGGTCATCCCGATCGACTCCATCTTCTCGCCGGTGCGCAAGGTGGCGTACACGGTCGGCTCGACCCAGGTGGGCCAGATGACCAACTTCGACAAGCTGGTGCTCGACGTGCACACCGACGGTTCGGTGTCGGCGAGCGAGGCGCTTTCGTCGGCGGGCAAGACCCTGGGAGAGCTCGTGGGGCTGTTCGCCGACTTCGGCGAGGGCATCGGACTCGTACTCGGCGACGTGGTCGTGAGCGAGTCGGCCTCGCCCGATCTCGACCTCCCCATCGAGGCTCTCGACCTTTCGGAGCGCCCCCGCAACTGCCTGCGTCGCGCCCAGATCACGACGGTCGGCGAGCTGGTGCAGAAGACCGAGGAGGACCTGCTCAATATCACCAATTTCGGGCAGAAGAGCCTCGAAGAGGTCACTGCCAAGCTCGACGAGCTCGGCCTGTCGCTCGCCGTGGCGCGCGACAAGGACACGAAGGTCTGATGCCGAGGCCGAAGCGTGGCCCGCGGTTCGGAGGTGACGCCGCTCACCAGAAGTCGCTGCTGAGCAACCTTGCTCAGGAGCTGTTCTGGGACGACAAGGTCACCACGACAATCGCCAAAGCGAAGCTGCTCCGCCCCTATGCCGAGAAGATGATCTCCCGGGCGCGCACCGGCACCCTTCACGCCCGCCGGGTGATCCTCGAGGACATCGGCGACACCGAAGTCGTCACCCGCCTCTTCGACGAGGTGGCGCCCCGCTACCTGGAGCGTCCCGGCGGGTATACCCGAATCGTACGGATCGGGCCCCGGCGCGGAGACGGCGCCGAAATGGCCATCGTCGAGCTCGTCTGAGCCGGCGCGGGCCATGATCGAAGAGGCCCGCCGCAAGCACCTCGCAATGGTGGTCGTCGGTGTCGCCTTCGTGATCGCTTTCCTTGCCATCGCCGCGGCCACCGTCGTCTCGGTGACTTCCGATCCGATACCGGAGCCTGCGACCGTTGCGGCCCTGACGCTTCCTCCGGGCATCGAGGTGGTCGACGCTCATCAAAACTGCAACGCCGAGGCGTGCGACGGCGAGGGAGCGGTGTTGCGCTCCGAGGGTATGACGGCGGCCGCCGCCCTCGTCATGGTCGAGGACCGGCTCAAGGGCGCGGGATGGTGGGAGCACCGATGCGGAGATGCCGGCCCGTGCCTGCGCTGGCGCGACCTCGGCGCCGAACTGGTGCCCTGGGTGGCGGTCGACGACGAGCCCGCCACCGCGGCGATGCGGGCCAACCTCGACGGCATGGAGGTCGACCAGAGCAGCCTCGTCTACCTCCGTGTGTTCCGCTGCGACGTCGTCACCCCGTGCGGGTAGCCCCGCACCGAGTTCTAGCGTCATCTTCCGCCCGCCACGACCAGGAGCATTATGAGTCGCCCGATCCGTCTCGCCGTCCAGATCCACCCGCAGCACGCCCCGTACTCGGCGTTGCGGGACGCCGCGGTCGAGGCCGAGGAGCGCAGCGTCGACATCGTGATGAACTGGGATCACTTCTACCCGCTCTCCGGCGAGCCGGACGGGATGCACTACGAGTGTTGGACCCAGCTCGCCTCGTTCGCCGAGGTGACCAACCGGGTGGAGCTCGGCCCGCTGGTGGTGTGCAACTCGTATCGCAATCCCAACCTGCTCGCCGACATGGCGCGGACGGTCGATCACATCTCCGGGGGCCGGGTGATCCTCGGGATCGGCGCCGGATGGTTCGAGAAGGACTACACCGAGTACGGCTACGACTTCGGGACCGGCCCGTCCCGTGTGGCGGCACTGCGGCGCGACCTGCCGATCATCAAAGACCGTCTGCGGGTGCTCAACCCACCCCCGCTGCGCACGATGCCGATCCTCGTCGGCGGCGGCGGGGAGAAGGTGATGCTGCGGATCACCGCCGAGCATGCCGACATCTGGCACGGTTTCGGGGATGCCGACCAGATCCGCCACAAGTGCGCGGTGCTCGACGCTCACTGCGCCAAGGTGGGACGCGACCCAGCAGAGATCGAGCGCTCCGCCGGGATCTCCCGGCAGCGGCGCGACGACCCCTCCTACGGAGATGAAATGGTGGCCACCGG
>DATDRW010000082.1:0-26807 GCA_035291545.1 Acidimicrobiia bacterium
TTCGCTTTCCTCCGCCCTCGACCGACTGGAGCGCTCCACGGCCCAGGCGCAACGGGAGCGATCCCGTCTGGCGGGAGCGGTGCAGGCGGCCCCCCTCGGCGTGCTGCTCACCGACGACCACGGGGTGGTGATCACGAGCAACCCGGCGGCGGAGCGGTTCCTCGGAACCCGGCTCGGCGAGGCGGTCGCCCAGGTTCGGGTCCGCGACTCTATCGAGCAGGCGGTGCTCAGCCGCAACGCCGTCTCCGTCGAGGTCGAGCTCTATACGCCCATTCGCTCTGTGCTCGAGGTGTCGGCGGTGCCCCTCGACTTCGGGGTCGAAAGCGTCGGGGCGGTCGCCTTCGTCGAAGACGTCACCGAGGGCCGACGGGTCACCGCGATGCGCCGCGACTTCATCGCCAACGTCAGTCACGAATTGAAGACCCCGCTGGCGGCCCTCGCCGCCCTCGCCGAGGCCTTGGCCGGATCGGTGGCGGGTGATCCCGCCGCCGCCGGGATCGCCGAGCGACTTCGCCACGAGGCAGAGCGGCTGGCAAGGCTCGTGGGCGACATCCTCGACCTCTCCCAGGCCGAGGCGTTCACCACCCACGACGAGCCGGTGTCCATCGCATCGGTCGTCGACGCGGTCGCCCGCGAAATGCGTCCCATCGCCGAGAGCACCGGTGTCGACCTGGAGATCAGGACCGTGCCGCCGGCGGCCCGCGTGACCGGCGACCCCCGACAGTTGCGCTCGCTTCTCTCCAACCTCGTCGAGAACGCCATCAAGTACAGCTACCCGGACGCCGGCGCCGCCCCGCCCCGGGTGATCGTAGCCACCGCGATCCGCGACGATCGCGTGGAGATCGAGGTGATCGACGAGGGCATCGGCATCGCTGAGGGACACCAGGACCGCATCTTCGAACGCTTCTACCGGGTGGACCGTGCCCGCAGCCGCGAGACGGGAGGGACCGGGCTCGGCCTTTCGATCGCCCGGCACATCGCCCGCAACCACCGCGGGGACATCACGGTGACCAGCACCGAGGGTGAGGGATCGATGTTCCGCGTCATCCTCCCGCTGTGGACCAACCCGTGACCCGGGTGCTGGTGATCGAGGACGAGGCCTCGTTCGTGGAGGCCATCAGGGTGTCGTTCGAGCGTGAGGGGTTCGTCGTCGATGGCGCCGCCGACGGCCGACTCGGTCTGGAGCGCTTCCGGGCGGTACGACCCGACATCGTCCTCCTCGACCTCATGCTCCCCGGGGTTGGCGGACTCGACGTGCTGCGCGCCATTCGCAAGGACTCCGACGTCCCGGTGATCGTGGTGAGCGCCAAAGACGCCGAGGCCGACGTCGTCACCGCCCTCGAGTTGGGAGCCGACGACTACGTGACCAAGCCGTACTCGATCCGCGAGCTGCTCGCCCGGGTGCGGGCGGCAACCCGCCGCCGCGGCTCCCCCGGGGAGTCCGTCACGGTCGGCACCGCCACTCTCGACCGTGACGCCCACCACCTGCGCATCGGAGACGCTGCGCTCGACCTGCCGCGCAAGGAGTTCGAGGTGTTATCGCTGCTCATGGAGCATCCGGGCCGGGTGGTGCCCCGCGAGGAATTCCTCGACAAGGTGTGGGGGTACACCTGGTTCGGCGACACCCGCACCCTGGATCAGCACATCCGCCGGCTCCGGAGGCGGCTCGAGGAGCATCCCGGCGCACCGATCATCGAAACGGTGCGCGGGGTGGGGTATCGGGTCAAGCCGTGAGAGATTGCAGATAGCAGATAGCAGATCAAGGGCCGTCGTCTGCCGTCTGCCCCCTAAGAGATTGCAGAAAGCAGATAGCAGATCAAGGGCCGTCGTCTGCCGTCTGCCATCTGCGATCGGCTGTCCTCAGCCGATCGCGTTCAACGCCTTTACGTATGCATCGAACTCGCGGGCGAACTTGCGGCTCTCCGTCGCCACGATCGCCCGCACGACTCCGGCGGCGTCGAGCACGTACGTGGAACGGTTGGCGGCGCCGACCCTGGGGTCGAAGGCGCCGTAGGCCTCGGTGACCGCACCGTGCGGCCAGAAGTCCGAGAGGACCGGAAAGCGGAACCCGTTCTTCTTCGACCACTCCGCGTTGGAAAAGGTGGTGTCGGTGGTGATCGCCATCACATTGGCGTCGAGATCGTTCAACTCCGCGTGACGATCGCGAATCGTGCACAGCTCGCCCTCGCAGGTGCTGCTGAACGGGAACGGGATGAACACGATCAGGCTCTTGCGACCCCTCAGGGACTCGAGCGATACCGTGTTGCCCTCGGTGTCGCGTAGCTCGAACGAGGGTGCCGGAGAACCGATGGTGGCGACCACGGATGACCTTTCTTCGACGACGCCGGGATCGTAGAGCTAATCCCCCGTCCCGCAACGTTTGCCGCGCTCACGACGGCCCCCGACGCCCCCGGCGGCGTCCTCCTCCTCGACGCACGGTCAAGTGCGCCTTTGTCGTGCGTCCCAATGCCCCGACACCCAACGCTTGGCGCGTGCACGACGGCCACCGACGCCCCCGGCTACGTCCTCCTCCTCGACGCACGGTCAAGTGCGCCTTCGTCGTGCGTCCTTCCCGGATGACGCCGCCGGCTCGCCCTGCACATCACCAGCGCTGCGTGACGGGGCACCGCCGGATGACGCCGCCGGCTCGCCCTGAGCATCACCAACGTCACGGGACGGGGCATCGGGCGATGGCGAACCGGAGATCAGCCGAACAGCCGGCGCCACAACCGAACCAGCAATCCCCGATCGCCCGGATCGGGGAGCCCGTCGAGTGCCGCCAGCAGATGGTCCGGGGGGAGGTCGCCGACCAGGACGTATGACCGGTCCGGTGCGTTCCAGTAGACCCACACCTCGGAGGGGGTCACCACCCGCCGGTACCGGCCGTCTCCAACCATGAACGTCGTGGCCCCCCGGAATGCCTCGGGGGTGGAACCCCGCACCTTCTCGAACACCGAGAACGAGAACAGCCCGTCGGAGTAGTACCCCTGCAGCCCGCCTCCGGCGATCTCGTAGGTGTCCACCCGGCGGTAGCCGGCGATCGATTCCGGCAGCGACGCGCCGGCCTGGGCCGACGGCACGGTGAGTGTCCGCGCCGCCTCCGGCGGCGGTGGCATGTCGCCGGGGGTGTCGTCGAAGGCGATCAGCACCGCCATCCGGAACACTCGCCCGTCGGCGTCGAGCACCTCGGTGACGAGAGGCACCGTGGTGAGATCGTCGACGATCAAGCGGACCCTCGGGAGGTCGCCTTCCAACACGAGATAGGCGCTGGCCGCTCTGCCGAGATGCACGGTGGGCGTTACCGCACCGAGCCGATAGCGGTCGCTCAGCGACCACTCCGACCGGTCGGAGAACTCGACCGAGTACCACTCGCCGCCCGCCCGCATCACGGTGATCGCCGGGGTCACCATCAGATCGCCGGAGGGGCCGCTGGTCATCGACATCCCCTCGTGGCGGGTGACCTCGTAGGTGGCGGCCGCGGAATCCGATTCCCACGTGCACATCACGACCCCGGTGCCGTGGAACTCAGCGCCGGCGTCGTGCTCGAGGTAGTCCCCGAGACCGTCGTCGGCGAGAACCGGGACGGGCACGACCAGGAGGACGGCGGCAACCACGGCCGGGACACGGATTCTCACGGACTGTCCCCCCGAAATGTGGCGATCCCCGGATCACCCACTACGCGAGCGATGTGCTGCTCATTGAGCGTGTCCATCTCGAAGGCCTCACCCGGTTCGCCGGGCCCGACCACCAGGCCGAAGGCGAGAGCCACGGCCACCGCGACCGTGGTGATCCATGCCGGTGAGAGGACCCAGCGCCGGCGCCGGAGACGCGTCGGCAGCAGGCCGGGCGGAGGTTCGAGGGAGGGCAGCGCCCGCACCACACCCCGCGCGGATTCGATCAGCGACAACTCCAACCGGCATGCCTCGCACTCGGCGAGGTGGCGCTCGGCCTCGCCGCGCTCGGTGCCGCCGAGTTCACCATCGAGGAGGGCAGAGAGGACGTCGCCGAGATGATTCATCCCAGACGCTCCTTCAACATCTTGCGTCCCCGATGGATCCGGCTGCGCACGGTGCCCACCGGGATCCCAACGGCGCCGGCGATCTCCTCATACGAGAGTCCGACCACGTCGCAGAGCACGACCGCTTCGCGGAAGTCGTACGGGAGGTCGAGCAGGGCGCGCTGCACGTCCTCGCCGAGCCGGATCGAGGCGAGTACCTCTTCGGGTCCGGGTGCCGCGGCGCCGATGCCACGATCGTCCTCAGGAAGAGGCATGGTCGGGCGCCGGTTGCGGCGACGCACCTCGTCGAGGAAGGCGTTGCGGGTGATCCGCCACAGCCAGCCGTCGAACGAAGTCGGCGTGTACGACGACAGCCCACGGCGGACCCGGAGGAGCACCTCCTGAACGAGGTCGTGAGCATCGTCGGCGTTGCCGGTGAGGCGGTAGGCAAAATTGTAGATCTTGCGCCCATGATGTCGGGCCACCTCTTCCCAAGACGGGGTGGAGTCGTCAGTCATCCACCACTCCGGGTAACGAAGGGCGCTCCAGTGGAGTTCCAGGCCGCGGGCGAGAGGACCGTCGCAGGCTCACCCGTCGCTCAGCCCAGGGCGAGGGCGTCGGCAAAACCCTGGAGGCGCTCGCGGGTCACGAAGCGCACCCGGGGGTCACGGCGCTCTCGCTCGTGGACCTCGAAGGGTGCCCACTTCTCGGAGAGCAGCAATCCCCGTTCCGCACCGGAGGCGCCGAAGTCGACGACGAACCTGCGGATGACGGCCTCGTCGAGTTCCGGGTAGTCGCCGTGGCGATGGGGGACCACCCGGATGAAGGTGCGCTGCCCCGAGCGATCGGCGCGGTAGGTGGCGGGAGCGGTCTCGACGACCTGGTAGCCGGCGCTCCGCATCAGCGCGATGACGACGCCGGCGCCATCCGCGCTCGCCGGATCGATCCCCTGGGAGCGGATCCCAGCCTGCGCCTGGACGGGAAGCCGCAAAGCCAACCGCTCCAGGCTCTCCCCCCGGGATCCCGTCGAGAGGCCGGGAGCATGCTCGGGCAGTTCGGAGAGCCTTTCGAACGGATCGAAATCGCGATGGGTGGCATGCGGGATCAACTCGGGGAGCAGCGGAGGTGGCAGTTCGCCCGGCGTTTCGAGGCCGATGGTGGCCACCTCGACCCAGTCGGCGCCGCGGCGGCCGAGGGCCACCACCCGGTGGACGTCCCCGATGGGAAGGGTGTGGCGCTTCTCCCGGACCACCTCGACCGCCTCCCGCCCGAGCAGTTCGGCGAGCACCTCGTCGGCGCCGGCAAGCGGCAAGGGAACCTCGAAGTGCACCCGGGCAGAGCCATCCGTCACGTGGAACTCGGCAACCGAGGGCCGCGGGCGACCCACCTCGACGGCGACCGTGCCCATCGTGGCGGGGGTCTGTTGGGCAGCCGCACCGCGGCGACGGGTGACGGCGATCACGATGACGACGACCGCGGCAACGGCAGCGACGGCGATCAGGACGGGCACGGAAGCACTCCCTGGTCGGACGGGGACATTGTACGGAAAAGGTCTCAGGTATCAGGTGTCAGGGATCGGATACCGGATGCCAAATGCCGGATGCCAGATACCGGATGCCGGATGCCAGAAGACCGTGCGCTGCAAACGGGAAACGGGAAACGGGAAACGGGAAACAGGCGACGATCGAAACCTCAGGACACTCGGCGCACGGTGGCCGCCACCTGGCGATCGCGGCGCACTCTGCGGCGCTCTCGTTCCGACATGCCGCCCCAGATCCCGAACTTCTCGCCGGTGGTGATGGCGAACTCGAGACATTCCTGGCGCACGTTGCATTCCCGGCAGATCCCCTTGGCCGTCCGGGTCGATGCCCCACGCTCGGGAAAGAACAGGTCGGCATTGGCACCCTTGCAGTTGGCCCCGTCCTGCCAGGACAGGTCCCCCACCGCCAATGCCTCACTGAGATCGTCGAGCAACTGTCCTCCCGAATAACACCGATGTCATTATTGCGCGCGGAGCGCGCGCAGGCAAGCCCGTAAACCCCCAGCGGGCCTTGTCAACGGGCTGTCGGAGGGCAAGGCAATTCGCGCGGAGCGCGCGTAGGGGAGGCACCAGGCATCAGGCGCCAGACATCAGGGAACGGGACGCCGGATGGCAGGGGCAGACACAGTGCCGCGTCTGGCTGGAGCCTGGGGCCTCGCAGCTCAGCCGCGCGCTGCCATGGCGCGGTTCTTCCGCTTCGCCTTCACGTAATCCTTGTTGAGCAGGGCGATAAAGTCGATCGAGATCGACTTGGGGCAGGCCGCCTCGCACTCGCCGTGGTTGGTGCACGAACCGAAGAACCGCTCCATCGTGTCCACCATCGCCTCCACCCGGGAGTAGCGCTCCGGCTGGCCCTGCGGGAGCAGGTTGAGGTGCGCCACCTTGGCGGCGGTGAACAACTGGGCGGCGTTGTTGGGACAGGCGGCGACGCACGCCCCACACCCGATGCACGCGGCGGCATCCATGGCCAGTTCGGCAACGGCCTTGGATACAGGGATCAGGTTCGCCTCCGGGGCACTCCCGACGTCGACGCCGATGTAGCCGCCGGCTTCGATGATCCGATCGAGTGCCGCGCGGTCCACCATGAGGTCCTTGAGGACGGGGAATCCGGCGGCTCGCCACGGTTCCACCACGATGACGTCGCCTTCAGAGAACTTGCGCATGTGCAACTGACAGGTGGCGGTACCCGGCTGCCCACCGTGCGGCTTCCCGTTGATCATGATCCCGCAGGACCCGCAGATGCCCTCCCGGCAGTCGTGCTCGAAGGTGATCGGTTCCCGACCCTCGATGGTGAGACGATCGTTGACGACGTCGAGCATCTCGAGGAAGGAGGCGTCCTTGCTGATGTCGCGCGCCCGGTACTCCTCGAAGGCGCCGGGGCGATCCGGGCCTGCCTGCCTCCACACCCGCAGGGTCAGGTCCATTACTTGTAGCTCCTCGTCTTCAACTCGACGTTTTCGAACACGAGCGGTTCCTTCACGAGCGTCGGCTCGGCGCCGGGGCCGTTGAATCCCCAGGCGGCCACGTAGGCGTAGTCGTCGTCGTTGCGCAGCGCCTCGCCCTCGGGGGTCTGATGCTCCACCCGGAAGTGCCCACCGCAGGACTCCTCACGGTCGAGGGCGTCGCGGCACATCAAGGCCGCGAGCTCGAAGAAGTCGGCCACCCGCCCTGCCTTCTCCAGCGCCTGGTTGATGTCCTCGCCGCTCCCCAGGACCTTCACATCGCGGTGGAACTCCTCCTCCAGGACCGGGATGTCGGCGAGTGCCCGCCGCAGACCGTCGGCACTGCGCGCCATGCCGCACTCGTCCCACACGATCTTCCCGAGCTCGCGGTGGAACCAGTCCACGGTGCGCGACCCCTTGGCGGCGAGAAGGCGGTTGGTGCGGTCCCGCACCTCGTCCTCCACCGCGGTGAACGCCGGATGGCTGGTCGGCACCGCCGCGGTCCCCAGCATGGGCGACAGATATCCGGCGATCGTGTTGGGGATGATGAAGTACCCGTCCGCCAGCCCCTGCATGAGGGCGCTGGCGCCGAGACGGTTGGCGCCGTGGTCCGAGAAGTTGGCCTCGCCGAGGGCATAGAGGCCGGGCACCGTGGTCATCAGGTCGTAGTCGACCCAGAGGCCGCCCATCGTGTAATGCGGGGCCGGGTAGATCCGCATCGGCATCTCGTAGGGGTTCTCCCCGGTGATGCGCTCGTACATCTCAAAGAGGTTGCCGTAGCGCTCCGTGACGACATCGCGCCCGAGTCGCTTGAAGGCGTCGGCGAAGTCGAGGTACACGCCGTTGCGCAGCGCACCCACGCCCTTGTCCGAATCCACCTCGCGCTTGGCGGCCCGCGAGGCGACGTCGCGCGGCACCAGGTTGCCGAATGCCGGGTAGCGCCGCTCGAGGAAGTAATCCCGCTGGTCCTCGGGAATGTCGCGGGCGGGGCGGGACTCCCCCGCCGCCTGCGGCACCCAGATGCGCCCGTCGTTGCGCAGCGACTCCGACATCAGGGTCAGCTTGGACTGGAACTCGTCGCTCGCCGGAATGCAGGTGGGATGGATCTGGGTGAACGCCGGGTCGGCAAACATGGCGCCTTTGCGGTGCGCCCTCCAGATGGCGGTGACGTTGCACGCCTTGGCGTTGGTGGAGAGAAAGTAGACATTGCTGTAACCGCCGGTGGCGAGGACAACGGCATGCGCCGAATGGCTCGAGATCTCCCCGGTGACCAGGTCGCGCACGACGATCCCGGCCGCCCGACCGTCGACGATCACGACGTCGAGCATCTCGCAGCGGGTGTAGGACTTCACGGTGCCGGCCTCGATCTGCCTGGCCAGCGCCTGGTAGGCCCCGAGGAGCAGCTGCTGGCCGGTCTGGCCCCGGGAGTAGAAGGTGCGGGCCACCTGAACCCCGCCGAAGGAGCGGTTGGCCAGCATCCCCCCGTACTCGCGGGCGAACGGGACGCCCTGGGCGGTCGACTGGTCGATGATCTCGTTGCTGACCTGGGCAAGGCGATACACGTTGGCTTCGCGGGATCGGTAGTCGCCTCCCTTGATGGTGTCGTAGAAGAGCCGCTGGGTGCTGTCGCCGTCGTTGCGGTAGTTCTTGGAGGCATTGATCCCCCCCTGGGCGGAAATGCTGTGCGCCCGCCGGTTGCTGTCGTGATAGGTGAACACCTTCACCCGGTACCCCAGCTCGCCGAGCGTGGCGGCGGCGCCGGCTCCCGCAAGCCCGGTGCCGACGACGATCACTTCGAACCGGCGCCGGTTCGGCGGTCCCACGAGTGGAAGCTGGAAGCGATGGTTGTCCCACTTGTCGGCGAGGGGACCGGCAGGGATCCTGGCGTCGAGTTGCACGGTCACCTCCGTCAGTCGAAGTACCCGATCTGCACCGCGATCGGGAACGAGAGGTTGCCGACCACGACGAATCCCGTCACCGCGTAAGCGGCGTACTTCCGCCACCGGTTGAAGCGAGGATGGCTCCACCCCAGGCTCTGGAAGAGGCTCCAGGTTCCGTGGTACAGGTGCGTCCCGAGCGCCAGGTTCGCGATCACGTAGAAGATCGCCACCGGCAGACGCTCGAACGAGGCGATCAGATTGGCGTAGACGTCGCCGCGCAGGTACTGGTCGCTCGCCGCCGGAGCCATCCCCCAGGTCAGGTCGGCGAGATGGAAGAACAGGAAGAGGATCACGATCGTGCCGGTCCACCGCATCGTCCGGGAGGCGTAACTCGCCACGGCGTAGTCGCGATCGTGGTACCGCCCGGCGCGCGCCTTCCAGTTCGTGTAGGTGAGGGAGTAGGCGGCGTGCACGTGGAGGATCGCTGCCGCCAGCAGTCCTATGCGGAGGAACCACAGCACCGAGGTACGCGGGGCGAGGTGGCCGCCGAGATCGCGCAGCGCCTCACCGTAGAGGTTGATCTCGTCGGCGCCGAGGTACATCTTCAGGTTGCCGACCAAATGGGCGACGATGTACCCGATGAGTGCCATGCCGGTGACCGCCATCACCCACTTCTTCCCGATGGCGGACCGGTAGAACTCGACCGGCCATGGGTACCGCCGCCGCGATGGCGCTTCCGTCGTGGTCACCTCGTAACCGCCTCCTTCCCGGGCGGCATTCTCGCGCAACCTGAGGTGCCCGGCGCCAACAGCGCCGGGCACCGTCTCCCGTTTCCCGTTTCCCGCCGTCCGTTTCCCGCTTCCCGGTTCGGTCTTGCGGGTGGCTGGTAGCGGGTAGCGGGCAGCGGGTAGCAGTGGTCGGAGGCGTCACCCCACCGTCACCGTCAGCGTGAACGTGTCGGCCGGGGGTTCCGTCTCGAAGGTCCGGTGATACATCATCTTCAGGGTGGTCGTCCCTGCGGCCAGGACGTCGAACGAGAAGGTCATCGTGCCGCCAGATCCGATCGCCGTCGACTCCGCCTCGAAGACCGGTTCGCCGGCAGCGCTCAGGATCGCACCGTCGACGGCCGTCACCTCCCAGGTGAATCCGGTACTCGGGTTTGCCGGCAGGGCGACGTTCAGCACGTCACCGACGGCCAGAGTGATCGTGGTGCCGTCGGCCCCCTCGTCGATGGAAACTCCGTCGTCTGCCGTCTGGCAGGCTCCCACCGCAAAGACAACCAACACCACCCACCATGTCCGGTAGGTCACTTCACCCCTCCTTGATGCGCTTCGGGTTGGACGCACGCCGTCCCACCCGCGGTTCCCCCGGAAGGATGGCAGACAGCAGACGGCAGACGGCGAATGATCTGCCATCTGCCATCTGCCACCTGCCATCTACCCTCCTCTCATGCGCCCCCCGCCCCGGCTCATGCCCGCCATCATCACGCCGTTCACCGAATCGGGAACCATCGACCATGAGGCGCACCGCAGCAACGTCGCCGATCTCTGGGAGCGCGAGGTTTACGGGGTCGTCATCGGAGGTTCCACCGGCGAGGGCCCCTATCTCGAACCCGGGGAACGGCAGATGCTCGCTGCCGATGCCCGGAAGGCCGCACCCGACGGGTTCGTGATCGTCGGTCTCGCCGCCGAGTCGCTGCGCGCCGCCGAGGCGATGGCGGCCGAGGCCGCCGAGGCCGGCGCCGACGCCGTGCTGGCGATGACCCCCACGACGCTGGTGCGCCACCGCATCGACCTCGTCGAGGGTTTCTTCTCCGATCTCGCCGACGCCTCGCCGCTTCCCGTGTTCCTCTACTCCGTGCCGCGAGTCACCGCATACGAACTCCCGACGGAAAGCGCCATCCGGCTCGCCGCTCATCCCAACATCGTCGGTATGAAGGACTCCGGGGGCGACCCGGTGCGCTGCGTGAGCATCGCCACCTCGGCCCCCCGGGGGTTCTGGATGTTTGCCGGGGCATCGGCGGCGGTGGCGCCATCCGTGGCGGGCGGGGCACACGGTGCGGTGACGGCCAGCGCGAACTACGCCCCGGGTTTGGTCGCCGAGGTGATCGCCGCCGCCGGCAGTCCCGAGGCCGCTGCACCCCACGACCGCCTCCTTCGGCTGAGCGGTGCGATCGAGCGTCACGGCGTCGCCGCGGTGAAGTACGCCGCCACCCGCACCGGACTCCGCGGCGGGCATCCGCGGCGTCCGCTGCGACCCATCGGAGTCACTGAGGCGGCGGAGGTCGATGCCGCGCTCGAGGAGGCCGGGCTGCTCGCCTGACCCGGAGGGAGCCGGTGGGGCCGTTGCTATCCTCGGCCACCGATCGAGAAGAAGGAGTCCCCGTGGCCACGTTCCTCTCCACCGACTGGCTGGCGGACCTCACCACGGCCCTCAACGCCCATGCCGGGTTCAAGGGCGCCATCGCCAACGTCGACCTCACCCTGCAGTTCGCCGTCACCGATGCTCCGGTAGGCACCGAGGGTCGTTATTTTGTCGACGTCGCCGAAGGCAAGGCCCTGGCGGCGCCCGGCGACGCCGACGAGCCCGACGCCACCATCACCAACACCTACGAAACCTCGGTCGCCATGAGCAAGGGCGAGCTGAACACCCAGATGGCGTTCATGACCGGCAAGATCAAGGTCACGGGCAACATGGCGAAGCTCATGATGAACCAATCCATGCTCAACCAGTTCGCTGCGGCAGCCTCGGGGGTCAAGATCGAGTACTGATCGAATGCGACGTCGCAATACGAGGAGGGGCGCCCAGTCGGGCGCCCCTCCTCACGTTCGCTTGCCGTCAACAGATCAACCCCGGAACGGTTCGGCCCCTCCGGGGCCGGACTTCGATGGGCCGGACCGGCCCATCCCGGTGCGTGCTAGTTGACCGCTTCCTTCAGGGCCTTGGCGGCCTTGAAGGCCGGAGCCTTGCTCGCCTTGATCTGTACCGTTTCGCCGGTGCGCGGATTCCGTCCGACCCGTGCCGGACGGTTCCGGACCTCGAAGTTGCCGAAACCGGCGATCGAGATCTTCTCACCCTTGGCGAGGGCAGCGGTGATGGCGTCGACGACCGCGTCGACCGCGGCCCCGCCCATCGCCTTGTTGCCGCCGAACGCTCCGGCGACAGCTTCACCAAGCTCGCGCTTGTTCATCTGCACTCCTCCTCTGGGAATGACATCCGTGTGACTCTAACGAATCTGAACGACGAAATGCAGCCTTTTCAAGCCACCGGGGTGGCAGCGGTGCTGGCCTTTCCCGTCCGGTCCGGCCCCGGGGTGGCCGTGTAGAGTGGCTCCCCGCAGACCCGGGAGGACCCGTGAAGGCGTTCCTGAAGAACCGACCGTACGCCCTGCTCGTCACCGGGCTGCTGCTGATGGCGACGTCGGTGGGATGGGAGTACGTCCGCGTCAATCCCGACTACCGGTTCGTGATCACGCCGTGGTCATTGCGCGGGTACCAGTTCACCCAGGGCAAGGTGATCGCCGCCACCGCGGTTGCGCTGCTCGTGCTCGCCTGGCTGCTGGTGTCTGGCCGACTCAAGGCGAGAACCGTCCACGCCAGCGGGATCGTCGCGTTCATGGTGCTCTACGCCGTCGCGGCCGCAGTTGTGACCGACGCCGGCACCATCCGCATGGCGGTCGTCGGTCTCGCATTGATCGCCTTCATGGGGGCGGCCCTCCTTGGAGTCCTCGCAGACCGCTTCGTGCCCGAGACCGTGCCCGCATCGACCCGCAGGCTGATCGGGCTCGGAGTCAGGTTCGGCGGATTCCTGGTGCTGCTGCTCGCAATCCTCAACCCGATCTTCGGCGGAGCCGACCGCCCGGTGTGGTTGGTGTTCCTCGTCGGTTTCGGAGTCCTCGGCGGCGTGTCGGTGGTCCGGCCACCCGAGGCGCTCGCAGGATGGCGCACCATGCTCAACGCCATCTTCGCCGTCTGGCTGATGTCGATCACGATGGCGGCGTCGCTCCGGGTGACTCTGCTCCGCCTCCAAGTCGAGGCGAACGGCGTGTCCGCCGAGATGGGCGACGTCGGGATCACCTCGGGGGTGCTGATCGCCTGGCTCGGCGGCCTGCTCGCCTTCATCGGCGCCACCGGGCTGTGGGCGAGGCGCCGCGATGAGATCGCCGCCCGGGACCGGGCGCACCGCCAGCAGGCAGCCGCCCGCGAGTCCGAGATGCAGCTCGCCGGTTCGAGCGCTTGACGGGACTGCGGCCTGAGGTCAGCCCAGGTCGAGTCCGTGCAGCTCCGCCACTTTTTCTTTCACCGCGAACGCGGCAGCGCGCAGTGCCGCCAACTCGTCGGCGGTGAGGGGTAGTTCGACGATCTCCTTGACGCCGCCCGCCCCGATCCGCGCCGGCACTCCGAGGTAGACGTCGGACACGCCGTACTCACCGGTGGTCCAGGCGCACACCGGCATCTGCTCCCCGGTGTCACCCAGAACCGCCTTCACCATGAGCGCGGCGGCCGAAGAGGGCGCGTAGTAGGCCGACCCGGTCTTGAGGAGCGCCACGATCTCCGCACCTCCGTCGCGGGTCCGCTGCACCAGCTCGTCGATGGCGGCGGCATCCAACACTTTGGTGAGTGGCTTTCCGGCGACCGAGCATTGCGACGGGACCGGCACCATGGTCTCGCCGTGGCTGCCCAGAGTGAGCGCCTTCACTTCGAGGATGTCGGCTCCGGTCTTCTCGGCGATGAAATGGACGAAGCGCGCCGTGTCGAGGTTGCCCGCCTGTCCCATCACCCGGGATCTGGGGAAGCCGGACACATCGGCGGCGAGAGTCGTCATGTGATCGAGGGGATTGGTGACCACGATAAGGACCGCGTTCGGCGAGTGAGCGACGATCGCGTCGGTGACCCCCTTGACGATCTTGGCGTTGACCTCGAGGAGATCCATACGGCTCATCCCCGGCTTGCGGGGAAGGCCGGCGGTGATCACCACCAGGTCGCTGCCCGCGGTGTCGGCGTAGTCGTTGGTGCCGATCACCCGGGTGCGGTAGCGCTCGATCGGGCGCGCCTGGTTCATGTCGAGAGCGAGACCCTGCGGCAGGCCCTCGACGATGTCGGTCATCACGATCTCGTCGCACACGTCCGCCTCGGCGAGACGCTGCACGGTGGTCGAGCCATACTTGCCCGCCCCGACCACGGTCACCTTGCTCACGGTTGCGCTCCTTTGAGGGTTCGCCGGGGAGGGTACCGGAACGCAGAACAGCGCAATTCGCAATTCGCAATTCGCCAGAGAATCGAGCTCGGCCCCCGGACGCGTCTGACGAATTGCGCCGATAAACGCGCACACCGCGATCCGAGAACCTCACCGGGACGCGCCTCTCGCGACACACGAGACTGACGAATTGCGAATCGCGGAAGGCCGCCCAGGCGGCCGACACTCACATCCGCTCGATCACCGCCGTCGCGAACTCGCTGGTCTTGACCTCTTTGGCCCCCTCCATCATCCGGGCGAAGTCGTAGGTGACCACCTTGTCGGCGATCGCAGCCTCGAGGCCGCGCTCGATGGCGTCGCCGGCGTCCCCCCAGCCGAGGTAGCGCAGCATCATCACCCCGGAGAGGATCAGCGATCCCGGGTTCACCTTGTCCTGACCGGCGTACTTGGGGGCGGTGCCGTGGGTGGCCTCGAACACCGCATGCCCGGTCTCGTAGTTGATGTTGCCCCCCGGGGCGATGCCGACCCCGCCGACCTGGGCGGCGAGGGCGTCCGACACGTAGTCGCCGTTCAGATTCATCGTGGCGATGACGTCGTATTCGTCGGCCCGGGTCAGGATCTGCTGCAGGAAGGCGTCGGCGATGGAGTCCTTGATCAGCAGCCGATCCCCTGCCTTTCCGCCGCTCTCCTCCCAGGAAACGGTCCGATCGCCGAATTCCTGCTTCGCCAGCTCATACCCCCAGGTGCGAAAGGCGCCCTCGGTGAACTTCATGATGTTGCCCTTGTGGACCAGGGTCACCGAGCGGCGCTTGTTGGCCAGCGCGTAACGCACCGCGGCGCGGACGAGGCGCTTGGAACCGGTCTGCGAGATCGGCTTGATGCCGATGCCGCTGTCCGCCCTGATCTCCCAACCCATCTGGGCGTGGAGGAACTCGAGGATCCGCTTCGCCTCCGGTGAACCGGCGAGCACCTCCAGCCCGGCGTAGACGTCCTCGGTGTTCTCCCGGAAGATCACCATGTCCACCTTCTCCGGATGCTTTACCGGCGAGGGGACTCCCTGGTACCAGCGCACCGGGCGCACGCAGGCGTAGAGGTCCAAGATCTGCCGGATCGCCACGTTGATGCTGCGAATCCCTCCCCCGATCGGGGTGGTCAACGGGCCCTTGATGCCGACCAAGTGCGCGCGGAAGGCGTCGATAGTGCCCTGCGGCAACCAATCCCCGGTGGCGTCGAATGCTTTCTGCCCGGCGAATACCTCGGTCCAATGAATCCGCCGCTTGCCGCCGTAGGTCTTGGCGACCGCGGCATCGAAGACCCGACGCGATGCCGCCCAGATGTCGGGACCGGTGCCGTCACCCTCGATAAAGGGGATGACGGGTTCGCCGGGAACCCGGAGACCCTGTGGTCCCATGGTGATGGTGGTGGGCATGCTTCTCCTGGGGTCCGGTGGGACCGATTATCGCCGCAACCCGGCGCGGCGAAGTCAGATGCAGCGGGGAAGCCGGCCCCGCCGCAGGCTTCCCCGCGCGAACTGGATCGTCTACTCCTCGATGTAGAAGGCGAAGTGGAACGCCGGCAGCTCCTCGCCGGGATGCTCTACGAACGTGAGCATCGGGATTCGGAACGACTGCTGCCCGCCCGACTCCTCTCCCTTGTAGATCGCCGGATACAGATCGATGAAATGCCATCCGGGCTCGCCGGTCGCCGTCAAGGGCACCAAGACGTCACCCTGACTGTTGAAGCCACATGCATACCCGAGGTATGCGTTGTCGTAGACGATGGTGTAGATGTTGGCCGTCTCCGTCCATCCGACACCGGTCAAGTGGAGATCGACCGCGTCTCCCCACGCCACGGACTGCGGCAACGCGTCAGCGGCAGGGGTGATGCGGACCGAAGTGGTGGCGACTGCCGATCCACCCACGGAGGCCTCGAGACGGTGCATTCCACCGACATCGCTCGGTATCTTCGTGGGCATCTCGAACGACCCATCGCTGCCGGCGGTCACCGTGCCGAAGTCGATGCCTCGCTCCTCCCAGCCCTGGCCGGCAACGCGATTGCCGACGATCCGGTACCAGGTGAATGACACGACGGCTCCTGGATCGACGCCGCCCCCGGTGACGACGAATGGCGAACCCACGGCTCCCACCTCGAAATCGGTGGTGATCCAAGGACCGCTCTCCGGGAGGATGAAATCGGTCCGTGGGACCGGCTGTGGAATCTGCTCATCCACCGAGGGGGGCAAGACTGGATCCCCATCGGTAATGGTAAAGACCGCGTCGTAGACGAGGATGTCCGGGCGCGGCGACTGGACAGGGTTGAGATAGGGGAATGTGAATGCCCCTCGGGCCACCTCGATCCGGTGAGGCCCGGGACCACCGGTGGCCGGGATCACCGCCACCGCGGTCCCCTTGGTGGTCACCGCCGACAACCATCCGGTGTATCGATTGTCGTAGAGGATCTGGCGATTGCCCTCGAGTGCTTCTAGACCGAGTCCGCTCACCCGAATCGTGATCGGCGTTCCCGGCGGACCCGACTCGGGCGAGATGGTGACCTGCATGTCGACCACAAAGGCCGCCTGGTTGCGAACGACACCCTCGGGATCGACCAGGCGCACGTCGTGGCTGAATCCGAAGTCGTCGGGGACATCGAACGTAGCGGCGACAGTACCGTCCCCGCCCGCGGTCACCGACCCGAGCAGCACCACAGTCGGGGTGAACACCCGGCCGTGGTACTCCTCGCCAGCGTCGCCTTGGATGTTCCACGACCCGTCGGCGGAACTCCACGTCAGATCGAAGGTCTGACCCGGGGTGAAACCCTGTCCGCTGACGGTCACCGTCGTGCCGGGAAGCCCGTTACTCGGCTCCAGTGCCATCGAACCCACGTATTCGACGACCGGTTCGGTCAAGCCGCCACCCGAGCCATAGGTTGTCTCTGTCGTATCGCTGCGAGTGGCACAGGCAACGGAGAGAGTCGCCACTGCCATCACGGCGAGCGCGAACCTCCTTGCCCCTACCCCTCCGTTGCCTGTGCCGTATCGCATGCCTCACCTCATTGAGTTGGAAGTGTCTCGAGGACCTCGTCTGTGATCGTCAGCAGTGACGGCGCAACGTTGAACGGCAGGAAGTTGCCGGTCCGTCCGTCGGTCGCTGTGGCGACGACCTCGTAGCTCAACGTCCCCGTTGGGTAGTCCACCGGGACCTTGAACGAGCCCGCCCAGAAGGTGTCTGTTGGGGTGTCTCTCGGATGGTCTCCGTACTTCAGATCGATGACCTGGCCATCACCCAGCTTCACCTGGACGGCGACGACGTCATCTCCCATCTGCTCACCGGTCACCGGATCGATGACCCGCGTCCGCCACACGACCTGTGAGTTACGCGGGAAGCGGGACTCAGGGACGCACGACTGGACGGCCTTTTGATCGTCGGTCAGGTTGAACGGTCCCCACACGACGTCCGACACCACGCTAAGAGCGATGGGTTGACTTGTCGTATCACTCGAGCTGTCGTCGTCGCCGCACGCGGCGACCGATACCACGAGAAGCCCAACGAGCACCAGGGCGGAGCTTCTCAGCCGCCCGTTGATCCTCTTCATCAGTCTCCCTTCCTCGCATGTCCATTGCCATTTCGGGAGCCGATCACGCGGCCCCTTCTGCGACGCTGCCCCGGGTGCGCCATCAGTCATGTGAGATCTGCCTTCCCTCCGCGCTTGAACGACCGCAAGGTGAAGAACGCGAGGGCGAAGAGCGTGGCCCAGATCATTCCCACCACGATACCCATGAGCCGCGGCATCACGAACCGCAGCGATCCCAGTTGGGTGGGATCTGTCGGCTGGTATCGGATGACCCGGGCCGATGGGAACTCGATCGTCGCAATGGTCTCGGCGGAACTCCACAGCTCGGTTCCGTCGAACGTCACCCGGACGTCGTAGCTGTCTTGGTGTGGCACGAAGGGAAGCCTGGCCACCCCGCTCGAGTCGGTGGGTGACGCTCCAACGAACGCGTACCGCTCCCCGAACAGGTTCGACGTGATCCAGAACTCGATCCGAGCCTCGGTGATCGGCGTACCGTCGGGAGCCGTCAACCGGGCGGCGATCACATCGGCCAGCTCCGGGCGCGACGAGATCTCAAGCGAGATGGCAATGCTTGGAGACGGTTCTTGCCCTTGTGCAGACACAACGAGTGTCGGCATCAGCAGACCAAAGCAGCCGATCAGGAGCACCAGTTTTCGAAACCGAGTCATAGTCCCTCACCCCGCGACCGGGAGATCTCCTCCATCTCGACCACGGCCAACACCGGAACCACCTTGAAGAGTCCGACAAGCAGCAATGGGATCGCGGCAACTGCACCTACGGTCACCACGATCTCGACCCATGACGGGGTGTAGCTCCCAACTTCTCCGCCGATGAGCGGTTCGGTGAGCGGCGGGATGAACATGAGAAAGCGCTTGATGAAGAGCGCCCCCGTCACGAGGCTGGCGGCGACGGTCACCCCGACGACGGTGCGGGTGCGCCGGAAGCCGATGATGAGAAGCGGCGCGACGAGGCCGCCGATGACGAATGCCCAGAACAGCACCGACCAGCGGTCGAGGAGCAGGGCATACAGCAACTTCTCCGTCGCCTCGGCTCCCACGTAGCCCTCCGTCGTCACCTCGGTGAATAGGAGGTATCCGTACAACACGCCGAGAGCGGCCATCAGGTAACCGAGGTTGATGATTGCGCGCTCCGGAATCCACCGCTCGAGGTGGTAGGCACGCCGGAAGACCACGATCACCACGACGACAAGGGCGACTCCAGAGTAGATGGCCGCTATGACGAAGTACGGTCCGAAGATCGTGCTGTGCCATCCGGGTCGGCTCGTGAGCGAGAAGGCGTAGGACAACACGGTGTGCACCATCACCGCGAGCGGGATGATGAGGAGAGCGATCGCGGTGAGTGATCGATTGAGCACTCGGTGCTGGTCCGCGGTTCCCGTCCACCCGAATGCTCCCACTCGGAACCAACGGCGGCGCCACCCCTCGATGCCGGGGGCGTCCTGCAGCCTCCCCAAGTCTGCGACCACCGGCAGGGCGAACAGAACGATCGTGGCGATCAGATAGGTCACGATCGCCACCATGTCCCACATGATCGGCGAGTTGATCTGCATCGCCGTGACCAGACGCCAAACTCGTTCGGGGTGTCCGTCGCTGGCAAGCGGAAACAACGCACCGACGGCCAGGGTGGCGAGAGCGGTGCCCTCGGCAAGGCGCGAGATCGGACCCCGCCACGATGCGTTGGTGAGCCGGAGAATCGCCGAGACGAGCGCACCACCGTAGGAGAAGCCGATCAGGGTGACCAGATCGACGGTGTAGATACCCCAGAACACCCGGTCGTTCATCCCCGTGACACCGATCCCGGTGGAGAACTGATAGATGAAGGCGCCGATCCCACTGGCGGTCAGCACCATCAAGAGCAACAGGATGACTCGATGGCCTCGGCCGGAACGCCCCATCGGTGCGAGGGCGGCTCCCTCCAAACCGGGCGTGAGTGAACGCACTGCGGTCATGTCAGAAGTCCAGGTCCTGGCCGTGCCCGGATACGTAGTAGACCCTGGGACGGGTGCCGAGTTCCGATCGGAACCGGAAGGCATCGTTCTGCCGCAGGTACTGCGAGAGGATGTAGGTTTCGCGTCCGTTGCTCATCACGTCTTCAACCAGGTCTCCGACAAAGATCGCCTCCATCGTGCACGCTTGCAGGCAGGCAGGGAACAGTCCTTGCTCGAGCAGATGGACACACAGGGTGCACTTTGAGACGGTGCCCCGTTTCTGCGGCACCTGGAACTCGGGCGACTCGTGGTGATACTGCTCGGGGACGTCTTGCTGCTCCCAGTTGAATACCCGAACGTCGTAGGGACATGCCGCCATGCACATCCGACACCCGATGCACACGTTCTGGTCGACGACGACGATGCCATTCGGCAGGTGATAGGTAGCCCGCACCGGGCACACCCGGACACATGGCGCACTCTCGCACTGCATGCACAGCACCGGCATGGCGAACTTGCCCTGCACGCCGATGAGCTCGTAGACCTTGATCCATTCGTCGTCAGCCGACAGGTGGTGTTGCTCCTGGCATCCCTTGATGCAATCGCGACATGCGTCGCAACGGCGAAGGTCGAAGATCATCACCCACTGGTGATCGGCTGCGATCTTCAGTCTCCCGGCGGCGATGTCGTCGAGGTCGTGAGCGGCGAGGACCCGCTGCAACACCCCGCCGCCGAGTGCGAAGTAGGCCCCGGTGGCCCCGAGCGTCCCCAGGAACTGCCGTCGAGAGACCACGTGATCTTTCGACTCGGACGGGATCAGGGGAAGGGGCGTGGTCCGGCGCCTCACATCGCGTTCCACCCCGGTCAAAACACCCCCTCCTGAGGATTGACCTAGAGTTCCACAGTCCACGACTTGGAAAGTAGGGCAATAGGTCCCTGCCGAAGACACCGAAGGTCCCCAACGCCCCCGGGGCGGAGCTCAGAACTCGGCGAGCATCACCGCGTTCCACAGCAGCCCGGCGATCGTCATCGGGCCGACGCCGCCCGGGACGGGTGACACCCCGGCGGCGACCGTGACCACCTCGTCGAATGCGACGTCGCCGACCAGGCCCGAATCGATCCGGGTGGTGCCGACGTCGATCACCACGGCCCCCGGCTTCACGTGGCCGGCCCGGATCAAGCCGGGGTACCCAGCGGCGACCACCAGGATGTCCGCCTCCCGGGTCACCGCGGCGAGGTCCGAAGTCAGGGTATGGGCCACCGACACCGTGGCGTCGCGCCCTCGGGCGCTGAGCATGATCGAAAGCGGCCGACCCACGAGCGAGGATCGGCCCACCACGACGACTCTCGCCCCCCGGGTGGCGATGTCGTAGTGGTCGAGGAGGCGGAGGATCCCGGTGGGGGTCGCCGGGCGCGGGGCGTGCAGGCCGAGCACCAAACGACCCAGGTTGTGGGGGTGCAGCCCATCGGCATCCTTGTGGGGCAGGATTCGCTCCAACACCAGTGCCGGATCGAGGTGGTCGGGCAACGGCAGCTGCACCAGAAAGGCGTCCACCTCGGGATCGCGATTGAGCTCGTCGACGAAGGCTTCCACTTCATGCTGGGCTGCGGTGACGGGGAGCCGGTAGTCGTACGAGCGAATCCCCGCCTCGATAGCCTTGCGATGCTTGATGCGGACATAGGCCTCGGACGCCGGATCGTTGCCGACCAGCAGCGTGGCAAGCCCGACTCGCTTGCCCATGTCGGCCAGGGCTCCCACCCGCCCTGCCACCTCGGCGCGCAGCACCGCACCGGCCTCGACGCCGGAGAGGATGCGGCCCTTCATACGGTGGTCTCCATCAGCGGGGGAGTCTATGGGCGAGTCACCAGTCGCCAGTCACCAGCCCCCAAGAGACGCGACTGGAGACTGGGGACTGGAGACTCCTCATCCCTTCCGCAGTACGTCCCGGATCATCGAGATCACCGTGCCCACAGCATTGAGGTTGTACCCCTCGGGAATCACGATGTCGGCATAGCGCTTCGACGGCTCCACGAACTGGAGGTGCATCGGGCGCACCGTGTGCAGATATTGGTCGCGCACCGAATCGAAAGTGCGGCCCCGCTCCTTGATATCCCGCTCCCAGCGGCGGGCGATGCGGAGGTCGGCATCGGTGTCGACGTATACCTTCAGGGACATGAGGGCACGCAGCGCCGGTTCGGAGAGCACGAGGATCCCCTCGACGATCACCACGGGCCGCGGCTCGACCCGCACCGTCTCGGTCGACCGGTTGTGGACGGTGAAGTCGTAAACGGGTCGGTCGACGGCACGCCCGGCCAGGAGCGACTCGAGATGCTCGACGAGCAGTTCGCTCTCCATGGAATCGGGATGGTCGTAGTTGACCTTGGCTCGCTCCTCGAGGGGGAGGTCGGTCTGGTCGCGGTAGTAGGCGTCCTGCTGGATCAGCGCCACCGAGCCGGCTCCAATCGCGTTCACGATGGAATGGGCGATCGTGGTCTTTCCGGAACCCGACCCCCCACCGATCCCGATGATGAGGCGGCCCGCCGTCGGCCAGGATGCGGCGCCGGAGGTGGGCATGGCGCGAGGGTAACGGGAAAAGAAGATGTCAGATTTCAGATGTCAGACATCAGGGAGTGGCAGACGACACAGACCAGGTGTCTGGCTGATGCCTGGTGCCTGGAGCCTGGTGCCTCACAGAGTCCTCGCCACCGCCTCACCCAACAGCGTCGGATCGTTGACCACGGTCACCCCGGCCGCCTCGAGGGCCTCCTGCTTGGCCCGTGCGGTGCCGCTGGATCCGGAGATGATCGCCCCGGCGTGACCCATCTTCTTGCCGGCCGGAGCCGTGAACCCGGCGATGTAGCCGACCACCGGCTTGGTGACGTGCTCAGAGATGAAGCGGGCGGCCTCCTCTTCGGCGCTCCCCCCGATCTCACCGATCATCACGACCGCGTGCGTCTCCGGGTCGGCCTGGAACCGCATCAGCACGTCCACGAACGAGGTTCCCGGAACCGGGTCCCCGCCGATGCCGACACAGGTCGACTGTCCGATGCCGCGCTGGGTCAACTCGTGGATCGCCTGGTAGGTGAGCGTCCCCGAACGGGACACGACGCCGACGTTTCCCGGCATCGTGATTTCGTTGGGAATGATGCCGACGTTGCATTTCCCCGGCGAGATCACTCCCGGGCAGTTGGGTCCGATCAGGGCGGTGCCGGTGGTCTGCTTGACGTAGTTGAACACTCGGGCCTCGTCGTGGGCGGGGATGCCCTCGGTGATGGCCACGATCAGTTCGATCCCGGTACAGGCGGCCGCCTCGAGAATGCCGTCGGCGGCGAAGGCGGGCGGCACGAAGATCATCGAGGTGTTGGCTCCGGTCGCCTCGACCGCAGCGGCAACGCTGTCGAATACCGGCACCCCCTCGACCTCGGTCCCACCCTTGCCCGGGGTGACCCCGGCGACGAGGTTGGTCCCGGAGGCGCGATTGCGCAGCCCGTGGAACCGGCCCTGGGAACCGGTGAGGCCCTGGACGAGCAAGCGCGTGTGTTCATCGACGTAGATCGCCATCAGCGGGGCCTCGCTGCGCTCGGCCGCAATTCGCAATTCCCAATTCGCAAAGACCGCGACAACGCGACTCTTGCGGGCGACGGGCGATGGGCGACGGTCTGACTGATGACTGATGACTGATGACTCATGCCGACACTCCCGCAAGGGCCACGGCCTGCTCGGCAGCCTGGCGCATCGTCGCCGCCGGTATGACCCGATCCGAGGTGATCCCGGCGAGGATCTCCCGCCCCTCCCCGGCGTTGGTGCCGTCGAGCCGGACGACGATCGGCCACGGGAGTGTGAGCGTGGCGATCACCTCGGCGATCCCCTGGGCCACCAGGTCGCAGCGGGTGATGCCGCCGAAGATGTTGATGAGGACCGAGCGCACCGTGGGATCGTGGGTCAGGACCTCGAGGGCATTGCCGATCGTGTCGGCCCCGGCGCCGCCGCCGACGTCGAGGAAGTTGGCGGCGCGGCCCCCGACCAGCGATACGAGGTCGAGGGTCGACATCACCAGTCCCGCGCCGTTGCCGATGATGCCCACCGAACCTTCCAGTTTGATGAAGTTGAGATCGCGCTTGCGCGCCATCTCCTCGATCGGATCGGGGGTGAACGCCTCGCGGAAGGCTGCGAACTCGGGATGGCGGAAGAAGGCGTTGGCGTCCAGGGTCACCTTGGCGTCAAGCGGAATGATTTCCCCGCCGACCGTCTTGATGAGGGGGTTCACCTCGACCAGGTCGCAGTCGAGGGTGACGAATGCCCGGTACAGGGACTGCAGCATGGCCGCCGACTTGCGCGCCGTATCCCGGTCGAGACCTGCCCGGTAGACCAGCTCAGACGCCTGCCAGTTGGTGAGGCCGATCACCGGGTCGACGTGCAGCCGCACCAGCGCGTCGGGGGTTTCGACGGCGACGGCCTCGATGTCCATCCCGCCGCGGGCGGACACCATCGCCAGGTGCTTGCGGGCGGCCCGGTCGAGGGTGAACGACACGTAGTACTCGGCGGCGATTTCGGAGGCCTTCTCCACCCAGACCAGGCGGACGACGTGGCCCTTGATGTCCATGCCCAGGATCTCGGAGGCCCGGGCGAACGCCTCGTCGGGGTTCGTCGCCAGCTTGATGCCGCCTGCCTTGCCTCGCCCTCCGACCTGCACCTGGGCCTTGACCACCACCGTTCCCCCCAGCTCGGCCGCGGCGGCTCTCGCCTCCTCGGGGGTGCGGGCTACCCGGCCCGCGGGCACGGGTACCCCGACCGTGGCGAACAGGGATTTCCCCTGGAACTCGAACAGATCCACGTCGTTCCCCTCAGCGCTCCGGGATGTTTGCCTCGACCCAGGCGACCACGTCGGCCAACGGGGTGCCCGGGGTGAAGATCCCCGCCAGGCCCGCCGCCTTCAGTACCGGGATGTCGGCAGCGGGGATGATCCCGCCCCCGAACACCACGACATCGAAGGCACCGCGTTCCTTCAGCAGTTCGACCACCCGGGGGAACAGGGTCATGTGCGCCCCGGAGAGGACCGAGAGGCCGATGGCGGCAACGTCCTCCTGGAGGGCGGTCTCGACGATCTGCTCGGGGGTCTGATGCAACCCGGAGTACACGACCTCGTTGCCGGCGTCACGCAGCGCCCTGGCGATCACCTTTGCCCCCCGATCGTGGCCGTCGAGGCCGGGTTTGGCGATGAGGATGCGTCGCGGCATGGCCGGACGAAGGTTAGTTGCGGACGAGCACCCCTGGACCGGCAACCGTTGCCCGGCGACGGGCGACGGGCGACGGGCTCACCCGTCGAGCCGGGTGATCCGGTCCACGCCGGGGTGCGACTGGAGCCGGACCATCACCGCACCGGCCTCCTTTGGCTCGGCGGTCACCCGCACGACCGCCTTGCCGACGCCGATCTCTTGGATCACCACGTCACCGACCGGGAAAACCAGGTCCCGCGCCGCGGCGACCACCGCCTCGACGGCCGCAGGGTTGCTCAACTTCACCTCGAGCACCACGGTCGCCATCTGTCGCCGCCCACGGAACAGCCACTGCACGACCCCGACCACGTAGAGCACGACCACCGCCACCCCGGTGGCGGCCACCGCCACCGCGTACTCGCCGACGCCGGCGGCCATACCCACCGCAGCCGCGGTCCACAACCCGGCGGCGGTGGTCAGACCCCGCACCGTGAAGCCGTGACGGAAGATGGCGCCCGCGCCGAGGAACCCGACGCCGGCGACGACCTGGGCGGCGATCCGCGCCGGGTCCGACCCGGAGAAACCGTCGACACTGAGCAGGGTGAACAGCCCGGAGCCCAGGCCCACCAGCATGTGGGTGCGCAGCCCGGCGGCCTTCTGCGCCACCTCGCGTTCGAAGCCGATGACGCCCGACAACCCGGCGGCGGCGATGAGCCGGACGATGGCGTCGCCGAGATCGACCGTCATGCCCGCTCCAGTGGCGCCCAGGCGAGCAGCAGGCGCTTCTCCCCGGCCTCGTCGAAGCGGACCACCGCCTCGGCGCGGTCCCCGGCTCCGGCAACGTTCACGACGGTCCCGAGACCCCACTGCCGGTGCCGGAGGCGATCGCCCCGACCCACCTGGTCCCCGGACAACGTCGGCGACGGAGTGCCCGCGGTCTCCCGATCGGTGCGGCGGGGCCGCTTCTCGGCCTCGGCGACGAGCCCATCGGGGATCTCGTCGAGAAACCGGCTCGGGGAGTTGTAGTTGATCGCCCCGAACAGGTTGCGGGTGGTGGCGTGACTGAGGAAGAGGTAACGCTTCGCCCGGGTGATCCCGACATAAGCGAGCCGGCGCTCCTCCTCGAGCTGGGAGGGATCGCCGAGGCTGCGCATGTGCGGGAACACCCCCTCCTCCATCCCGACGAGGAAGATCACTGGAAACTCGAGACCCTTGGCATTGTGCAGGGTCATCAAGGTGACCGTCCCGGACGCCTCGAGGGCGTCGACGTCGGAGATGAGCGCCGTCGACTCGAGGAACTTCTCCAGCCGGCGGACCCCGGACATGTCGTCCCACGACTCGTCGCCGAGGTCGCTCACCGGCCCCCGCTCTTCGAACTCGGCGGCAACCGACAGCAACTCCTTGAGGTTCTCCACCCGGCTCAGCGCCTCGATGGTTCCCTCCCGCTCCAGTTCGGTTACGTACCCGGTGTCGGCGAGGATCGCCTGCATCACCGCCCGGGGTCCGTCGTCGGCGGCGGCAGCGAGCAGGTTCATCAGCGCCACGAACTCCGCCAGGGCATTGGCCGCCCGGCCGGCGAGCCGGGGATTCTCGGCGGAACGCTGCACCGCCTCGTAGAAGGTGATGCCTGAGGCCTCGGCCATGCGGTCGACGTGTCCGATCGAGGTGTCCCCGATGCCCCGCTTGGGCACATTGACGATCCGCTTCACCGAGACCGTGTCCGCTGGGTTCACGATGGCCTTGAGGTAGGCCATCACGTCCTTGATCTCCCGCCGGTCGTAGAACTTGGGGCCGCCGATCACCTGATACGGCAAGCCGTAGCGGACAAATACCTCCTCGATCACCCGGGACTGGGCGTGGGTCCGGTAGAACACCGCGATGTCGGATCGAGACAACCCCTCGTCCTCGAGGGCCCCGATCCGCTCGGCGATGAACGCCGCCTCATCGTGCTCGTCCTCGGCCCGGTACACGGTGACCGGCGACCCCTCCCCGAGGTCGGTCCACAGGTGCTTCGACT
>DATDRW010000083.1:0-32602 GCA_035291545.1 Acidimicrobiia bacterium
CTTCGGAGGGCGCATGAAGCAGATCACGCATTGGATCGACAACAAGCCGTTCAACGGAAAGGTCGAACGCTGGGGCGACGTCTACGACCCTGCGACCGGCATCGTGCAGGCGCACGTCGCCATGGCCGCCGTCGAGCAGGTCGACCTCGCGGTGGCTTCGGCACGGCGCGCCTGGGATACCTGGAAGGACGTCTCGCTGGCCCGCCGTACCTCAATCCTGTTCGCATTCCGCGACCTCGTCGAGAGCCACAAGGACGACATCGCCAGGCTCCTGGTGTCCGAGCACGGCAAGGTGCTCAGCGACGCCCAGGGTGAGGTGCAGCGCGGCCTCGAGGTGATCGAGTTTGCCTGCGGTATCCCACAGCTCGTCAAGGGTGAGTACAACGAGAACGTGTCGCGCGCGGTCGACACTTACTCGATCCGCCAACCGGTCGGGGTCGTGGCCGGGATCACCCCGTTCAACTTCCCGGCGATGGTGCCCATGTGGATGTACCCGATCGCCATCGCCTGCGGCAACACCTTTGTGCTCAAGCCGTCGGAGAAGGACCCGTCGGCGGCCAACTTCTCAGCGGAACTGTTCATGAAGGCGGGACTTCCCGAGGGTGTGTTCAACGTGATCCACGGGGACAAGGTGGCGGTGGATCGGATCCTCATCCATCCCGACATCGGGGCGGTTTCGTTCGTCGGCTCCACTCCCATCGCCCGGTATGTCTACGAGACCGGCACCAGGTCGGGGAAGCGGGTCGCCGCTCTCGGCGGTGCGAAGAACCACATGATCGTTCTGCCCGACGCCGACATGGATCTCGCCGCCGATGCTGCGGTGTCCGCCGGGTACGGCTCGGCCGGCGAACGCTGCATGGCGATCTCGGTGCTGGTGACCGTCGGCGACGCCGCCGAGAAACTGATGCCCAAGGTGATCGAGCGCCTGCACAAGATCAAGGTCGCCTCCGGTTTGGAGAACGGCGCAGAGATGGGGCCACTGGTGACGGCCGTGCACCGCGACAAGGTCGTCGGGTACATCGAACAGGGCGTCGCCGAGGGGGCGATGCTGGTCGCCGACGGCCGCAACCTCATGGGGAAGCCCGGGTTCTTCGTCGGGCCGACGCTGTTCGACCACGTGACACCCGCAATGACCATCTACCGGGACGAGATCTTCGGCCCGGTGCTGTCCACGGTGCGGGTCGACTCGTACGACGAGGCGATGAAACTACTCGACGACAACCCGTGGGCCAACGGGGTGGCGATATTCACCAACGACGGCGGCGCCGCACGCAAGTTCCAGAACGAGGCGCAGGCGGGGATGATCGGGGTGAACGTGCCGATCCCGGTCCCGATGGCGTATCACTCGTTCGGGGGATGGAAGGCTTCCATCTTCGGGGACGCCCGCATGTACGGCATCGAGGGCGTCAATTTCTACACCCGGCTCAAGGTGGTCACCTCGCGCTGGCCGGATCCGGCACACCGCGGCGTGAACCTCGGGTTCCCGCAGATGAAGTGACCGGGAGCGCCCCTCCGGGGCGCTCCGCAATTCGCAATTGGCAATTGGCGCCGAGTCAAGGGTGAATGGGCGAAGGTCGGCCGCCTGCGGCGGCCTCCCGCAATGGGCAAGAGTCCGAACACCGGGATTCTGCTGACACCTGTTGCCTGATGCCTGTCGCCTCCCCTACAGCGCCTTCATCTCTGCGGCGAGGCGGGTGAGTGAGGCCTTGGCGTCGCCGAACAGCATCGACGTGTTCGGCATGTAAAAGAGCTCGTTCTCGATACCGGCGAACCCGGGGTTCATCGACCGCTTGAGCACGATCACGGAGCGCGCCTTGTAGGCCTCGATGATCGGCATTCCGTAAATCGGGCTCTCCGGGTCGTTCATGGCCGCCGGGTTGACAACGTCGTTGGCGCCGACGACGAGAGCCACGTCGGCCTCGGGAAACTTCGGGTTGATCTCGGCCATCTCTACGAGGCTGTCGTAGGGGATGTTGGCCTCGGCGAGCAGCACGTTCATGTGACCCGGCATCCGCCCCGCCACCGGGTGGATGGCGAAACGCACCTCGCCGCCGTTACGCTCGATGAGCTCAACGACCTCTTTCACCTGGTGCTGCGCCTGGGCGACCGCCATCCCGTAACCGGGGACCACCACCGCCAGCCTGGCATAGGCGAGGCGGAGCGCGGCGTCCGCCACCGACACCTGCTGCACGGTGAGCCCGGCAGCGGTCTTGGCGCCTGCATTCACCTTTGAACCGAACGCCCCGAACAGGATGTTGCGGAACGACCGGTTCATCGCCCGGGACATGATGATCGAGAGGAGGAAGCCGGAGGCGCCATCGAGCGCCCCGGCGATGATGAGCACGGTGTTGCCGATGGCGAACCCGGTCGCCGCCGCCGCCAACCCGGCGTACGAGTTGAGCAGCGAGATCACCACCGGCATGTCCGCCCCTCCGATGGGGAGCACGAGGAACAGGCCGATGGCTGCGGACAGCCCGACGAGCAGGAAGAAGGCGAGCCGGGCGTCGGGTTGGGCGATCACGAAGATCAGCATCCCGATCGTGGTGGCGAACAGGACTCCGTTGGCGAGGTTCTGGCCCTTGTAGGTGAGCGGACGACCCGGGATGAATTCGGCAAGTTTCCCGAAGGCGATGAACGAACCGGTGACGGTGATCGAACCGAACAGCACCTCGATTCCCAGCGCCGACATCCGGGTCGTCTCGATGGTCTCACCCGCCCCCAGGGCGGTGGTGAACTCGGCGATGCCGACCAGCGAGGCGGCGAGGGCGCCGAACATGTGGGAGAAGGCGATCCGTTGCGGCATCGCCGTCATCGGCACCCACATGCCCAGCGGATAGCCGAGGAGGGAACCGGCGATGAGTCCGCCGATGATCCATTCGTACCGGACGATCTCCTGCTGGACCAGGGTTCCGACGATGGCGAGCAGCATGCCCAGCGCCGCCTGCTGCATGCCGCGTCGGGCCCGGTCGGGACGTGTCAGGGAGCGCAGGCCGAGGATGAAGAGGACCGACGCGGCGAGATAGGTGAGTTGGGTGGCGAGTTCGCGGTCCACTACTCGCCCTTCGGCTCGGCCCGCCTGAACATCTTCAGCATGCGGTCGGTGATGAGGAACCCGCCGACCACGTTGGTCATGGCGCAACCCACCGCGATCGCCCCGAGGATCGAGGCCGCCAGACCGTGATCGGAGCCCGCGACCACCAGAGAACCGACGAGCGAGATGCCGGAGATGGCGTTGGTCGCCGACATCAGCGGGGTGTGCAGCAGCGGGGGAACCCGGGTGATGACCTGGTAGCCGACGAAGCCGGCGAGGACGAAGACGTAAACCTGGAGCATCTCGGTCATGGCGGCGAGAGGATACATGCCCGTCGCCCGTCGCCCGTCGCCCGTCGCCCGTTACCCGCTGCCCGTCGCCCGTCGCCCGTCGCCCCGTTACCCGCTGCCCGCTGCCCGCCGCCTGTCGGCTCGTTGCCTGGTTCCCGTTACCGGTCAAAGTTTCACCGTCACACACCGCAAGCCCTCACTGCAGGGCTGCATGCTGCAGGCTTCCTCTTGGACCGCGTTGCGAGCTGACCCATCTCCGGCCTCTTGCTGGCGTCGGGCGACGGGCGACGGAAGGCGGGCCACGGGAAGCAGGAAGCGGGTAGCCTTCCCGCAATCACTGAGGGGGTCGACATGACGATCAGGGAGCGGCTCGACGCCGCCATCGGCGAGCACCGCCTGCTCGACCATCCGTTCTATCGCTCGTGGCGTGAGGGCACCCTGCCCATCGCCGCGGTTCGCACGTATGCCGCCGAGTACGGGGCCTTCATCGGAGCCATCGACGCCGGGTGGGAGACGGTCGGCGAGAGCGACCACGCCGCCGAAGAGCGGCGTCACGCCGGGTTGTGGAACGAGTTCGCCGGCCACCTGGGAACGGCGATTGCCGCACCTCAGATCGCCGAGGTCGATCGCCTGCTCGCCACGGCCCGGCGGCTGTTCGCCGACCCCGGCTCCGCCTGGGGGGCCCTCTACGCCTTCGAGTCGCAACAGCCGGCAACCTCGGAGGAGAAACTGAAGGGTCTGGCCGATCACTACGGCCTTGCCGTTTCCCACCCCGCAACCGAGTACTTCCGGGTGCACGCCGCCGACTACCACGAGGCCGATCAGATCGTCGCCGCCCTCCAGGGCTCGCCCGAGGCCGACGCCGCGGTTGCCGCCTGTGCGGGAATGGCCGGTGCGTTGTGGGACGCACTGACCGGAATTCACGACTCCCATCGCTGATCGGCCCCCGCTGGCGACGGCATCCGACACGGACGGGAGAAACCGGGCATGCTTGACGGGCGCACCATGAACCACCTTCCCACCGGCACCATCACTTTTCTCTTCACCGACGTAGAGGGCTCGACCCGACTCGTCCAGGAGCTGGGTGAGCGGTGGCCGGCAGTCCTCTCCGACCACGACACCCTGATCGGGGACGCCGTCGCCGGCCGCCGCGGAACGGTGGTGCGCACCGAGGGGGATGCGGTGTTTGCGGTCTTCCCCTCGGCGGTGGACGCGGTGACCGCTGCCGTGGCCGCTCAGCGGGCGATTGCCGCCCACCCGTGGCCCGAGGATGGGGTGATCCGGGTGCGCATGGGGATGCACACCGGTCTCGGCACTCTCGGCGGCAGCGACTATGTCGGAATCGACGTCCACCGGGCGGCGCGGGTGGCTGCCTCGGGTCACGGTGGGCAGATCGTGCTGTCGGAGGCGACCGCCCCGCTCGTCGAACGAATGCTCCCCGACGGAACCGAACTGGTCGATCTCGGCAAGCACCGGCTCAAGGACCTGTCCGAGGCGGAGACACTGTTCCAGGTGAGCGTCGCCGGAATCGAGACCGCCTTTCCCCCGCTGAACACGCTGGAGCGGGTGACCCACAACCTCCCGGTGCAGGTCACCTCGTTCGTCGGGCGGGAACGGGAGATCGCCGAGGCAATCCGGCTGCTCGAAGGCACCCGGATCCTCACGCTGCTCGGCCCCGGCGGCACCGGGAAGACCCGCTTGGCGCTCCAGGTCGCCGCCGAGGCGTCGGATCGTTTCCGGGACGGTGTGTACTTCGTCGGACTCGCCGAGATCGCGGATCCGGGGTTGATACCCTCCACGGTCCTCGACGCCCTCGGTGTGGCACCCGCCGGGGGGACCCGGCCTCCCGGGGAGCGTCTCAACGGACTGCTCGCCACCAGGTCGGTGCTGCTGGTGCTCGACAACTTCGAGCATCTGGTGGAGGCGGCCGGCGTGGTGTCCGCACTCGCCCGCTCGTCCCCGGCATCGAAGTTCCTGGTCACCTCACGGATCCCCCTGCGGGTGAGCGGGGAGCAGGAGATGCCCATCTCGCCGCTGGCGGTCGGCGACGATCTCGACCTTGCGGACCATGTGTCCATCGCACAGGTCGAGGCCGTGCGGCTCTTCCTGGAGCGAGCCGCCGCGGTGCGCCCCGAATTCATGATCACCCCGGACAACGCCGCCGCAGTCGCGGCGCTGGTGCGGCGGCTCGACGGACTGCCGCTCGCCATCGAATTGGTCGTGCCCCGGCTGCGCCTGCTGTCGGTAGAGGCCATCCTCGAGCGCCTCGACACCCGGACCCTGGGAGGCGGCACCCGCGACCTTCCCGAGCGTCACCGCACCCTGTGGAGCGCCATCTCCTGGAGCGACGAGTCGCTCGAACCGCGGCACCGCGCCCTCTTGTGCAGACTCGGCGTCTTCGCCGGCGGCGCCCGGTTGGAGGAGATCGAAGCGGTCGTTGCCGCGTGCGATCCCGGCACCGACGTGCTCGAGGGTCTGGCTGCCCTGGTGGAGAGCAGCCTGCTCCGTCGGGTCGAGGGCACCGCCGACCGCTTTGAGATGCTCACCGTGATCCGCGAGTACGCCTCGGACCGCCTCGACGCATCTGGGGGCCGGGTGCTGGTGGAGGGCGCCCACGCCGCTGCCTACCTCGATCTTGCCGAGCGGGCGGCACCCCACCTCCTTGGGCGCGAACGCAAACGGTGGCTCGAGGTCCTCACCACCGATCACGACAACCTGCGTGCTGCCCTGACCTACCTCACCGATCACGGTGCCGTCGATCAAGCGCTGCGGCTGGCGTGGGCGTTATGGCGGTTCTGGCAGATCAAGGGCCACACCTACGAGGCCAGGCAGCGGATCGATGCTGTTCTCGCACTCGAAGGCGGTGACCCGAGGCTGCTCGCCAAGGCGATCGAGGCGTCCGGCGGGATCGCCTGGTGGCAGGGGGACCTACTCCGGGCCCACCGCGAGTACGGCGAGGCGCTGACGCTGCAGCGGTCGGGTGGCGACTCGGCCGAACTTGCGAATGCCCTTTACAACTTCGGCCTGGCCCAGGCATTCGCCGGGGCCGACTCGGCGGGATCGAACACGGTTGAGAATGAGGCGGCATTCCAAGAGGCCGAGGAGATATACCTGCGGCTTGGCGACCAGCGCGGGCTTGGTGACGTTCACTGGGGGATGGGAAACGTGGCGGTGATCGGCAAGAACGACCCCGAGGCCGCCCTCGGGTTCTTCGAGACGGCGGTGGTGGAGTACGGCGCGGCCGGCTCGGTGTTCGGCGAGGGCTGGGCCTACTTCGAGATGGGGCAGGTCATGCTCCGGCTGGGACGGTTGGACGACGCGGAGTCGGCCCTGAGCAAGGGGCTGGAACTCATGTACGGCTCGGGTGACGAGTCGGCGGTGGTCCTGTTCGTGATCATCTTCGCCGCAGTCGCTGCCGCCCGGGGAGACCTGCCGCGGGCGCACCGGCTCGCCGGCTCGGCATGGGCGCTACGCGATCGCAGCGGTCTCGACATCATCAGCATTCCGGAGATCCAGGTCGAGGGCCTGGAACGAGAGGCGCTGGAAGCGCTCACCGGATCCGACGCTGCCGCATATCGGGAGGGTCTCAAACTGACCGCCGCCCAGGCGGTGGCCTACGCGCTCGTGGGCTGAGCCCTACGACGAGATGGTGCGGTAGACGACCACCGCCGCCGACCAGCGAGCGCTGGCCGCAAACGAGGGGTCATAGGTCACCGCGGATGCGGTGTGCACCGCAGTCCAGGCCTCCGCCCGCCCGAGGGTGGGCCCGCACGCCACGTTCCCGAATTCGAGCCCGATCCACGATGCCGGCTGGGTGATGATCGAGGCGCCCTGGGTCGCCACCACACCGACGACCACGGTGTCGGCCACTGCGGTGTTCACCGTCACCGAGGCGCCGGCTGAGTTGCCGGTGCCGGTTCCGATCGTCACCACCCGACTGGTGGTGGCGATCCCCGAGTAGACGTCGGCGCGCGCCGCGCTCGCCTGGTTGGCCGGGTGGAAGACCTGGATTGAGTCCCCGCTCCCCAGACCGGTGGTGAGGGTGCTGCTGATGATCGCCACCGCGGAGCGGGCGGGGTCGCTGGCGATAACGTCCACGGTGTAGGTATTGCCGCGTGAGTCGATCGCGCTGAACGTGACGGCGCCCGAGGGGTTGCGGACGGCGACCTGGATCACGACGGTGCGTCCCGCCGTCGCCGCCGTTCCGGTCACCGACATCACGGTCGAGGTTCCCCCGCACGACCCCGAGGCGACCATCCCCTGATGGGCCGCCCACGCCGCGGCGAAGCCGTTCCCCGTGTTGGTGGTGGCGGCGCTCATCGCTGCGGTCGTCCACCCGGCCACGACCACGCCGCCGATCATCGCCATCGCGGCCAGCAGCGCCGGGCCGGGCCGGTGCCGTCGCTTCTCACGACGACGTTCCCCGGGAAGCCGCCGGGTGGCCAGGACGAGGGCGGCCGCGCTCAGCGCGATCCAGGCCGCAAAGGACACGATGTTGCCGGTCCGCCACCAGTAGAAGGGGAGGCCGGCGCCGGGGGACACCAGTCGGGCGACGCCGATCACCGCTTCGGCGGGAACCGGGGTCGAATCGGGAGTCGCGTTGGCGTCGCCCTTGGTCTGAAACGAGCCGTCGGCGTTCGTGGCGACGACGCGGTGGGTGACGATGACCCCGGGGTGGGCCGGATCGTCGAATGCGATGATCGCACCCGGAGCCAAGGCCTGTCCGCCGTAGGGAGCGAAGGCGATCACGTCTCCGGGGGAAAGGACAGGCTCCATGGAGCCACCGACGACGACGGCGGTGGACCATCCGGCCACCGCGGGCAGGCCGCGCGATATGGCGGCGGTCGCGGCGGCGAAGTACCAGTAGGCGGCGGCAACCGTGATCAGGATGGCGAGGCCGGCGCGCCAGGCGCGCACCCGGAGGCGGGGAATGAGGAGGGGGGTGCGCCAGGCGAGCGACCCCGGGCGGGGGGTGAGATCGACCTCCGCGACCTCGGGGATTTCGATCGTCGCCGGACGCCGCTTTCCGCGCCGGCGCTCCGGTGACGGTGCGGCAGTCACCGGGGTGCGGCGAACCCGCTCTCGGTCTCCGATCCCGAAAAACGGGGTCGAGTCCGGCATTCGGCCGTCCCACGTTGCCATCCGGCCGGTGCGGAGCACGGGCGAGCCGGAGGGTCCCCTCCGTGGGGACACCTCCGGCTCGTCGTGACGGACCGCGATCACGTTCCGCTCCCTACTCGCCGAATCCGGCTCAGATGTTCTGGGCTTCCCAGGTGAAGTCGATCGTGGCCGACCCGCCCTGGGCGGCGTTGTTGTTCTGAAGGGTCACCGTGAACCGGTAGGGGACGGTGTCGTTGGGGGCGCCGCCCGTGGGCGCCCAGTTGTCCCTACCGGTGGCGAAGTTGGTGGCTCCGGCGAGGAATACCCCCAGATCGCCGTCGGTGGCGTTGTCCCACACCGCGGTGGCGGTGCCGAAGACGGCACAGGTGCCCGAGCCGCGGTCGATCTCCAGGTCGAGGTAGGCCTCGAGCCCGGTACCGCCGGCGACTGCGCCGAACAGGCGAACGTTGGCGTTGAGCGACCCCGAGTAGGTCACCTCGATGCAGCCGGTGGCGGTGTCGGCGGGGGCCATGTTGCTGGTGGCGAACATGGCAACGCCGGAATCGTTGTCCGACAGCACTACGGTGCCGGCGGCGAAGGCGTTTGCGGTGTTCGCCGTTTGCGACGAGAAGGCGGCGTTGGTGGCCTGGAACGCCACCAGGAATGCCGCCAACACGGCGAGGACGGCGGCAGACATTCGGATACGTGCGGTGGTCACGGTCTTCTCACTTCCTGGGGCTCTGTGGTGGCCTGCTTTGGGGCTCTGTGGCCTGCACTCATTGCAGGCGATTTCTTTATCGGGTTGTTACCCACCCCGCAGGAGAGGCAATGGCTTCCAGCCCGCAGCGTTTCCACGGGTTCTAGGCTGACTAGTCACCTCCGCAGGTCGGCTCGTTTTTGCTAGACCTGAGGTCTTCCCCACGCTTCGAGGAGGACGTGTCCATGGACTTCGGCGTCGTGCTGCAGACCAACCCACCGGCGTCGCGGGTGATCGAACTCGCCCGGTATGCCGAAGACGCCGGGTTCGGCTACGGGTGGACCTTCGACTCCCACGTCCTCTGGCAGGAGCCCTTCGTCATCTTCAGCCGGATGCTCGCCGAGACCGAGCGGATGATCGTCGGACCGATGGTGACGAACCCGGGAACCCGCGATTGGACGGTGATCGCCTCACTCTTCGCCACTCTCGACGACATGTACGGCGGCCGCACCATCTGCGGCATGGGCCGCGGCGACTCGGCGCTGCGCTACATCAACGACAAGCCGACGACGTTGGCGACCATGAAAGACGCCATGGACGTCATCAAGCGCCTCGTGGCCGGCGAGGAGGTCTGGTACAACGAAAAGGCGCTGCGGTTCCCGTGGGTGGGCGAGGGATGGGACCTCCCGATGTGGGGGGCCGGATACGGGCCCAAGGCGCTCACCCTGATCGGAGAGGTCTGCGACGGTTTCATCCTCCAACTCGCCGATCCGTATCTCGTCGAGTGGACGACGAAGTACGTGAAGAGCGCCGCCGCCGCCGCCGGGCGCAACCCCGACGACGTGAAGGTCTGTGTGGCTGCGCCCGCCTACGTCGGCGACGACGTCGCCCATCAGCGCGACCAGGTGCGCTGGTTCGGGGGGATGGTCGGCAACCACGTCGCCGACCTCGTGGCCCGGTACGGGACCGACGAATCGATGGTCCCGCGCGCCCTCTCCGAGTACATCAAGGCCCGGCAGGGCTACGACTACTCGCACCACGGCAAGGCGGGCAACCCGACGACCGACTTCGTTCCCGACGAGGTGGTCGACCGGTTCTGTGTGCTCGGCCCCGTCGAGGAGCACGTCAGGCGCATGGAGGAGTTGCGCGACCTCGGGGTCGACCAGTTCGCCCTTTACCTGATGCACGACGCCCAGGAGGCGACGCTCGACGCCTACGGCTCGACGGTGATCCCGGCGCTGCAGGCCTAGCCGGTCACGGCACGACGACCTGGGCGCCGGTCCCGTCGAAGGGAATGCAGATCGCCCAGAGTGAGGCGGCCGTTTCTCCCCACGGAGGGGGGAGTACCCCGGGAGGGGGAGGGGAGCGCCCGAGCCGTCACCCGTGGGGCGGACGCCCCTCCGGCATTTCGTGCCTTCCTCCCCCCTGCTTGGGGGAGGAAAACGAAGGGTGACTCAGAACTTCCCTGCCGCCACCGCCACCGCCTCGGCGGCGGCTTCCCATCGGGGACCGAGCATGAGGTCGTGGGCCGCTCCATCGACGACGACTGCATCGGCGCCGTAAGCGTTGGCGATGCGGCGTTCCTCGGTCACCGAGAAGATCCGGTCGGCGCTTCCGGCCACGATCGCCACCGGTGTGGTCACCAGCGGAGGCCGGGGGCGTATGACGAACAGCATCTCGAGGTAGGCGAGGTACGACTCGCCCTGCAGGCGCCGCCACACGTTCTCGATCTCGGCGGGGTCGGTGTGGGCGGGCAGGAACAGGTCGGCGGCGATCCCACGGTCCTCGACGAGGGGCTTCAGATCGAAGACCAGGTTGACCTTCAGGAACTTCACGGGATGGCGGCGGACCGTGCGCAGGGTGGCCCGCCACACCCCGCCGAGCGGGACCGTCGCCAGCAGCACGGCTCCGGGGAGTTGCTTGCCCTCCAGGTAGCGCTGGGCGACGAGCCCACCCATGGAGTGGGCCACGATGATCGGCGGCCGGTCGAGCGTCTCCACTGCCGCGGCGAGATCCGCGACGTAGTGCCTGATCCGGGTCCGTCGCCGGGAGACCGGGTTGGGCGAGTGGCCGTGGCCGCGGAGATCCAAGGCGTGGCATTCCCATCCCCGCTCCGCAAACCAGGGGAGGAACCGCTCCCAGCACCACGCCCCGTGCCAGGCACCGTGGACGAACAGCAGTGGGTGGCGGCGGGGCTTGCCCGAAGGCCGGACGGACTCCATGGCGAGATCCACGGCGGCAGCATACGGAGGGGGAGTGGTTGAGCGGGTCGCTGACCCTACGCTCGATGCGTGCGGCTGTTCGAGGTGCGCGGGCTCACCATCGAGATCATCCGTGACGGTGTCCGCCACCGGGTGATCGACGGTGTGGATTTCACCGTGAAGCGGGGTGAGTCGGTCGCCATGGTGGGCGAGTCGGCCTCGGGCAAGAGCCTAATCACCATGGGGGCGATCGACCTGCTCGGCGGCGGTGCGCGGGTGGTGGGAGGCACCACGGTGTTCGAGGGCGCCGTACTCCAGGACCTCGATGATGCCGACTGGCGCCTCCTCGTCGGTATGGGGATCGGAGTCCTCCTCCAGGACGCCATGGGGTCCTGGGACCCGCTCGACGTGATGGGATACCAGTCGGGCGAGGCGCTCCAGGAGCACACCGACCTGCCCGCCGAGGAGATCGCCCGCCGGGTACGCGATGCCCTCGGCGAGGTCGGCCTGCCCAAGGGTCGGCACTTTGCCGCGTACGTCCACGAGGTGTCACGCGGCCAGGCGCAGCGGGCGATGCTCGCGGCCACCCTGCTCTCGGCGCCGCGGCTCTTGATCGCAGACGAGCCGCTCTCGGGTCTCGACGTCACCGTCGCCCGCGCCGTGCTCGACCTGATCGACGACCTGCGGACCAAGCGGGGAATGGGCATGTTGCTGGTGACCCACGACCTCGCCGTGGTGGCGGCGGTGGCCGACCGGGTGCTGGTGGTCTACGGCGGTGCCATCGTCGAGGACGGGCCGGTCGGCGATCTGTTCCGCCGGCCCCGCCATCCCTACACCGCCGGGTTGCTCGGCTCGGTTCCGGGTTTCAGCAGAGACCGCCTGCGTCCGATCGAAGGCGAGCCTCCCGATCTGTGGGATCTCCCTCCCGGGTGTGCATTCGCCCCGCGGTGCCCGCATGCGGTGGATCGCTGCCGGACCGAGAAGCCGATGCTCCGGACCCTGGGATCGTCGCTGGTGGCGTGTCACCGTGCCGAGGAACTCGAACTTCCCGGTGTGGGCGCCCTCTGAGACTCAGCCGGCAGCGACGGTGAACGACGCGGTGTCGACCGGCAGCGTCACGTCCGCGGGGCCGAACACCACCCAGGCGACCTCCATCTCCAGGTTGGTTGTCATCGGCACCCCTCCGGTGAAGGTGGCGCCCTGCTGCGGGTCGAAATAGGCGGCGCCGGCCCGGGTGCTCGGGCTGAGTCCGAGGCCGAGCGTCGCGAAGGAGAACCGGAATTCTCCGGGATCGATGCGGGTGATGGAGAACTGGTCCAGGTCCCCTCCGTTGCTCAGGGTGAGTGTCGGGAACACCGCCGCCACCGCATCCGGGTCGTCGCCGTCGAGGGACCACAGCAGACGACCACCGGTGGTGGAGAGGGCGAACTCGTCGATCACGAGGGCGACGCCGGCGTCGAGATCGAAGCGCGTGGTCGCCGGGATGATCACCATCTCCGAGCCGTCCTCGGGGAGGGTCACCGGATCGGCCGCCTGCGAGGTGTCGACGACGTTCGATAGGCGCTCGGCCAACCCGGTGAGGGCAACTGATGCGATGTCGTCCGCCGCGATGCCGGTGACCTCGAAGCGCACCGAGATGTAGCCCCGGCTGAGGGCATCGACGCCCTCGAACGTCGACGTGATGCGACGCCCATCGGTGAGGACGAGGTCCCACCGTCCTCCCGGGAACCCGACGCTGGTTTCGGTGTCGACCGTGTCGGCAAAGACCGTCGACATCGTGACGAACGTGGCGTCGCCGCGGATGAGGACCCGAACCACCCGGATCGCCATGTGGCCGTCGATGGGGGTGAATCCGTCGGGGAACCCCGGTCCGGACTCGGCGAGCGTCATCGTCGTGGTGGTGGCCAGGCTGGTCGGGACTGGGGTGTTCTCGTCGGCGAGGAGATAGCCGGCGAAGACGATGGCGGCACCGGCGACCATCGCCACCACCAGCCAGGGACCACCGGTTCGGGTAGGGCCGGATGTCCCGGCGTCCCGAGCGCGACGCGAGGAGCGTTGCACCGGCTCGAGGGGCGAGGTGAGGAGTTCGTGAAGCGGGTCGTCAGCCACGGTCGATGCCTCCCAGGTCGATGTCGATGGCGGCTTGGTAGGGGATCCAGTAGATGCTGTGCACCCGGAGGACCAGGGGGTCGGGCACGTCGGGACCGATGCGGAAGAGTTCGCTGCCGCTGATCTGCAGGTTGGTCGTCCTCAACCATTCGGCACCCACACCGGTCACGGTCATGTCGGTCGAATGCGTGCTGAACGGGTCGTCCGGCTGGCTGAAGCGCAGCTGCACTACGACCGAGGTGGCCTGAGGGAGCAACGTCACCAAAGCAAGCGTTCGGTCATCCCCGAGTTCCACCTGCGCACCCTCGGTGGGTGGCATCTCCAGGTGGTAGGTGTAGGGAATGCGCAGCCGGTACCCGTCGAGACGGATGCCGGTCACGCTCTCCAGGAGAAAGCCGTCTTCCACCGGAAAGCGAGCCTCAAACGAGGTGATGGTGCTCGTCGTCCCCGGATACTCACCGTCGGTGGTGAGCAGCGTCCAGGTCTCCGGAGCCACCCCGATGAGGTGATCGTCCTCGAAGACGAAGCCCCGCATCATGGGGCCGATCGACACCAGGTCGTAGCGGAACACGACCTCGCCATCCTCGAGGCTGAGCTCCCCGGGTACCACGGCGCTCGAGGCCACGATCGTCTCGTGGGGATCGACCCACCACGATTGTGGCACCGCGGGCACCGTGGTGGTAGCTGCAATGTCCGGTTCCGGTGGGGAATTGGGGGCGAGCACGATCCCGGTGGCGGCGAGCGCCGCACCCGTGAGCAGTCCTACGGCGATCACCAGCGGGCGGGGCATGTGCGGAGGGTACCGAGAGCGGTGTTTCGCAGGGATATCCGTCAACCGTCCACGCCTCTTCGGGTAGACGGTGGATGGATTCCAGATGTCCGGTTTCTGGTGCCTGGTGTCAGGCCAGCGTCTTTCGATAGTTCCGATGCCGCTTTGTCGAGGGCCCGCCGAGGGGCCACGTCCGGAAGTGTCGCTCGACAGATGTCGCGAGGAGAGTCCTCTCCCGCGCTCACGTGTGGCGGAGACCGGCCATTCGGCGGCGGTCAGCCGTCGACCCGACTGACAGAGGGTGGAAGCCCCATCCCCTCCAGGCACGCCTCCGCCACCGCCACGACCGGGCTCTCGGAACCGGGTACCTCGAGGAGGAACAGACCGTCGGGGAATCCGAGCGTGTCGTATCCGTGCTCCGTCATGCAGCGCGCCACCAACACCCAGGCCTCGTCCCAGGCTATGTCCTCAGAGCTGATGCCGCTGAAGTCCCCGTACCCTGGGATCGGACCGGTGGGCGGCTCGATGAGTGGGGTGCGGTCGCTATGAGCGATTTCGGCCCCGGCGGCATCGAGCACAAGGAGCTCGACGTCCTCGGTACGGGTGGCGAACGAGAAGGCGGCAACGCCTGATCGGGGCCGCTGCCATAGGGTTCTTTCCCCGTCGACGACAAGGATGGCCACAGATGCCTCGGGCGGGAGGCCGGCCCACGCCAAGATCCCGAGCGACTCGATGCCGCTCCACAGGGGCGCAATGGTTGGTGTGGTGGGGACGGTGTGGCAGTCGGTGCTGATTTGCGTGGGCAGCTCGCGGGCACCGAAGAGGTAGTAGCACTCACCCTGCTGCCCGACATCGGGATCGTATGAGAAGGTGTTTGTCCCTTCAGCCTTGAACAGCCGATACTGAGTGCCCGGGACTTGGCCGACCGCGGCGAGACTCGTTGGCTCGAGGTGGTCGAGGCCCCCCAGAAACTCACGTTCGGACAGGCTGAGGCTCTCGATTGGCGAGAGAGCCATTTCAAAGCCGCTTGACGTCGGGTCGAATTGCGGATCAGGCCCAGGAACCCCCTCATAGACCTGCGGGTCTTCGAGCAGGAGCGCCGGTTGCGCGATGGTGGTCGTGTTCGCGATCGTGGTTGACGGCGTACCGCCCGGTGTCGACGGTTGGCCATCGGCGGAGCCGTCACCTGCCGAGCGGATAGCGATCAAGACCGCTCCGCCCACGATCGCGACCACGGCCGCCGCAACGGCGATCGGCAGCCACGGGCGGCCATCCCGTGATGCGTCGGCAAGCGGGGACTCAAGAAGGCTGCTGAGATCCGGGCGATCCTCCGGCATGAAGCCAAGATACCGCGGGCGCGGCGTTCTTGACTTGAGTATGCAACGAACTCGTCACGCGAACTGCATGGATGGCATTGGAGAGAATCGCGCGATGTCGGGGAAGAGAAGTACCACGCACCAAGTACTACGTACCGAGTACCAGAAGGCAGACGGCCGCTCGTCCACCAGCGACACCGCACCCGGGTTCCCTGCAAATTGCCAATTGCGGGAGGGCCGAAGGCCCGACCTCTTGCGTTATATCCCCGAAATCCGGCGATCCGGGACTCTCCGGTACCCTCCGCCTCCGCACGAGAGGTGATCGTCTGCGCTGGGTGACCTATCTGAGCCTGGTGCTGCGCCGTGTCTGGGCGCGGCGGTTGATGCTGCTCGGGTCGCTTCTCGGAGCCACGCTGGTCACCGCCTTGCTCGTGGTGCTGCCGCTGTATGAGGCATCAGTGGCGGCGGTCGACCTGCTGTTCACCTTCCGCCAGGCTCCGGATGCCACCGTCGACCTCACTGCGGTGTACTCCACTACCGAATATCTCCCCGTCGATGCCGTGGCGTCGCGCCGGGCAATCGCCGACGCCGCCGCTCCGATCTCGGCGTGGTATCCCACGATCGAAGAGCGCACCCTCTCCCGCGAGTTCGTCGTGATCCCTCTTGCCGATCCCGAGGATACGGCCGGGGCGACCGAACCCGTGATCGACGACTGGCTCGGGGCCGCCGAAGTGTGGCGCACTTCCGGAGCCGCCGAAGGCGGCGAACCCGCCCCCTATCCCACCCGGCCCCCGGAGGCGACCCAGGTGCGGATCTTCACCGCACCGGACGTCGCTGGGCTGATTGACCTCGTCGAGGGCGAACTGGTCGCCGATCAGGATCCGGCCGCCACCTCCGACCCGCTGCTGCGCATCGTCATCGGTGAGGGACTCGTGCGGTTCACCCAGTTCGGTGTCGGCGACCGATTCATCATCAAAGGCTTTACCGCGCTCCCGGAAGAATTCGAGATCGTCGAGGTGAGCGGGATCGCCCGTCCCGCGGATCCCGAAGACTCGATCTGGGAGGGGATCAACACCGATTTCGTGGTGATTCTCGACCCGGCGACGTTCGACGCCTGGACCACGATCTTCCCGCTCGCCGATCCCGCCGCCGATCCCTGGCTCCGCCCCGAGCGCGGCCTCGGAGGCGTGGCCTCATCGCAGCTCTTCATCCTCCACCTCGACCGGGAGGCGGTGGCTCTGGAGAACGTCGAGGACCTGACCCGGGGGGTGGCTTCGTTCACCTCGACGATCGCCCGGGTCGGGGGGATCCGCACCCTGACCCGACTCCCCGCCGTCATCGAGGAGTTCGACGTCCGCACGGTGGTGCTCGGGGCACCGATCCTCGCCATGCTCGCCCTCATCGTCGCCGGGGCTCTCTACTTCCTGATCTACATGGCCTCGCTGGCTCTGGAACGCGAGTCGTCCGAACTCGCCCTGCTCCGGATGCGCGGCGCCACGCCGTGGCAAACCACCGGGCTCCACCTGATGCAGTCGGGGGTGATCGCGATCGTTGCGGTCCTGGTGGCGCCGTTCTTCGCCAGGGCGGTGGTGTCCCTCACCGGACGGATCCCACCGATGTCGACGCTGACCGGTGGCGAGGCACTGTCGGTGGCGAGTGGGAGGTCGATCGTCCCCTTCGCCCTCGCCGGCGGAGTGCTCACCTTTGTCTCGATGGGCCTCGCCATCCTCCCGTTTTCCCGGAGGAGCATTCTCGAGTTGCGCGCCCTCTCCACGCGTCCGGCGCGCAGGTCCGTGTGGCAGCGCTACCACCTCGACCTGTTCCTCGTCGTGCTCTCCGCGGTGATCCTCTTCGAGTTGCGCACCCAGGGAATCGTCGACCCCGACGCCTCAGATCTCGGTCTCGATCCCTTCTCGGTTGCCGCCCCGGCGCTCTTTCTGTTCAGTGGTGCCTTGCTGCTGTTGCGCCTCCTCCCCTGGATCTTGCGGGGGATCGGATGGATCATGACCCGTTTCCGCGGGTTGACGACGGCGCTCCCCGGGTGGCACCTGGGGCGCAACCCGATCCCGTACGGAAGGCTTGCGCTGCTGGTGTGGCTGACCACCGGGTTCGGCGCCTTCGCCATCACCTACGCAGACACCCTCGACGTGTCGTATGCCGACCGGGCCGGATTCGCCGCCGGTGCCGACGTACGGATCGGAGGGGAAGGCGCCGGGTTCCTCACCGCTCCCGAGGGAACCATTGGTTCCGCGGTCTTCCGGGGCACCGGCGCCCCGCGGCTGACCAATCGCGGGGCCGAATTGATCGCGGTGGATCCCGACACCTTCCCTGCGGTGCTGGCGTGGCGTGCCGACTTCGGGGCGCCCACCGCCGCCGACCTGTTCGGCCCGGCGACGCTTGGTGGTCCCCCCGACTGGGGTGTCGAGTTGCCCCCCGGGGTGACGGCGCTCCGGGTCGACGGTGTCGTCGTACCCGACGATTGGGAGTCCCGCGTGACCGACGGCGAGCGACCGCCGATCCGGATGATGGCCCGGGTCGTCGACGAGCAGTTGCGCTTGCGGATCCACGCCGCCACCGCCTCGTTCACGGATGGCGGATGGAGCACCGTGGAGATCCCCCTCGATGGCGCCTCCGCCCGCAACGGCCCTTTCCCCGACGCCACGACGCTGGTGCTCCAGGCATTGTGGGTGGAGCAAGACGTGGCCGGTATTGCCCTCGTGAACGGCGACGTGCTCGTCGACGGGTGGGTGGCGATCTCGCCGGTCGGCGAGCAGCCGCTCGAAGAAGCCATCACCGCCGAGTTCACCGGGCACGAGAACCTGGACGTCAGCGAGGTGGCCGGCAGCATCGCCGCCGACGGATACTACGAGCGGGTTCCCGAGGGAGAGACGCGGCCGTCACCGGAGGACATCGCCGCTTCGCCGTGGTACCGGGCCGGCACGGTGACCATGTGGGACCACCCGGAGCGCAACCGGGCGCAGCCGGTGCCGCATCTGCGCAACGACCCACAGCCGATGAACTTCGTGCTCGACGAGCAAGCGGCAGCCGTTGCCGGTCTCCAGGTAGGGCACAGCACCCAGTTCGGGGTGGAGGGCGCGCAAATACCCGGCACGCTCACCGGGATCGTGACGCTCGTGCCCACCGCCGGGGATTCAACCCTCGAAGGCGTGATGGTGGCCCGCCTCGACGCGTTGCTGCACTGGCTGAACCCCGAACCGTCGTGGAGTCTGAGCGGCCCGATCGCCCGCGTGGCGGCACCGCAGGAGTTGTGGATCGAGACCGACACTCCCAATGAGACGCTGCGCGAGGTGCTTGCTACCTTCGGTGCCGAACCCGACCTCGTGCTCACCACGGACGCCGCCGCCGCCGAGTTCTCCAGCCGTCCGATCCAGGTCGGTCTGGTGTCGATCCTGTTCCTCGGCACCGGAGCCGGTGTGGTGCTCACCCTGGCGGGCGTGACGGGGTATGTCCTGGTGGCGGTGCGGCGGCGTTATCGGGAGATGGGGGTGCTGCGTGCGCTCGGTTTCCGCAGTCGTGGGGTGGCGGGCACCTTCGCCCTCGAGCAGCTGGTCGTGCTCGGCGTCGGCGCGGTCGTTGGCGTCGCCGCCGGTCTCGGGCTGATGCGCCTCATGATTCCGTTCCTCCAGCTGGGCGAGGAGGCCGAGGTATTGACGCCGCCCGCGGTCATGGTGGTGTCACCCGCTCGTCTCGGGCTGTACCTGGCGGTGGTCGCCGTACTGCTGGTGATCTCGGTGCTGTGGAGCACCCGCGCCGTTTCGGCGCGGAAGCTGAGCGAGGTCCTGCGCGAGGTGGAGCGATGAGCATCGAAGTGGTGGTCCGGTGCGACAACGTCATCAAGATCCACAAGCAGGGCGCGCTCGAGGTGGTGGCGCTGCACGGAGTCGATTTCGAGGCCAAGCGTGGCGAGTTCGTTGCCATCGTCGGGCGGTCCGGGTCGGGCAAGTCGAGTCTGCTGCAGATCATCGGCGGGATGGAGAAGCCGTCGGCCGGGAAGGTGGAGGTCGCCGGCACCGATCTCACTTCACCATTCGGCACCGACATCCGCACCCACTTTCGCCGCAACGTTGGCTTCCTCTGGCAGGACTTCACCCGGAACCTCGTTCCCTATCTGAAAGCGGTGCACAACGTCGAACTGCCCATGCTGCTCGCCGGTGTTCCCGCAGTGCGTCGCAAGAAGCGCGCCCGAGCGTTGCTCGAGGTGACCGATTTGCGCAACCGCACCTATGCCAAGGTGGACGTGCTCTCCGGCGGTGAGCAGCAGCGGCTGGCGCTGTGCGTGGCCCTCTCCCTCGGACCGCAGCTCCTGCTTGCCGACGAACCGACCGGGGAGCTCGACACCGAGCGTTCGCTGCAGGTGTACGACCTGCTGCGGCGGATGTGCAACGAGGGCGGGTTGACTGTCGTGGCCGTCACCCACGATGTCGTCTTGGCCCGTCGCGCCGACCGTGTACTGCACCTCCAGGACGGGGTGTTCCGTGCCGAGCGCCGCGGCCGGATGCGCCGAGGCGTGACCGTGGGTCGTGACGGAACGGTCGCCCTTCCCCTGGAGCTCGTCGGCGAGGCGATGCTGGGCGATCGCGCCGTCGCCGAGGTCGTCGACGAGGGCATCCTGCTCAGCCGGGAGGTCCCGGATGCTTGAGCTGAAGCACGTCTCCAAGCAGTACGGGCGGGGGGCGGTCGGAGCCGACGATGTCTCGCTGATCGTCGAGGCCGGCCGGATGGCGGCGCTGTTCGGACCCTCCGGTTCGGGCAAGACCTCGATCCTCCACATCATGGGGCTGCTCCAGGAGCCGGATGAGGGCGAGGTCTGGATCGACGGGAAGCGGGTCGACCGGCTTTCGGAGCGGAAGGCCGCGGAGGTGCGGAGCCGGGTGCTCGGCTTCGTGTTCCAGTCGTTCGGGTTGCTGCCGCTACTTTCCGCCGAGGAGAACGTCGCGGTAGCGCTCCGGCTGCTCGGTGTCGGGGGCGATACCGGGCGCAGCCGGGTGCGGGCGGCGATGGAAGCCGTCGGTATCGGGCACCGCGCCGACCACCGCCCGGGCGAGATGTCGGGTGGGGAGCAGCAGCGGGTGGCGCTGGCCCGTGCCCTGGTGCATGCCCCCCGGGTGGTGCTCGCCGACGAGCCCACCGGCGAGCTCGACACCGCCACCGCTGCCTACGTCTTCGATCTGCTGCGCCGTCTCGCCCACAACGGTGTCGCCGTGATCGTCGCCACCCATGATCCGGTGGCCCTCGACTTCGTGGACACCGCCTACTTCGTGAAGGATGGAACGCTGCACCTGCCCGACCGCGCCGAGCTGGAGTTGTGGGTGACGGAGGGGGAAGGGACCCTCAGGGGCTAGTCCATGGTCCATGGTCCATGGTCCATCGTCTTTCGAGGATTGATCGGGAGTTCCGAATCCGGCACGGTGGAAGCGTGCGGGATCACACCAAGTTGCGCGTGTGGCAGAAGGGCTGCGACATCGTTGTAGGGATCTACGACCCGACGAGAGAGCTACCCGATTCGGAGAAGTACGGGTTGAGCGCGCAGATGCCGCGCGTTGCGGTTTCGAATCCGTCCAACATTGCCGGCGTCTCGCGACGATCCAAGAACGATCTCGTTCGGTTCCTTGACTACGCCGCCGGGTTGAGCGGCGAACTCGAGACGCAGCTCCACCTTGTGACCCGGCTCGGCTTGGTGCCTCCGCAGCGTGTCGACCATCTCCAGTCGGAGATCGCCTGGCTTCGTCGAATGCTCGTTGGGCTAATCCGGTCGGCTCGAGCGAGCGACCGACCGTAAGCGATGGACTCGGGACTACGGACTATCGACTACTTACGGAAGTCCTCGTGCATCTTGCTGGGAGTCGGTCCTCGCTGGCCCTGGTACTTGCTGTGGGCGCCCTTGCTCCCGTAGGGATGCTCGGCCGCGGTGGTGAGCTCATAGAACGACAGCTGTCCGATCTTCATCCCCGGGTATATCGCAATCGGAAGCGTGGCAACGTTGGAGAGCTCCAGCGTGAGGTGTCCTTCGAATCCCGGGTCGACGAAGCCGGCAGTGGAGTGGATGAGCAATCCGAGACGGCCCAATGACGACTTGCCTTCGAGGCGAGCCACGATGTCGTTGTCGAGACGCACGACCTCGAGGGTGGACCCCAGAACGAATTCACCGGGGTGCAGCATGAAGGGGCGGTCTACCTCGGTGGCGACCTCCTTGGTGAGATCTTCCTGGGGCTGCTTCGGGTCGATGAAGGCGTACCGGTGGTTTTCGAATACCCGGAAGTACCGGTCGACCCGTACGTCGACACTCGACGGCTGCACCATCGCCGGGTCGAAAGGATCGATCTCGATGCGACCCAGCTCGATCGCCGCCCTGATCGAAACATCGGAGAGGATCATGCGGAGAGGTTAGGGCCGGCGCCCCGACCCGGCACGACGATGGACTATGGACGATGGACTATGGACGGTGGGCAACGCCTCTCGGCCAACCCTCACACGAATCCCACACTCTTGTTAGCCGCCCTTCACGGTCTTCAAACATGCATCCCCGACAGTTGATGGTGAGCGAATCGATCCAACAACCCAGAAGGAGGGTGCGATGAGCCAGACGCTCAAGATCGGGATCACCGTCTTGGTGGTCGCCGCCCTCGGCATGTCGGGTGTCGCCTTGGCGGCGCAGACCACCGAGGACGATGCCCCGGCGGTGGAGGAGACCCGGGCCTACCAGGTGCTCGAACAGAAGCTGGCACCGCTGGTTGAGGACGGCACCATCACCCAGGAGCAGGCCGACACGATCGCCGCCACCCTGGCGGCGGATATGCCCGGCCCGGGCCGGGGTCGCGGACTCCGTGCTCTGCAGTCGGTGGCCGGGTTCCTCGAGCTGACCCCCGAGGAGATGCGGGCGGCGCTGTCGGAGTACGACACGCTGGCCGATCTCGCCGATGCCAACGGGTCGAGCGGTGGCGAGCTGATCGCCTACCTGGTCTCGCAGGTCGAGGAGCACCTCGACGAGGCGGTGGCCAACGAGCGGATCACCCAGGAAGAGGCCGATGAGAAGCTCGCCGACGCCGAGGAGCACATCACCGAACTGGTGAACAGCGACATCCCCGAGCCGGGCGACCGCCCGATGGGTCGGGGTGGCCGCGGTCCCGGGTTCGGTGGCGGCACCGACGCCTAGGTTCGTCTTCCTCCCGACGGAACGAGGCCGCGCCGCAAGGCGCGGCCTCGGCGTTTGGGGCCGTCGTCCCCGCCCGCGCCGAGGCGCCCAAGGCCTGGGAGATTCCCCGGGGCATTTGCCTCTACCCGGGCTCGGCGCACCGAGGGATCGTGGATGACGGCCACTTCGCCGCGATCCGGGGCGCGCGGTTCCGACTCGGCAGGAGGATGGCGATGACCACTCGCTCCAAGGTCTATTGCTCTTCGTGTGGCGGGGGGAACTCCGCGGAGGAGAAGTTCTGCTCGACCTGCGGTTCCACCATGGGGATGGTGAACGCACCGGCGGCTCCGACCACGACGGTCGTCCGCGAGGGTGTCGTCGCCACTGGGGTCCAGCACGTCGGTTACACCGGCGCGTCGATCGTGGCGATCCTCACGTTGCTCGTCACGATTTTCGGCCTGGGCGACGTGTTCGGGCTCCGGTGGGGGTCTCGCCCGGTCGGTTTCCTCACCGAGATTGCCAAGCCGGCTCCCGGGTACATCGTGGGGATCGTGATCGTCCTGATCCTGAACGCGAGTTTCTTCCGCCTCATGGCGCCGCGCCGTCGGGACGTCGGCATGTCGGCGGTCCGCTCGTATCGACGGACGTTGCGGACCCGGGATGGGATTCGCCTCCTGCTTTCGCCCTCCGGTCTGCGAGCAGGGGTCGTCACCGTGTCGCTGCTGTGGATCGGCATGGGGGCGATGGCCCTCTTCGACTTCGGAAGTCTCGGTGACGACGGCTTCGACACCGGAACGGGGCTGTACGCGTCGATCGTCCTGCCGATCCTCGGGGTGATCGCAACGGCGTGCCTCTGGCCCATGAGTACCGAGACCGTGTCGATGGACCGCCGGGGCGTGATCATCCGCGGGTGAGGCGGAGGTGTCAGGAGTCAGGGATCTGACGTGTCAGGCATCTGCTTATCGGAGCGGGTGAAGGGAATCGAACCCTCGTATCGAGCTTGGGAAGCTCGTGTTCTGCCACTGAACTACACCCGCGAGGGGGCGGATGCTACCGCCGTCAGCGGGTGAGGAGGCTGGCCAAACCCCACACCGCGATGACGAGGCCGACGGCGAACAGGAACCAGGCCCGGCCTTTGCGGAGATTCCCGGTGGCGTTCTTCGGCTTCACCCCGCGCCGTGCCATGACCAGCGCATACCCGTTGCCGGCGACCAACGCCGCCCCCAGCGCGAGGATCAACTGCGCCAGCAGCGAGTCGAGATCGAAGAAGTCGGCCATCAGAGTCGACAGTCAACCGTGTGAAGGCGACGGCTCCAAACCGTCCATAGTCCATCGACGATCGACTATCGACTGTGAACGGCGCAGGTCTCTCCCATCGGATCGCGTCGACCACGTCTGCGCCCAAGTGATCGCGTCGATAACCTGTGCGCCCAGATGCGCCACTGTTACGTGCTTCGTGTCTTTACCCGCGGGGAGAAGGGCGGCAACCATCTCGGGGTGGTCACCGACGTGACCGGCATCACCGACCGGGGGATGCAGGAGATCGCGGTCGAGAACGGCTTCTCCGAGACGGTGTTCATCGACTGGCGCGAGGCCGGTGTGCCCGCGGTGCGCATTTTCACCCCGGGCCGCGAGCTGCCGTTTGCCGGCCATCCGCTGGTCGGCGCCGCCTGGGTGCTGGGGATGATCGGCCCCGGCACGACCGATCGCATGACCTGCGGGGTTGGGGAGATCCCATTCCGGATGGAGGGCGACCTCGTCTGGGTGGACACCCCGATGATCGAGTCGGTGCGTTCGGCGCCTGACGCCGAGGCGATCGCGGCCGCCGTCGGCCTCCCCGAGCCGGTTGCCGGATGGTGGGCGGACATGCCGCTCCCATACCTCGTGATCGAGCTGGGACTCCCCGAGGCAGTCGCAGCGGCGCAGCCCGATCTCGAGGCGCTGATGGAGCACGGTGTCGACATGTGTTACCTCATCGCCCAGACCAAGGAGGGCTACAAGACCCGCTTCTTTGCGCCGCGCGACGGCATCACCGAGGACCCGGCGACGGGGAGCGCGGCGTCGGCGCTGGCGGCGGTGCGCCGCCACATCGGCGAGGGAACCGGTGCGACGAAGATCCACCAGGGCGACGAGGTCGGCTGGCCGTCGACGATCCACCTCGCCTGGGACGAGCGCCGCGCCTCGATCGGTGGAACGGTGCGACGCGACGAGGTGCGGATCCTGGAGAAGTGAGACCCGACCTCGGTCACAATCCCGGGTCGTCCGTCGCCACCCGACCGACCCTGCTCCAGAAAAGCCCCTGGGATCGATGGCTCGACGTGTTCTTCCGCGAGGTGCTCGGTCACCCCTCTGTCCGAGCGCGCACGGTCTGCTCCCACTGGTACAGACGCTGGTCCCTCCCCCAGGACGTCTTGATGTAGTCGAGGATTGCCAGGACGTCGTCCTCGGTGAGCGTTCCCGCGAACTGGGACATCCGACTCTCCGCCACCGGCGGGTCGTATCCCCGCAGCACGATCTCGACCAGCAGGTCGTCGGGGTGATGCCAGGTGTGCCCGGAGGGGTCCTGGGGCGGGGGGCGGAAGCCGCCGTCGTCGGCTGGGGTCTTCCAATCCGGGTCGCCGCTCAGATCGGGGCGGTGGCACTCGGCGCAGTACTGGGTGTAGAGCTCGGCACCCCGCACCACCTGGGAGAAATCGAGATCGGGGAGCGGCGGAAGGCCGATCTCGGGGGTCAGGGACGGGACGTCAACGCGGTCGGTCGAGGATCCCGCGCAGGCGACGATCAGAAACAGCGCGGTGAAGAACCCCAGAACCCGCACCGGTCGAATCCTAGATCCCGAGGTCGCGGCGCCGGAAGCCCCACACTCCAACCAAGGCGAGCGCCGCGGTGATCCCCGCCAGGAGGAGTGCGTTCATACCCTGGACCCCGTTGACGATCGGGTCGCCGGCAAGCGCCCAGTACCAGGGGTTGACGACGTTGGTGAACTCGATGGCGTCGATGAGTGGGGCGAAACCCCAGAGGATGTAGAAGGCCACGGCCACGCCGGAACTGGTCCCGATCGACACCGCCCGGCTGCCGGTGGCGGCGCCGAGGGCGAGGGCGAAGGCGCCGAACACCCAGGCGACGAGCACCGTCGACAATGTCGCCCCTGCGTATCCGCCGATACCGAGGTCCATGTCGACGAGCGGTCCGAAGACCATCAGTGTGGCGGCCGACGCCAGCCCGAGCCACAGCCCGGCGCCGAGCAGCGCGGCCAGTTTTTCTACGAGCACCCGCTCCCGCGTCACCGGGTGGGCGAGCAGCAGGTCCATGGTGCGATCGCGCTCCTCACCCGCCGTCTCCCGGACCGCAAAACCGATCAGGAAGATGAGGAAGAGCATCGGCAGCATGTTGGCGAACACCTGGGAGTTCAGGTACCCGGCGGGGGAGGTGATGCTGAGGCCGCTGCCCAGGCCCATGATCTGCTGGACGAAGTCCGGGTACTGCTCCATGAGGTCGGCGAACATGTCCTGGTCACGCACCGCCGGGTAGGCGATCACCATCAGGAACATGAGCGCCACCAGGCTCACCGTCCAGCCGATGAGACCCCGCTTGCGCGACGACAACACCCGGCGAAACACCTCACCCGGCATCGTCGGCTCCCCGGTACATAGCGAGGAAGATGTCCTCGAGCGGGGTCTCGTGGGTGCGCAGCGAGCGCACCTCGTATGCGGCAAGGACCTTTACCAGTGGATCCATCGAGCCCTCGATACGGACGTACGCGCTGTCGCCCGAAACCGTCGCCTCGGTCACGCCGCCGACGGCGCGGAGCGCGGCGGTCGTCGGGGCATGGGCGCCGAAGCGAACCTCGAGTTGGCGCACCGTGCGCGCCTTGAGGTTCTCCACCGTCTCGACCTCGATGACACGCCCGTTGCGGATGATGCCGACCCGCTCGGCGATGCGTTCCACCTCGGGGAGCACGTGCGAGGAGAGGAACACGGTGCGACCCTCGGCCCGGGCTTCCTCGATCACCTCGTAGGTGGCGTGTTGCATGAGCGGGTCGAGACCGGCGGTCGGCTCGTCGAGAATGATCAGCTCCGGCTTGTGCATGAAGGCCTGGATGATTCCGACCTTTTGCTTGTTGCCGCTCGACAGGTTCTCGATCTTGCGGTCGGGCTCGACGGCAAAGCGCTCCAGTAGTTCGTCGCGGTATCGGGTGTCGATCCCGCCCCGCAGCCTCCCCAGGTGCTCCAGCAGCTGCCGGGTGGTCATCCACTCCCACAGCGCCAGGTCGCCGGGGAGGTAGCCGACCCGCCGACGGATTTCGAGCGAGTCCTTGGTGGAGTCGAGACCGAGGACCTCGGCCTTGCCCGAGGTGGGGCGGATCAGATCGAGCAGGGTGCGGATGGTGGTCGTCTTCCCGGCGCCGTTGGGGCCGAGGAACCCGAACACCTCACCGGGGGTGACGACGAGGTCCACATCGACGATGCCGCGGGCCTTGCCGTACGACTTCGTCAAACCGTCCAGTCGAATCGCGGGCACGAGTGAGAGGGTACATGCGCTCTCGCAAGCTCTCCCCGATGAGGGGAAAGGAGGGTCTCGACATCCGACGAGGGGTCGCGTCCGGGACGAGACCTTCTCTGTAGTTCTACTCGATCTGGCATCTGGCATCCGGCGCCTGATACCCGGGTCGGCCGTCTTCGGCCGACCCATTCCTTACACTCCCCCTCCCATGTCCTCCGCCGAGTCTCGCGTCCTCGTGCTGCTCGCCCTCGCCGCCAACGCCGGGATCGCGGTGATGAAGTTCCTGGCGTTCTACTTCAGTGGGAGCTCCGCCATGCTCGCCGAGGGGTTCCACTCGCTCGCCGACACCGGCAACCAGTTGTTTCTCTTGCGGGGCACGAAGAACAGCCGGCTCCTCCCCACGGTGCGGTATCCGTTCGGGCAGGGCAAGGAGGCCTATTTCTGGGCCTTCATGGTGGCCGTGTTCCTCTTCGTCGGTGGCGGGGTGGTGGCGATCACCGAGGGGCTGGATCGTCTCCTCCACCCCCGTGCGGCGGAGGGAGGCCTCACCTTCAACCTGATCGTGCTCGGGGTCGCCGCCGTGTTCGAGTTGGGTGTCGCCTTCCGTCCGGCAGTCAAGGAGTTCAACCGGCGGCGCGGCAGCCGGCGGGTGTGGCGCACGATCCGGGAGACCAAGGACCCGACGCTACTGGTGGTGCTCTTCGAGGACTCGGTGGCGGTGATCGGCATCGCCGTCGCCGCCGCCGGCCTGCTTCTCGCCGAATGGACCGGGGATCCCCACTGGGACGGGGTGGCCTCGCTTGTGATCGGCGTCATGCTGTGCCTCACCGCCTGGATCCTCGCCATCGAGACCAAGGGGCTGCTGGTGGGGGAGTCGGCGAGCCGACAGGTGCGCTCGGCGATCCGAGCCGCAGTCCTCTCGGTGGGTGAGGTGGAGACGGTGGAGCGCCTGCTCACCATGCACCTCGGCCCCGACGAGATCCTGGTGAACCTGGACGTGACCGTGGAGCCGGGCAAGACCGCGGCAGACCTCGAGGACATCACCCGCCGCATCGAGGCCGAGATCCTCTCGATGGTTCCCCAGGCCACCAGGGTGTTCATCGAGTTCGGTGCCGAGCTGTGATCATCGCCTCCGCTCCCGCTTCTTCGGCGAACCTGGGACCGGGGTTCGACGTGCTGGCGCTGGCCCTCTCCCTGCGCTGCCGGGTAGCGGTTGACCTCGCTGAAGGCTGGGAAGTGGTCGGTGCGGACGGGGTGGCCGACGACACCCTGCAAGCACTGGTGTGGGGTGTCGCCGGTGCGGCGCCGCCTCACCGCGTCGAGATCACCTCCGACATCCCGATCGGGAGAGGACTCGGGTCGAGTGCGGCGCTGCGGGTGGCCGCGGCCGCCGCCCTCGAGGCATCCAGCGGTGAGATGCGTCTCGAGCGGGTGTATCGCATCGCCGCCGCCGCAGAGGGGCATCCCGACAACGCCGCCGCCGCCGTGCACGGGGGCCTGGTGGCGGTGGGACCGGGCGGAGAGGTGCGCCGACTGGCGTTGCATCCCTCCCTCGCCGTGGTGGTCGCCGTTCCGGACCGGGCGCTGCCGACCGCAGAGGCCCGTGGGGTGCTCCCGCCGGAAGTGACCCGGGGGGTGGCGGTGCGCACCGCCGCACGAATCGCCTTTCTCGTCGAGGGTCTGCGCACCGGTGATCCCGACGCCTTCCGCGAGGCGGCCGGTGACGAGATTCATGAAGCGCCACGGCGCCACCTGTCACCGCTCTCGTTCGAGTTGGCCGCCGCCGCTCGCGAGGCCGGGGCGCTGCACGCCGCCTGGAGCGGGGCCGGACCGTCGGTGCTGGCGGTGGCCACCGAGGATCGTCTCGATGCCGTCCACCACGCCATGGAGGAGGCATTGGGTGAGGCCGGGGTGGTGCTGGAACCCGGGGTCGATCGGGAGGGGGTGAGGATCGGATGAGACAGTGGCATCTCGACCCGGTGCCGGGATACGGACCACTGGTTGGGCGGTTCGTGGCGATGCTGGAAGACACGCGCCGCCGGCTGTTCCGCGACCTCGAGGACTTCGACCCCGCCGACCTGGATCGCACCCCGTCCGGGTCAGGTGATCGCTACCCGTCGCCTATGTCGCCGTCATCCCGCCGTCGACCACGATCGTCTGTCCGGTCGTGTAGGACGAGGCGTCCGAGAGCAGGTACACCGCCGCCCCGGCCATCTCGTGGGGTTGGGAGTGCCGGCCGAGGAAGGTGCGGGAGACGAAGTGGCTGCGGATGGCCTCGTCGTCCACCAGCGCCTGGGCGAAGCGGGTTTCGACGAGCCCGGGAGCGATGGCATTCACCCGGATGCCTCCCGGGCCGAGTTCCATGGCGAGGCTCTTGGTCATCGAGATCACCGCCGCCTTGGTCATCCCGTACACCCCCTGGAGCGGTGCCGCGCGCATCCCGGCGACCGAGGCGACGTTCACCACCGAGCCCCCGCCGCGGTTGCGGGTGGCGAAGGCACGGACGGCGTAGAAGTAACCCTTGACGTTGACCTCGAAGATCTTGTTCCAGGCGGCCTCGTCGATGCCGAGCATCGGGCCGAAGTAGACGTTGGTGGCGGCGTTGTTCACCAGGCCGTCCACCCGGCCGAACTCGGCGAGCGTCTTGTCGAACAGCGCCTCGACGTCGTCCGGCTTCCCGGTGTGAGCGGCGATGGCGAGTGCGGTGCCTCCGCCCTCGCGGATCGACGCCGCCACACCGTCGAGTCCCTCCTGCTTGCGGGCGGCGAGCACCACCCGGGCTCCGGCGGCGGCGGCCGCCCGGGCGATCGCCTCCCCGATACCCCGACTGGCCCCGGTGACGACGATGACACGATCGGTGAGTGTGAAGTCTGCGGGCATGCCGGGAGCCTATCCGGCGGCGCGCACCAGGGTCTCGAAGAGTGCCAGCGAGGGCTCGTCCCCGGGGCCGAGGTACTCGGGGTGCCACTGCACCGCCCACATCGGCCACGAGGCGTCTTCGGGGGCGAGGGCTTCGACGATCCCGTCGGGGGAGCGGCCGGTGACGACGAGGCCGGAGCCGACCCGGCGCACCGCCTGGTGGTGGAGCGTATTCACCAGCAACTCCTCCCGGCCGAGGGCCTTGGCGGTGGCCGAACCCGTCTCCACGGTGACCGGGTGCTGCGGGTGGAACGCCGCCTCACCCTCGATGATGTGGGGGAGCATGGCCGGCCCTTCGGCGGCGATGTCCTCGATGAGGGTCCCTCCCATGGCGACGTTCACCACCTGCAGCCCGCGGCAAATGCACACCGTGGGCACCCGACGTTCGGCGAGGGCGATGGCCAGCGCGAGTTCGAACTCGTCGCGCTGCGGATCGACCCCATAGATCGAGGGGTGCTGCCGGCCGCCGTAGCGGGCCGGGTCGACGTCGCCGCCACCCGACATCACGATGCCGTCGAGACGGGTGAGCAGCGCCGGGATCTCGGCGGGGTCTCCCGGGGTGAGCAGGACCGGGATGCCCCCGGCGCGCCGCACCATCGTCGTGTAGGTGGTGACGAGCGTGTGGGCCGGCGCGTCGCCCGCGGACACCGGGATGGTGCGCAGGCCGGTGGTGATGCCGATGACGGGCGTCATGGAGACGACAGGCTAGAGGCGACGCGGGGGGACCCACACGGGTTCCGACCACCCGTCGGCCGCGGTTTGCGGTTCGCGCCGCGACCTACCAACCTACGTCGGCCAATCCCGCAGTCTGAAAAGGTCTCCATGGGTTCTCTGATCAAGAAGCGGCGCAAGAAGATGAGCAAGCACAAGTACCGCAAGCGTTTGCGCGCCAACCGCCACAAGAAGAAATAGCGCCGCCCGGTGGCCGGTTCGCTCCCGTCCCAGCGCCACCTGTTCGACATCCCCGAGGACGTCGCGTACCTCAACTGCGCATACATGCCACCGATGCCGAGGCCGGTGCGCGAGGCCGGTCGGCACGCCATCGAGGGAGCGAGCGCCCCGTGGCGGACCACGCCGCGGAACTTCTTCGAGCCGGGAGACCGGCTGCGGGACGCCGTCGCCCTGCTGATCGGCGGCGATGCCGACGGCGTGGCGTTCGTACCCTCGGTCTCGTACGGCATCGGGGTCGCCGCCCGCAACCTCACCGTCGGCCCGGGCCGCACCGTCGTGGTGCTCGACGAGGAATTTCCCTCCGACGTCTACCCGTTCCGGGTGAAGCTGGCCGAGGGGGGTGGTGAGTTCGTCGTGGTGCCGCGTTCCGGCGACGCCTCCTGGACCCAGGGCATCATCGACGCCGTCGACGAGCGCACCGCGGTCGTCGTCGCCCCGCATTGCCACTGGACGGACGGCAGCGCCGTCGATCTGGTGGCGGTCGGTGAGGCGGCGCGTGCCGTCGGTGCGGCTCTCGTGATCGACGTCTCCCAGTCGCTCGGTGCGTTTCCCCTCGACGTGGCGACCATCCGGCCCGACTTCGTGGTGTCCGTGGGCTACAAGTGGCAGATGGGCCCGTACGCCTTCGGCTACCTCTGGGCGGCGGAGCGGTATCGGCACGGATCGGGGATCGAGCACACCTGGATCGGCCGCAAGGGGTCCGACGACTTCAACCGTCTCGTCGACTACACCGATGAGTTGCGGGAGGGCTCCCGCCGTTTCGACGTCGGCGAGTGGAGCAACTTCACCCTGCTCCCCATGGCGGCGGCGGCGATCGATCTCGTCAGCGGTTGGGGGCCGGATCGGGTGTCGGCCGCGCTCGCTGTGCTCACCACCCGGGTGGAGGAGGGAGCGCGGCGCATCGGGCTGGCCCCGGTCGCCGCCGCCCACCGGCTCCCCCACATGGTGGGGGTGCGGTTCCCGATGGGCGAGCCGCCGGGTCTCCGCGAGCGCCTCGCCGCCGAGCGGGTGTTCGTGAGCCTCCGGGCCAATGCGGTCCGGGTGGCGCCCCACCTGTACAACGACGCCGGCGACGTCGACCGGCTGCTCAACGTCCTCGAGGACGCCGTCGCCTGAACTCAGACGAGCGACACCGCGGCAAAGAGGATGCCGAGGCCGAGACCGAGCAGCGTCGCCTCCATCAGACCTCGCATTGCCGGCGACACGTCGCGGGCGATCTCCTGATGGACGAAGGTGAGTCCGACGGAGACGCCGACCAAGGCGAGTTTGGCCATCAGGGTGGTGTTTCCCCGGACCTCGACGTCGAGTCGGGCCAGTTGCACCAACCCGGTCACGACCGACATGCTGATCGCCATCCAGGCGATCGCCCCAAAGCGTCGGGCGGCGGCCTGGATCACCGGGCGCTCCACTCCAGACTTGCGCAACAGCGGAACGAGCGCGGCAACGATGATCATCCCGCCGACCCACACGGCGGCCGCGAGCACGTGGAGCCAGCGGATGGCGTCGTCGAGCACGGGCCGGAGTGTAGAAATCGACCGGGTCGCCGCATCCGGGAGGTGCCAT
>DATDRW010000084.1:0-8928 GCA_035291545.1 Acidimicrobiia bacterium
GCCGCCAACAACTGGGACTCGGCCTCGCCGAAGCGCTGGAGGTCGATCAGGTTCTGGCCGAGGGCGTTGCGAGCGTCCGCCTCCTGGCTCCGATCGACGCCCCGGAAGTCGGCCGCCTTCTCGAGGTATTCCACCCCTTCCGTCGCCTTGCCTCCGAAGCAGGCGATCATGCCGAGAGCGGTGAGCGCCGCAACGGTCCGTCCCGGATCACCCTCCTGTTCGGCGAGGCGCAGCCCCTCGCGCGCGGTATCAACCGCCTGTTCGAACTCGTCCTGGTGGGCCAGCCACCACGCCTTCCGGGTGAGGGCAATGGTGCGCTGTGGCCCCGTGGCAAAGCGCTCCATCTGCTGGATGGTGTGCCGCTGGTCGTCGCGCCGTCCGAGCACATCGAGGACCTCCTCGTGGAGGGCGGCCACCGTAAAGCGCTGCTCCGCCGGAGCCGAGATCTCGTCGAGACACGCCGACGCCCGCTCCAGATGGAGTACCGCGGTGTCGTAGGCGTGCACCGATATCGCCCGCGCCGCGGCCCGCTCCAAGTAGGTGGCGGCCCGTTCCGGCATGCGGGCGGTGATGAAATGGTGTGCGAGCACCTCGACGTCGTCGGGACGGTGCTGCTCGATGGCCAGCGCTACCCGACGATGGATGTCGAGCCGTTGCGAGAGGGCGAGGCCGTCGTACACCACGCGCCTCATCAGTTCGTGGCCGGCGGCGTAGGAACCTTCGATCGAGCTGAGGAAGCGCCTCTTGATCAAATCGTCGACCGCCGCCAGTGCCTCGCCCGGTCCGAGATCCGAGGCGGCCTCGATCTCGGCGAGACTGAGATCGCCGTCGTGGGCGGAGACGAGTTCGATCGTGCCTCGTGACGCAGGTTCGAGTGCGTCCAGACGGTGGCGGATCAGCGAATGGACCGCCGGGGTGACCGGCAGCCGGTCACTGCTGGGTGGAGCCTCTTCGGTGTCGAGTTGGGCAGAGGCGAGATCGTTGCGCTCGTACAGGGCGCGCAGCGTCTCGACGATGAACAGGGGAATGCCGCCCGTCTCGCGGTGCAGGCGATCCGAGAATTCCCCGCTGACCTCGGCCATGCCCAGGCTCCGCCTGATCAGCTCCTCGGTCTGTGCCGGCGAGTACGGCGCCAGCGACACCCGGGAGCAATGCGGCATCCGGTCGAGCGACCGCAGCAACCCCCACACGTCGCTGCGTTCCCTCGCCTCGCCGTGGCGGTACGAGACGGCGAACAGCAGCCGGTCGCCCTCGATCTGACCGACCAACTGGGTGAGCGCCTGGATGGTGTCGTCGTCCGCCCAGTGGGCGTCTTCGAGTACCACCAGCGTCGGGGCGAATGCGGCCACGCTGCGGAACGCGGTCGTGATCGCCTCGCGCATCCGGGCCTGTTCGTCGGCGCGGCGAACCGGCGCCGGCGACGCCGGGGCATCGCCGGCGAGTACCGGTGCCAGCGGTGCCAGAACCGACCGCCAGGCCGGATCGAGTCTCCCCGCCACCTGCCGGGCGCGCAGCCCGACGATCCCGTCGAGTGCTTCGGCGAGGGAGGCGAACGGCCGTCCGCCGCTGGGGGTGGAGCGGCCCCAGAGGACGTCCATGCCGCGCCAGCGGGCGTCGGCCGCCACCTCGGCGAGGAGCCGGGTCTTGCCCACCCCGGCCTCGCCCTCGATCAGGACGACGCCGCCTTTACCATCCAGGGTGTCGTCGAGGCGTTGCGCGAACTGGGCCCGTTCCGCCTCCCGGCCTACGAAAGGCGCCCGGGCCGCGTCCTCGAAGAGCGGTGTGTCCTCGCTCGGGGGAAGCGCCCGTCCTCCCGAGTCGCGATCGGCGAGGGTCGCCTCGTAGAGGGCGATGGTGTCGGAGGAGGGACGGCTCCCCAGTTCCACGGAGAGGATCCGCCGGCACTCCTCGAACTGGAGGATGGCTTCGCTGTGGCGTCCGAGGAGCACGGCGATGCGCATGACGCGGCGATGCGCCTCTTCGTCGAACTCGTTCTCGGCGGCGAGGCGCCGGGCATGGACGAGGGCTCCCTCGAGGTCGCCCCTGGCGAACTCGGTATCGGTGAGACGCTCCAGCGCCCCGAGGAACCGGCTGCGGAGCCGGTCCTGGTCGATGAACAACCAGTCGTCGTAGAAGCCGGCGAGGAGGTCACCCCGGTAGATCTCCACGGCGCGGGCGATGTCGTCGCCGTCGAGGGCCCGTTCGAACTCGTCCACGTCGAGCCGGAACGCGGCATCGGGGTTGAAGCGGACCGTGTCCGGCCCGCCGACCAGGTAGCGCTCGCCGTCTTCGCCGATCGTCGTCCTGATCTGCCACATGGCCTGGCTGAGGCGGCGTCGCGCCCGCGAGTCGTCGAACTCGGGCCAGAAGGTGCCGGCGAGCAGGTCGCGGGTGTGGGGGCGCTCCCGGTTGAGCACCAGGTAGGCAAACAGCGAGCGGGCCGCCCGGAGGGGCAACTGGTCGAGCGTCTGCCCCTCCCGTGCCAGCTCGAAGCCGCCGAGAAGTCGGATCTCGAGCCCGGCCATGGCCGCGAACGGTAGTCGCGGGAGGAACGGTCTTCGGTACTGGTGCGACGCCCGTCGCCCGTCGCCCGTCGCCCGCCGGCGAAGACGGGGCTGCAGGCTGCACGCTGCACGCTTTGCCATCCGGCATCCCAGTACCGGTTACCCGTTTCCCGTTTCCCGTCTGAGCGGGCGACGGGCAGCGGGCGACGGAGGCGGCCTCTGGCCGCCGCCTCTTTCCTCAGTTCCCGACGTCGATGGCGAGCCGCGACGGCCCTTCGAAGGTGAAGATCGAGAACGGGCGATCGGGGTCGATCGTCGTGATCCAGAACGCCCACTCGCCGGATCCTCCGCCCGGCCCGGCATCGGAGACGGCCGTCACGCTCTCCGTACCCACGAGGAGGGTCCCGGAGCCATCGAAGATCCCGGGGGCGTACGGAGGGCTCCCCGCGATCCCCCACACCAGGACCGAGATCGTGCTGGCATCCTGCTGCGTGACGAAGCACGCCGGCACGTCGCCGTCGAAGTCGAAGACGATCCGCGTAAAGCCCTCGTGCTGATCGAAGCGGACGGCGGTGATGGTCCCGGCGGCCGGGACCCCGTCGGGCTCGCAGTTCTTGTCGGAGAGATCGCCGGCGAAGGGCACCGTCGTGGTCGTCGCCGCGGTCGTGGTCGTCGCCGCGGTGGTGGTCGTGGTGGCCGCCGTCGTCGTGGTCGCCGCGGTGGTGGTCGTGGCCACGGTGGTACTGGTGGTGGACGGTGCGGTCAGGGGCGTGTTGCCGTCGTCGCCGAGCATCATGATCAGGAGCACTACCCCGAGTGCCACGAGCACTCCGAGTGCCGCAGCCAGGGCACCGGTGAACCTGTCTCTCATGGCACCTCCTCGGCGGGTTGCCCCCACGATACGACGGGCACCGGGTGTCTCGATGCGGCGTCGGTAGGCTCGGCGTCATGGCCGTCCCCCGTCTCGTCGCCGATCTGGTCGCCGCCCTCGGAGCCGATGCGGTCAAGGCGGAGCCGCTCGACCTCTGGTTGTTCTCCAAGGATGCCGGAGTCACCCGGGGCGAGGTCCGGGCGGTGACCTTCCCCGAGGACGCCGCCGGCGTGGCGGCGGTGATCCGGGTGGCCAAGCGACACGGGATTCCCGTCGTCGCCCGGGGCGCCGGCACCGGGCTGGCCGGTGGTGCCGTTCCGGCCGACCCCGCAGTGCTGATCGTCACCATGCGGATGAATCGCATCGAGGTCGACGCCGCCAACCGCACCGCATGGGTCGGGCCCGGTGTGATCAACCTCGACCTGTCCCGGCACACCGCTCCCCTCGGGCTTCACTTCGCCCCGGATCCGTCGTCGCAGGCGGCGTGCACCATCGGCGGCAACGTCGCCAACAACAGCGGCGGGCCGCACTGTCTGGCGGAGGGGAGCACGGTGAACCACGTGCTCGCCGTGGAGTTCGTCGACGGCGACGGCATGATCCAGGTGGTCGGCGGTCCCGCCCCCGACCCGAACGGTCTCGACGTGCGCGGGGTGATGGTCGGCTCCGAAGGCACCCTCGGGCTGATCACCCGGGTGCTCGTCCGTCTCAGTCCGGTTCCTCCCGCGGTGCGCACCATGCTGTTCGCCTTTGCCGACGTGGCGGGAGCGGCGGCGACGGTTTCCGACGTCATCGCCGCGGGTGTGGTGCCGGCGGCACTCGAGATGATGGATCGCCCTCTGATCCGCGCCGTGGAGAATTTCGTCCACGCCGGCCTCCCCGTGGACGCCGCAGCAGTGCTCCTCGCCGAGGTCGCCGGCCATCCCGCCGGGATCGCCGCCGAGGCCGACCTGATCATCGCCACCGGGCGCCGTCACGGGGCCTTCGACGTCCGGGTGGCGGCGGACGAGGCGGAGCGAGAACTCCTGTGGAAAGCGCGAAAATCGGCCTTCGGCGCCATCGCCCAGATCGCCCCCAACTACTACCTCCACGACACGGTCGTGCCCCGAACCCGCCTCGTCGAAGTGCTCGAGGAGATCTACGCCATCGCCCGCCGCTACGACCTCCTCGTGCTCAACACGATCCACGCCGGCGACGGCAACCTCCATCCCAAGTTCGTGTACGACGGGTCGGTTCCCGACCAGGTCCGCCGGGTGAAGGAGGCGGCCGGGGAGATCGTGCGCCTCTCCCTCGCGGTGGGCGGGACCTTGTCGGGAGAGCACGGGATCGGTCTGGAGAAGCGCGACCTCATGCCGCTGCTGTTCGGCGCGGTCGACCTCGACGCCCAGGCCCGGCTGCGCGAGGCGTTCGATCCCGATCGCCGGTTCAACCCCGGGGCGGTGCTCCCCTCCGGTTCGCGCTGCTTCGACTTCGGGCGCGCAGCAATAGGTTCGCCCTCGGATCAGGTGTCGGCCCAGTCTGGGGCCGACACCTGATGACCCCCGGGACCTATTGGTGCGCACCCGCAGGGCGTCCCGTCTCGGAGGGGGCCTGGGTGTGACCGCGCTCAGCAGCACCGTCGCCCGTTTGTTCGGGCGGTTCGTCGCAGAGGTGGAGGGTGCGCCCCGGGCGCAGTTCACCTTCGCCCCGACTACCGCCGAGGAGGCCGCGGCGATCCTCGACTTCGCTTCCGAGCATCGCATGTCGGTCGTTCCCTGGGGAGGGGGCACCCATCAGATCGGGGCTCCCCATGAACCCGACGTCGTCGTGTCCACCCGGGCTCTCGGCGGCGTCGACTGGCGCCCGGACGATCTCACCGTCGTCGTCGGCGCCGGTGTCACCGTGGCAGACCTCGAGGCGAAACTCGGTGAGCGGGGTCAGACTGCGGTCCTCCCTGAGAATGCGGGTGCGGCCACCGTCGGAGGCGTGGTCGCCGCCGGCGTCTCGGGATGGCGGCGCCTCCGCTTCGGGCCGACCCGCGACCGACTCCTCGAGGTCGTCGTCGCCACCGGTGACGGCCGGGTGATCCGGGCCGGCGGGCAGGTGGTGAAGAACGTCAGCGGCTACGACCTGCCGCGTCTCTTCACCGGTTCGTTGGGCTCGCTGGGGATCATCACCCGGGTGTGCCTCAAGTTGTGGCCGCAGGGAGCCGCGGCGGCCACCGTCGTAGTGGCCGATCCGGAGCGGGCGCTCGCGGTGGCGCATCGTCCGCAGGCGGTGCTGCAGACCGCCTCCGAGGTGTCGGTGTATCTGGCGGGGACCGCCGCCGAGGTAGAGGCGCAGGCGGCGGCGCTCGGCGGGCGGGTGACCGAAGGCCTGCGCTGGCCGGAGCGGCCCCGGGGCGCCGTCGAGATCGTGGTGCGGGTTCCGCCGGCGATGGTGACCGAGGCGGTGGCCCTGGTCGCCTCCGCAAACTTCGTCGCCGCCCACGGGGTCGGCGAGGTGATCGCCGCCGGGCCCGTGTCCGAGGAGACCGTCGCCGCGTGGCGCACCTGGGCGGAGGCCGAAGCCGGATCGGTGGTCGTCACCCGTGCCCCTGCCGGTTTCGCCATCGACCCGTGGGGGGCACCCCCGCCGGCGCTGGTGCTGCAGCGGCGCATCAAGGCCGCCTTCGACCCCCTCGGCGTGATGGTGCCCGGTCGGCTTCCCGGAGGGCTGTGATGCCGTGGTCGACGCCGTGGGCGCCGACGGATGCCGAGTTGCATGCCTGCGTCGAGTGCGGGCTGTGCCTGCCGCATTGCCCCACGTTCCGGCTCACCGGGGACGAGACCGCCTCCCCCCGGGGTCGCCTCAACGCCATGTCGGCGGTCGCCTCCGGGTCGCTGCCTCTCGACGTCGCCGTGGCCGAGGTCATGGAGTTCTGCCTGCAGTGCCGGGCGTGCGAGGCGGCCTGCCCGTCGCTGGTCCCCTTCGGCCGCGCGATGGAGGGGGCCAGGGCCGAGGTGGCCGCGGCGCTGCCGCGATCGCGCCTCCGCCGCCGGGTGGCGGGCCGCTGGATCGCGCGCCGGGGGATCGTGCGCACCGCCACGCTGTTCGCCGCCCTCGGGCAGCGGGTCGGCGCCCGACGCTGGCTCCCCGGGAGACTCCGCACCGGTCTGCGTGGTCTGCGCCGCCTGCCCTGGCGGTCGCAATCCCTCGTAGGGAGCATCCACGAACCGGCGGGTTCACCGATCGCAACGGCGGGACTGCTCGCCGGCTGTGTCATGGATCCGTGGTTCGGCCCGGTGCACCGAGCGGTGATCGCAGTGCTCACCGCCGCCGGATATCGGGTGGTGGTACCGGCCGGGCAGACCTGCTGCGGGGCACTGGCCACGCACGAGGGTCGCGCCGCCGACGCGCAGCGGTTGGCGGATGCCAACCGCACGGCCTTTGCCGGAGTCGACCTGATCGTGGTCGACGCCGCCGGATGCAGCGCCCACCTCGTCGGCCACGGGCTCGGGCCGAAGGTCGAAGACGTCGTGGTCACCGTGGCCCGTCTCCTCGCGGAGGGACGGCTTCCGCAGCGCCCTCCCACCGGTGAGCGCATCGGTGTCCAGGATGCTTGCCACCACCGCCACGCCCAGCGGATCACCGCCGAACCGCGGAGCATCCTGCGCGCCGCCGGTTTCACCCCGGTCGACCTCGACCCCGACGGGTTGTGCTGCGGCGCCGCCGGTCTGTACTCGGTGGCCCACCCGGAGACCTCGGGCCAACTCGGCAGGATGAAGGCCGAACAGGTCGAACTCACCGGGGTGGCGGCGGTGGCCTCGGCCAACCCGGGGTGCGAGATCCAGTTGCGCACCCATCTCCGGGAGGGGATCCGCGTCGCCCACCCGATCGAGCTCTACGCCGAGGCCGTGGGCCTGGTGGCGGCGCCGATTCCTCGGAGACCTAGGCGAGCACGCGGGGCCGTGCCTTGATGGTGACCCCGCCGGCGCGGACCTCGGCCTGCACGGTGAGGATCGGGGCGTCGGTGGGCAGGGTCTCGGGGTCGGCGACGTCGATCTCGACCTCCCCCTTCTGCACGTGCTGGACGACGTAGACCCGCCACCCGGCGGGGACGTTGACCTCCATACCCCCGGCCATCACGTCGATGTCGAGGTGGGCGCCCTCGGGCGACAGGGTGGCTCCGGTCAGATCGAGGTCGATTCCGCCGGCGCGGACCTTGGCCTGTACGGATCGCAGAGCCGCGGCATGGCTGGCGATCGACGAGCCGCCGAGGAGCGCCATCACCCGGAAGGTGTCGTCGTCGGGATGGGTGTCGCCCTGGAAGCGCTTCGCCATTTCCCGGCCCACCAGCCACATCGCCGTCGTGACGGCGATGACCGTGATGAGGGAGCGGGAGAGTCTCTTCATCGTCGCCGACGGTAGTCGTCGCGCCCGGGTGCGCACGCGCCGCGCCTAGCCTCGCCGGATGCCGCAGCACACCCGCCGTGGTCCGACGCTGGTGCTGATGGCGGCGACGCTGTGGGGCACCACCGGAACCGCCCAGGCGCTCGGTCCCGACGGGATCTCCCCGGAGACGGTGGCGCTGGTGCGGATGGCGGGGGGCGCCCTGCTCCTCGGGTACGCCGCGCTGCGCCGCGAGACCGTTTCGCTGCGGGCGCTGGCCGGTTGGCCCCTCATCCTCGGCGTGGCCGCCATGGCCGGATCGCAGCCGCTGTTCTTCACGGGTCTGGAGCGGACGGGAGTCGCCGTCGGCACCATCGTCACCATCGGAAGCGGCCCGATCCTCGCCGGGCTGCTCGCCTGGGTGGTGCGCCGGGAGCGGCCGGGCCGTCGCTGGGCTCTGGCCACCGTGGCTGCGGTCGGGGGAGCGGTCCTGCTCGTCTCCGGGGGTGAGGCGGCGGGCGTCGACGGAGCCGGCCTCGCCTTCGCCTTCGGCGCCGGTCTGGCATGGGCGGTGTACCTGGTGGCGGCCAAGGCGCTGTTCGAAACCCATCCGCCGGTGTTCGTGGCGGGGGTGGTGTTCGCCGGAGCCGCCGTGCTGCTGGCGCCGTTCGCCGTTGTCGCCGACACCGCCTGGCTGGCCACGGCACACGGCATTCTCACCGCCGTGTGGCTCGGGGTGATTGCGACCGCGTTGTCGTACGTGTTCTTCTCCCGGGGCTTGGGTGCCACGCCGGTGGCGGCGGCGGCGACCCTGACCCTGGCCGAACCGCTCACCGCCGCGGTGCTGGGGATCGCCCTCCTCGACGAACCGGCCCGCGCCAGCACCCTCGGCGGGATTCTGCTGATCGCGCTCGGGATCGCAGTGCTGTCCAAGCAGGCTCCAGGCACCAGGCACCAGGCGCCAGCGTGAAGAGCCTCGCGAAGACACATTGAGCCAGGCCAGGGCCGATTCCGAGACCGGCATCTGGTATCTAGCATCTGGCCTCTGGTGCCTCGCCCTTAGGGCCTTCCGGGGCCGCCGGGGGTCGGTCGGCCCTATCGCCCCCTCTCCCGCCCGAGGGATGCTGTCGGGGACGAGACACGCATGGAGGGGACGCTCGTGAATCGACCCGTGGTCACGGTCGACGGCAACGAAGCCGCCGCCCA
>DATDRW010000085.1:0-15056 GCA_035291545.1 Acidimicrobiia bacterium
CCCGAGCCGCAGGGGCATGGGTCGTTGCGACCGGTCTTCAGTCCCTCTGATGACGGCGCCGGCTTGGTCCGGGCCCGCAGCCGTCGCTCCGTCGCCCCGGGCTGCTGCACCGCTCCCCCTGCCGCGGCGTGCGCCTTCCCCGGGTCGAGCGCGCCGAGATGCGGTTCCTCGCCCCCACCGAGATCACCCGGCTCACCGAAGCCATCCACTCCAGGTACCGGGCACTGGTCCTCACCGCCGCCTACACCGGCGCCCGGTTCGGGGAACTCGCCGCCCTCGACCTCGACCACTACCAGCCGGCGCGTCGCACCGTCCACATCGAACGAACCCTCTCCGAGGTGCGCGGCATGCTTCACCTGGGTGAGCCCAAGACCCGAGCCGCCCGACGCACCCTCACCCTCCCCGAGTGGCTCGTCGTAGCACTGGAAGGCCACCTGGCCGGATGGCCGCCGACCGAAGACGGCCTGATCTTCACCGCCCCCGAGAGCGGGCCCTTACGACGCTCTGGTTTTCGCACCCGCCACTGGAAACCCGCCGTCAAGCAGTCGGTGGGCGACCCCATGCGCTTCCACGACCTCCGTCACAGCCACGTCGCCCTCCTCATCGCACAGGGCACCCACCCCGCGGTGATCGCCGCCAGGCTCGGGCACACCAGCGTCAAGACCGTCCTCGACGTCTACGGCCACCTCTATGAAGGGCTCGACCGAGGAGCCGCCGATACCCTCACCGCACCATGGGACGCTCCTGATGTGGTCGCGACGTGGTCGCGACGCCGAACGACCGGTTGGGAGCTAGGACGCCCATGAGCCAGAACCCGTTGCGGCACAAGGCGATCCGGCTGGTGGAGGTGAGGGGATTTGAACCCCTGACTTCTTCCGTGCGAGGGAAGCGCTCTGCCGGGCTGAGCTACACCCCCAAAGGGACCGCGATTGTAGAACCCGCCCTCGGTGGATTCGTTCGATCTCCCGGCCGACCGAATCAGGACTTACGGGTTCGCGACGCCGCGGTGCGGCTCTTGCCTTCTCGCAGATCAGCGATGGCCGCACCCACCACCAGGGCAGCAAGGCCGGCACCGACAGTGATCAGGCCGGCGACGAGCATGAATGTGGAGAACGCCTCCTCGAACGCGCTCGGGCTGTCAGTGGGCCCCGCACCAACAGCGGTGAGGATGAGACCGATGAACCAAGCCGGAACCCCTGCGCCGAGCAACCACCTCGCCAGTGTCTTGACGTTGTCGGACATTCGCACTTCGCCTCCTCTCGGTTGGGCGCGACGCTATCACCCGGCTCGTGGTTATGAGGGGGTCACCCCGCCCCAGGTCGCAGGTCCCGCCGCAGCCGCTCTTGCACCACGGTGGTGGTCAGGTCGGAGCGGGACCGCTCGACCAGGGCCCGGGCGACGTCGGTGGTGCGGCGCAGTCCACCGGTCATCCCGTCGGGATAGTCGATCGTGGCGAGCATCTCCACGACCGCATCCATCGCCTCGAGGGTCCGCTCCGCGGCGGCGAGGTCCTCCGCTCGCAACAGATCGAGCATGCGGCGCCGCAGCTCCCCCACCGCCTCACCGAGGCCGTTGAGGTAGGCCGCGGGCTCCACACCGAGGTCTGCGGGAAGCGGCAGCGGCTCGCCTGTCGAGAGCGCCAGGGTGAGCCGGGCCTCGGCGTACTCCTTGGCGGCGTCGTGGACGAACCCGGCGTTGAGGATGTCCTGATGGTCGGCCAGCACCGCCCCGGCCCGCGCCAGGGTGGCGGCGGCGTCCTCCATCAGCGCCTCGGCCTCGGCCCGCTGCCCCCGGTGCAGGGACCGGATGGCGTTGGCCGAGGAGCGGATCACCCGGCGGCAGCCCGCCAGCGCCTCCTCGCGGGCACGGTGCTTGGCGTCGAATACTGCGGTGACGGCTTCGCGGACCGGTTCGAGGTCGGGTGCCACCGTCAGACGACGCGGACTTCGTCTTCGGGGTCGAGCGTCCACTTGGGACGGGCCGCCTGCTGTGACTGCTTGATCTGCAGGAGCATGGCGATGAACCCGGCGAGGACGACGTCGACGAACAGGTTGGCGAAGAGCAGCACGGTAGAACCGGTGAAGAGCGCTACCCCCAGGGTGATCGGGACCGCCAGGCCCAGGGCGATCAGGGCGATGCGGCGACGCGCCAGCACCTGCTGGCGGACGGTGGTCCCGCCGCGCTCGGAGCGGCTCCGCATCTGTCTGGGAACGGGTCGTTTGGCCACGCCGCACTCCTCCTCACCCTCAGTATGAATCTCCTCACCCTCAGTATGAATCGCTCCGGCCTGGTTGGCGAGCCAATCGGGCAGGGATCAGTGTTCCGTCGGGTCCCCCCGCAGCAAGGCTACGGCATGGTGAAGCGCCGGGGCCACCACCGCCAGCGACTCCTCGACCCCGGAAACCGACCCGGGAAGGTTGAGAATCAAGGTCTCCCCCACGATGCCGCACACCCCACGCGAGAGCATCCCGTGGGGGTTCGCCCCGAAGGTGGCGGACCGCATCGCCTCGGCCAGACCGGGCGCATCGCGCTCGACGACCCGACGGGTCGCCTCCGGGGTGAGGTCCCGGGGTGAGAACCCGGTCCCGCCGGTGGTGACCACGAGCACCGCCCCGGCGGCAACGGCGTCGCGCAGGGCGTGCTCCACCGTCGAGACCCCGTCGGGCACCACCCATATCTCGGTGGTGAACCCGAGGCCGTCGAGGATCCGGGCGGCGGCGGGGCCGGAGCGGTCCTCGCGGCTCCCGGCGGCGACGCCGTCGGACACCGTGATCACGGTTGCCTTCACCGCGTCCAGTCCCCCGACGCCCCGCCGCGCTTGGCGAGCAAACGGACCGGGCCGATCTCGGCGCCGCGGTCCCGGCCCTTGATCATGTCGTACAGGGTGATGGCGCCGACCGCGGCCCCGGTGATCGCCTCCATCTCCACCCCGGTGCGTCCCACGGTGGCTGCGGTGACGACGATACGCGCCCCGGTGGCGGTGGCTTCGACGTCTGCGGTGACCCCGGTGAGCGGGAGCGGATGGCACAGCGGGACCAGATCCGGGGTGCGCTTGGCGCCGGTGATGGCGGCGACGCGGACCAGGGCGAGAGCGTCGCCCTTGGGGAGGGTGCCGGCGAAGACCGCCTCCCGGGTGGAAGGGCTCATGGTGACGAAGGCCTCGGCAGTGGCGGTGCGCTCCGTCTCCGGTTTGGAGGACACGTCCACCATGCGGGCCCGTCCCCGATCGTCGAGGTGAGAGAGGTCAGTCATCGTCGGCCTCCGCCAGCGTACGGGACTCGTCGGCGTGGAACAGCTCGAGGGTGACACGGTCCCCTGCGCCCAGACGCCCCACCCCCACCGGGATGACGGCAAAGGCGTCGGCGGCGGCCAGCGCCGAGAGCACGTTGGAGGCCTGACCGCCGGCGGAACGCACCACCCCGGGACCGGTGAAGGCCACCCGGAGGAATACCACCTTGTCCGGGTTCGTGGACACCGGTTCGCCGAGCACCACCTCGATACGGGGCCGGAACAACCGGCGGGCACCCATGGCGGCGAGCAGTGCCGGGCGGACGAACTGCTCAAACGCCACCAACACGGACACCGGGTTGCCGGGGAGCCCGAAGAGGGGGGTCTTCCGGAGAAAGCCGAAAGCGAACGGCTTGGCCGGCTGCATCGCCACCTGCCAGAACTCGACGCGTCCCAGCTCGGCGAGCACGCGCTTGACCAGGTCGTGCTCCCCCACCGACACCCCGCCACTGGTGACCACGGCGTCGCAGGTGGTCGCCGCCTCGTCGAGGACGGAGCGAAGCAGGCGGGCGTCGTCGGGAACGATCCCCAGGTCGCGCACCTCCACCCCGAGGTCCGCGAGGAGCGCCACCAGCATCGGACGGTTGGCGTCCCGGATGGCACCGGGTCGCAGGGTGGCGGTCTCGGCGGGCTGCACCTCGTCTCCGGTGGAGAGCACCGCCACCACCGGGCGGCGGGAGACGAAGGGTGCGGCGACCCCGATCGAGGCGAGCACCCCCAGGTGGGCGGGACCGAGCCGATGGCCCGCTTCGAGCGCCACCGACCCGGCGGCGAAGTCACCCCCGGCGGAGCGAACGTGATCGCCCGATGTCACCGAACGCAGGATCCGCACCCGATCGTTGCGCGTCTCGGTGTCCTCGACCATGACCACCCCGTCGGCGCCTTCGGGAAGCGGCGCCCCGGTCATGATCCGGGCGGCGGTGCCGGGGGCGACCGGGGTCTTCGAGGTCGTGCCCGCAGGGATGTCGGCAACGATGGCGAGTTCGACCGGGGCGGCAGCGGTATCGGAGGCCCGGACCGCAAAGCCGTCGACGCCGGAGTTGGCAAACGGCGGCACCGGATGGGGGGTCACCACCGGACGGGACAGCACCAACCCCCGGGCCCCGGCGAGTGGGGTCGCCACCTCCGGGAGCAGCGGCATCGCCGCGATCACCTCACGACGCGCTGCGGCGAGTCGTTTCACGCTTCGATCCGGCGCTCGGCACCAACGACGAGGCGGCGGATGTTGCCGCGGTGCCGTACCACCACGAGCAGCGCCGCCGCCCCCGACCAGATGAGCGACCAGCCGCGGTGCCCGAACCCGTAGACGCCCGGAACCAGGGCGGCGGCGACCACGATCGAGGCGACCGAGGCGCGCTTGGCGACGGTGGCGAGGACGGCCCACACCAGCAGCAGCGCCAATCCGAGGATCGGTTCCAGCCACAGCACCATACCGCCGGCGGCGGCCGCTCCCTTGCCCCCGCGGAACCGGTGCCAGATCGGGTAGCAGTGGCCGACCACGGCGGCGAAGCCGGAGGCGAAGCCAACCGCTTCGCCGCCGACCAGGTCGCCGATGGCGGCGGCGGCGCATCCCTTGGCCAGGTCGCCGAGCATGACGGCGGCGGCCGCCTTGCGACCCATGGAGCGGAGCACGTTGGTGGCGCCGGGGTTGCCGCTCCCCCGCGAGTAGATGTCGATCCCCCGCATCCGGGGGACGATCACGCCGAAATCGACGCTCCCGAGCAGGTATGCGCCGACGACGGCTGCGATCGCAGAGGGGTCCACGATGGGCGAGTCTAGAAACCGGGCGCAGCCAGCCTCCCCCTACCATGCCCGCCGTGCGACCGGAGGGCCTGCGGTGATCGGTGTGTTCGGCGGTTCGGGGTTCTACGGTTTCCTCCACGGCACCATCCCGCACCCGGTGACGACCCCGTACGGGGCGCCGTCGGAGGTCCCGGTGGTCGGCGAGGTGGACGGGATCCCCGTGGCCTTCATCCCCCGCCACGGCGCCCGCCATCAGTTTCCCCCGCACCTGATCCCGGTGCGGGCCAACGTGTGGGCGATGCGGCAGCTCGGTGTGGACCGCATCGTGTCCCCGGCTGCCGTCGGGTCGTTGAAACGCGATTTTGCCCCAGGGCATTTCGTGATCCCGGACCAGATCGTCGACCGTACCTGGGGGCGGGAGCACACCTTCTTCGACGGGGCCGACGTGCAGCACCTGTCCTTTGCCGACCCCTACCACCCGGAGATGCGCGCCATCGCCTGCGACGCGATGAAGCAGACGGGTGCCACGGTTCACGACGGCGGGACCGTCGTCGTGATCCAGGGCCCGCGCTTTTCCACCCGGGCGGAGAGCGCCTCGTACGCGGCCTCGGGGTTCGAACTGATCAACATGACCCAGATGCCCGAGGCGGCTCTGTGCGCCGAGGCCGGCATCGGGTTCGTGGGCATCGCGGTGGTCACCGACTACGACGTCGGCCTCGACGGGGTGGCGCCGGTGATGCACGCCGAGGTGCTCGCCCGCTTCGCCGAATCGATCGGAACGCTCCAGCAGGGCATTCGGGAGATGCTCCCGGCGCTGGCCGCCCTCGACCTCGACCTGGCCGCTCTGCTGTGACCGAACGCGTCGAGGACTTCTTCGAGGTGCGACGCCACGCCGAGCGCGGCTCGTACCAGCGCTCGGTGATCGACGCCATCCTCGACGAGGCGTTCTTCTGCACCGTCGGGTTCGTCGACGAGGGCCGGCCGGTGGTGATCCCCACGATCCACGTCCGTGTCGGCGATACCGTGGTACTCCACGGTTCGCCGGCCTCGCGGATGCTGCGGACCCTCAAGGCGGGAGCGCCGTGTGCCATCTCGGTGACGATCTTCGACGGGTTGGTGCTGGCCCGGTCGGTGTTCAATCACTCGATGAACTACCGAAGCGTTGTGTTGCTCGACTGCAAAGGGCGAGAGATCACCGACAGGGATGAGAAGTGGGAGGCGATGAGGCTTCTCACACAGAAGCTGGTCCCCGGCCGTTGGGAAGACGCGCGCCAACCCAACGAGAAGGAGATCAAGGCGACGACGCTCGTCTCGCTCCCCATCGACTCTGCGTCGGCCAAGATCCGCAAGGGGCCCCCCGTTGATGAGGAAGAGGATTACGAACTCCCCGTGTGGGCGGGGGTCGTGCCCTACAGGCTTCGATCAGGGTCACCCGACCCTGATCCACGGCTTCCCCGGACGATCGAGCTTCCTCGCTACCTGAGCTAGCGCACCCCGTTCGTCCCCCTAGTTCTTGTTCCTCCCCATCAGGGGGAGGTGGCGTCGGCGTCTTCGCCGACGACGGAGGGGGTCTCCACCACAGGCGCGGGTCGCGCCGGGTGTGGGCACCCTCCTCCTCCTCGCTCTTGTTCCGCTCGCTCGGGTACTCCTCCCTGAGGGAGGAGAGTAAAGACACGGAGGGAGTTCTCCACCGTGAATGCAAGCCACGTCGGATGTCGAGACCCCCCTTCCCGGCGGTGGGTGCGGCGCATACGGTGCCGCCGTGTACTGGCTGCAGCCACCCCCCTACCTGCGCTGGGCGGCGGCGACGCTGCTGGTGGTGGGAGCGCTGGTGTGGGACCTGCGCGGTTCGGCATCGGCGGCATATCCGTTTGCGGCGCGGCCGATCGCGGCGGGCACCCGACTCGGCGCCGGCGACGTGGTGTGGCGGCGCCTCCCCCGGGGCGCCTTTGCGGTGCCGGACCTCGCCACCGCGGTGGCCGCGGTGGACCTCGACACCGGCGAGCCGATCAGCGCCGCCGTGCTCACCGGTCCGATCGCGGTCCCCGACGACTGGTGGGCGATTCCGATCGACGTCTCCCCCCACGCCGGTCCCGGGGACGAGGTGCTGCTCGTCGTCGTCGATCCGCCCCTCACCGTCTTCGGGATCGTGATCGAGCCGCAGGTGGGCGATGCGATCTCGCTGGATCACCGGCCGGCGCTCGTCGCCGTCCCCGGATCGCGCGCTCCCCTGATCGCCGCCGCCGCCGAGGCGGGGCTGCTGGTCACCGCGATCCGCCCATGATCCATGCACCGGTAATGTCCGTCGATGGTCACCGCCATCCTCTGGGGTTTCGTCCAGGGTCTCACCGAGTTCCTCCCCGTCTCGTCGAGTGCCCACCTCATCCTCGTACCGGCGCTCCTCGGCATGGACGAGCCCGACCTGGCCACGACCGCGGTGCTCCACATCGGAACCCTGCTGGCGCTGGTCTGGTACTACCGGCGGGAATTGGTCGGTCTCGTCACCGCCCCGAGATCCCCGCACAACCGACGGCTGTGGATGCTGCTCGTCGTCGGCACGATTCCGGCGGCCATCATCGGCCTCACCCTGCGCAGTCCGATCGAGATCATCTTCTCCGATCCGTGGATCGTCGCGGTGTGCCTGGTGATCACCGGCGTGGTGTTGCTGGTCGCCCACCGCCTGACCGCGGGTACCCGAACCGTCGATGACGGCACGGTGAGCGATGCGCTCGTCGTCGGCCTGGCACAAGCGATCGCCCTGATCCCGGGGATCAGCCGGTCGGGCATGACGATGACCGCCGGTCTCGCCCAGGGGATGTCCCGGGAGGAGTCCGCCCGACTGACCTTCCTGCTCGGCATCCCGGCGATCGCCGGTGCCGGCGGGATCGAGATGATGGATGTGATCGACAAGGGCGGGTTCGGATGGGACCTACTCGTAGGCACCGCCGTGGCCGGGGTCACCGGCTACTTTGCGGTCTCGATCTTCATCAAACTGATCGGCCGCCGTGGGTTGCTGTCCTATGCGATCTACTGCCTGATCTTCGGCGCCGCCGCCTACTTCCTGGTCTGAGGAATCCCCTCCATCGGTCCGCCCGCTCCCAGCAGGATCGACACCGTCTCCGGGTCGCCGCTGTGCGACCACACCTTCTCGCCGGTGAAGAGCCGCGCCTCCGGATCCCAGGGAAAGAAGATCACGACCTTCCACCGCACCTGCTTGCCGGTGGGAGCGCCGCCCAACCACGACCCGAGGTGGGTGCCGACCACGTCGGCCATCTCGCAGACGCCCTGGGGGCCGATCACGATGTCGGTCAGGTCGAAGACCACGTCGGGGAAGGCTCCGAGTAGCTCGAGGTAGAAGGCGGTCGCCCCCGTGTGGCCCTCCCAGCGATGACCGGTCTGCACCAGTTCGTATACGCAATCCCCGGTGAGCGTCGACATCAGGCCGGCGATGTCGCGGGCATCCTCGGCGATCGAATGGCGCTTCCAGGTCTCCCCGATCTCGCGATGGGACTCCGCCGAGAAGGGACGGCGCAACTGCTCGAGGATCGCATCGTGGGCCAACGGGTGCTCCGGTTCGGACGGCAGAGACTACGGCTCAAAAGTGGGTGGCGTTGGCGACGACCCGGAGAAACTCGTCGGGTGTCGCGCACGGAGCGCGAGCTGTTCGGGCATCGGCATCACGGGGGTATTGCGGACGGGGCGACGGCAGCATACGGTGCGCGTCGTGGTGGTGCGCTCCCAAGGCGCACGGCTGGCGGTGCCCCTCCTGATCCTGATGGCGGTCGTGACGGCAACCCTCGCCGGAGCGGTGCTGGGCGCGGTGCGGGCATCCGCCGCCGACAAGTGCACCCTCAGCCCAGACGGCATCGACTGCTGGTTCAGCGGTTCGAGCACGAGCACCTCGATCGTTGCCCTACCCCCGATCCGCTACCTGGCCACCACCGACCATCCCACCTTGGGGCGGTGCTGGTTCTGGTCCCGCTACCCGCCGGGGCTCGACGCCTTCGACGGGGCCAACGACGAAGCGATCATCCGCATCCGGTTCGAGTACCCCCGTTGCCCCGCCCCGGGATCGGTCACGATCAACGTGACCTCCCGGGCGTGGGAGGTGTTTCGATCATTCCCGCTGCGCAGCCCGGTCCCCCGGATCCGGCCGTCGGTGGGGATCACCAACCTGACGAGCCTCGTCACCGCCACCCGGCCGACATCGCTGCACCACTCTGAGGTGCTCCCCGACGGGCGAGTGCTCGAGGTGGAGGCGCACGTCGGATCGGTGCCCATCGTGTGGGGCGACGGGAGACCGTCGATCTCCTACCCCGCAGCGGACGTGTTCGGCGGCGGCGCCCGCCATGCCTACGCACTCAAGACCTGCCCGCCGGGCTACCGGACAGGGCATCCGGCGGGTCCGAACTGCCACCCCGTGCTGGCGGCATACCCGGTCACCGTGTCATTCGCCTGGACCGGCCGCTACCGCACCGGCGGGGCGTGGACGGTACTCGGCACGCTGTACCGATCGGTCTCGTTCACCTACGACGTCGACGAGGTCGTCGGCCTCCCCGTGGCGCCGTGAGGCCCATTGCCCGTTACCGTCGCCCGTCGCTCATCGCCCCTCACCCCTCACCCCTTCGCCCCTCGCCCACCGACGACTGAGGACTGAGCAGCGGGCCACCTACGCTGCGCCGGTGCACCGCACCACGATCCACGTCCGCTGGGGGGAACTCGACCCCTATCACCACGTCAACCACGCCACCTACCTCTCGTACCTCGAGCACGCCCGAATCGCCGCCCTCGAATCGGTGGGCTGGGGCATGGACGCCCTCACCGAAGCCGGCTACCAGGTGGTCGTCGTGCGCATCGACGTCCGCTTCCGCCGCCCCGCCACCGCCGGCGACACGCTGACCATCGTCTCGCGTGTCACCCGTCTCGGTGCATCGGAGAGCACTTGGACCCAGACGATCCTGCGCGGCGACGAGGTGATCGCCGAGGCGGAGGTGCACGCCGCCGCCACCAATCTCGAGGGACGACCGGTCCGTTCCCCCGAGGGCTTGCGCACCGCCTTGGAGACGATCACGGTCCCCTAGCCTGGGATCGTGTTCGGATCCCGCTCGGATGCGCTCCTCGAGGACGCCGTGGTCCTCTGGCTCACCACCGTGCGCCCCGACGGGCAGCCGCAGGCGTCGCCGGTGTGGTTCGTGGTCGACGACGGCGAGTTCGTCGTCTTCAGCCGCAGTGGAACACCGCGGGTGAGAAACATCGTCGCCAACCCGCGGGTGTCGCTCAACCTCGACTCGAACGAGGGGGGCGACGTGCTCACCATCGAGGGCGAGGCCCGCATCGTCGACGGACCGCCGAGCACCGAGAGCGCCGCCTACCAGCACAAGTACGGGACCCGGATGGCGCAACTCGGCTACACCCCCGAGTCGTTCGCCGCGGGCTATCCGGTGGCGATCAGGGTGCGCCCCAAGCGCTGGCGCACTCATTGACGCCGCCGCCTCGCGCCGCCCTCAGGCTCAGGCCGGGGCGGGACAACGGCGGATAGCAGAAAGCAGAAAGCAGAGGTGTTCTGCCATTTGCCTTCTGCCATCCGACTCCTCCGCCCGAATCCGGACACCCGGTAATCTGATCTGGTGAAGGCGACCGTCGAGTACCGCCCGCCCAAGCCGATCTTCTTCGGCTTCGCCCTCGTCACGATCGGAGTGCTGTTCCTGCTCCGCGAGTTCGGGGCCGTGCCCGAAATCTCGGTGTGGACCCTGATCTGGCTGGCGCTGGGCGGCTGGCTGTTCATCGGCACCCTGGTGGGCAACCGCCGCGGTTGGTTCTGGCCACTCGCCCTGGTGCTCATCGGGAGCGCCATGCTGCTGCGCGACCTCGAGGTCATCGACCGCGACTTCGCCATCTGGCCGATCGTGGTGATCGCCTTCGGCCTGGCGATCCTGCTCGAAGCAGCGGGTGGCCGCGGCTCACGAAACCACCCCGACTACTGGTCCTCCTGACGTTTCCGGCGCGGCGCCCTTCACTACCCTGAGCCCGCGCCATGACGACGGCAACCGGTGCCCGGCTCACCGGCCTCGGCGCCGCCGAGGTTCGGCAACGAGTGCTCGCCGGGGCGGTCAACGAGGTCGCCCTCGGGCCGAGCCGTACCGTTGCCGAGATCGTCCGGGCCAACGTCTTCACCCTGTTCAATCTCCTCCTCGGCGCGCTGCTGGTGGTGATCCTGTTCGTGGCCCCGCCCCAGGACGCCCTGTTCGGGGGCGTGCTCGTCGCCAACGCCCTCATCGGGATCACCCAGGAACTGCGCGCCAAGCAGACCCTGGACCGGCTGGCGCTGCTATCGGCGCCCCGGGCAACCGTGATCCGCGACGGCCGCCGCCGGGCGATCCCGGTGAACGAGGTCGTGCTCGACGACCTGCTCTTTGTGGCCGCCGGCGACCAGATCGTGGTGGACGGTCTCGTCGTCCTCTCCGAGGGGCTCGAGATCGACGAGTCGCTGCTCACCGGTGAGGCCGACCCCGTGCCCAAACGGCACGCCGACGAGGTCCTCTCCGGGTCGTTCGTCTCCGCAGGCTCGGGGGTGTTCAAGGCGCGCCGTGTCGGGACGGACGCCTACGCAGCCCGCCTCGCCGCCGAAGCCAAGAAGTTCGGGCTGGTCCGATCAGAGCTGCGCGGGGGTATCGACTGGATCCTCGCCGCGATCGGCTGGGTGATGGCACCCACCATGGTGGTGCTGGTGTGGAGCCAGCTGAATGCCAACGACGAGTTACGGGAGGCGATCCGGGTCGCCGTCGGCGGCATGGTGGCGATGATCCCCCAGGGTCTGGTGCTCCTCACCTCGGTCGCCTTCGCCGTCGGGGTGGTCCGCCTGGGAAAGAGCCACGTGCTCGTCCAGGAGTTGCCGGCGCTGGAAATGCTGGCGCGGGTGGACGTGGTGTGCTTCGACAAGACCGGAACCCTCACCGAGGGACACCTCTCGGTCGACGGACTCCACCTGTTCGTCGACCGGGCGGACGCCGAGTCCGCCCTCGGCGCCGTCGCCGCCGCCGACCCGAGCCCCAACGCCACGATGCGGGCCGTCGCCGCCACCTTCCCGGCACCCGCCGGGTGGCAGGCGACCCGCATCATCCCGTTCTCCTCGGCTCGCAAATGGAGCGCGGCCGCCTTCGGGCGGTTGGGGACCTGGGTCCTCGGCGCACCGGAAATGGTCCTCACCGGCGATCCCGCGGTAGCGGGGATGGTGGCGACCGCGGCTTCCTCCGGGAAACGGGTGCTCCTGCTGGCGGTCTCGAGGCGGCCACTGGACGGCAACGCGATACCGGCGGATCTCTCGGCGGTGGCGCTGGTGACGCTCGCCGACGTCATCCGAAAGGAAGCCACCGACACGGTGCGCTACTTCATCGAGCAGGGGGTGAGCCCGAAGGTGATCTCCGGCGACCATCCCGACACGGTGGCCGCCATCGCCCGCAGCGTCGGGCTCCGCGGGCGAGTGGTCGACGCCCGCGATCTCCCCGAGGACCCGGATCAGTTGCGCCGCGTGCTCGAAGAGGCCTCGGTGTTCGGCCGGGTCACCCCACATCAGAAACGGGACATGGTCGCCGCCCTCCAGGCGAGCGGACACGTGGTGGCAATGACCGGTGACGGCGTCAACGACGTCCTGGCGCTGAAGAAGGCCGACATCGGCATCGCGATGGGATCCGGATCCCCGGCATCGCGCGCCGTCAGCCAGGTGGTGTTGCTCGACGGCAACTTCGCCACCCTCCCCTCGGTGGTCGGAGAGGGACGCCGGGTGATCGCCAACATCGAACGGGTCGCCAACCTGTTCGTGGTCAAGACCGTCTACTCGTTCCTCTTCGCCGTCCTCGTCGGGATCTTCCTCACCCCGTTCCCGTTCGTGCCCCGCCACCTGACCCTGGTGGGGACGCTCACCATCGGCGCACCGGCGTTTGCCCTCGCCCTGGCCCCCACCGCGGCCCGCGCCCGCACGGGATTTGTGATCCGGGTGATGCGCTTTGCCCTCCCGGTCGGCGCCCTCGCCGCCGCCGCCACGTATGCGGCGTACGAAATGGCCATTGCCGAAGACATCCCGCTGATCGAGGCCCGCACCCTGGCGACGATCGTGCTCGTCTCGATCGGTTTGTTCGCCCTCATCATCAACGCCCGGCCACTCACCCCGGGGCGGCGGGTGCTGATCGGATCGATGGCCGCCCTGTATGGCCTGATCCTGGTCATCCCGTCGTGGCGGACGTTCTTCGAGCTCGACCTACCCCGCCTCATCGTCGTGCTCGCCGGGGTCGGGATCATCGGCATCACCGGCGCGTTGCTCTACTCGGCCCTCCGCGCCGTCGGATGGTTGAAACAAGTTCCCGAATTGCTCCGCACCCCCTTCGATACCGACGGCCGCATGGCGGCGATCCGGTCGGGGATGCGCAGGGTGCGCGAGCGTGCCGCGCGGATCGGGAGGGGGAGGAGTTAGAGCAGAAGGCAGATGGCAGATAGCAGATGGCCCAATCTGCAATCTGCAATCTGCAATCCAAGGCGCACGCTCTCACTCCACCACCACCTCCAGCAAAGACCACGCCTCGCGCAACGCCGCCTCCACCTCCTCGGGGGTGTCGGCGGAGGAGAAGAGGAACCCCAGGTAGCGATCCCCTTCGGGGAGGGGACGGATGCGCCGCCCCAGCGGCACGGTGATCTGGAGGCCCGTGATGCCGGGCACCTCGGAGGTCGCAGCCTGACCCCGGATCTCGCGCAGGATTCCGGCGACGGGGATGGGGAGCATCATCGCTCCTCCCGCCCTGGTCTCCCGCCGCATCCCCCGCCGGTTCATCCCCAGCGCCGCCCGCAGCAGTACGACCTCGAGGCTCTGGTCGAGCATGCCAAAGCGAAGCGAGCGCCCGCACAGCCCACCGATCGACCTCGCCGCCACCTCGAGCAAGCGCACTCCTCCTGGCGTGAGGCGCACCTCGGCATGAACCGCCCCATGTACCAAACCGATGGCGACGACGGCATCCCCGACGATGCGCTCTACCTCGTCGAGGACCGCAGGATCGTGCCGGGAGGGGGTGACGTAGATCGTCTCCTCGAAGAACGGGCCCTCGAGTGGATCGGGTTTGTCGAAGACGGCGAGGATCTCCACACCCGACGGGGTGGCGATGCCCTCCACGGCGACCTCGTCGCCGGGGAGGTACTCCTCGACCAGTAGCGGGAGACTCCCGTCCGCCTCGACGAGGATCGCCGCGATCCGGTCGAAAGCGGCGACCACCTCATCGGGATCGTCCGCCCTGATCACTCCCCGGCTTGCGGCCAGTGACCGCGGCTTGAGCACCACCGGGAACCCGATCTCGGCGGCTGCGGCCACCGCCTCGGCGGGTGTCGCCGCCGCGGCATGGCGAGCCTGCGGCACTCCGGCGGCGGCGAGCAGACGGCGCATCTCCGCCTTGTCCGTGGTCGCGGCCACGGCCGACGGTGTGTTGTGCGGCAGACCGAGCGCCTCGGCGGCGAGGGCGGCCACGAGGACTCCGGCGTCGTCGATACCAACCACCGCATCGAGTGGGGTGGCGGTGTCGATGGCCACGAGCGCAGCAGCAGCGGCAGTGGGGTCGGCACAGTCGATCGGCACCACCGCCACGATGCGCCCCGAAGCGACGGGAAGGCTTCCGTCGGTAGCCACCACCAGATCGACTCCGAGTTCGTCGGCGGCGGCGACGAAGTCGGGGCCGCGGTAGGAGGTGGCGGGAAGCACCAGGGCGACGGTCGGCATCAGACGATCGTACGAGGGCGCGCGTTCGCGAGGTGCCTCCCCCTCTTCGTTCCTTCCCCTCAGGGGAAGATGGCGCCGGCGTCCTCGCCGGTGCCGGAAGGGGTCACCACCTCCAATGGGTGGCGGCCCAACGCTCCCGCACGCCCGGGCCGGATCGCGCCGTTGGCGGTGACCCTCCTCCCCCTCTTCATTCCTTCCCCTCAGGGGAAGGAAGCGCCGGCGTCCTCGCCGGTGCCGGAAGGGGTCACCACCTCCAATCGGTGGCGGCCCA
>DATDRW010000086.1:0-4108 GCA_035291545.1 Acidimicrobiia bacterium
CCGCCCAGCCGTATACCGTGCTCGCCTCACAGCCGACGACGACCACCACCACGACGACGGCCACGACCGTCGCGACTACGACAACGACCACGACCGCATCGACCACCACCGTCGCCAATACCACCACAACGGCGCGAGACACCACGACTACGGCTGGGGGAGACACGACGACCACCGTGGCCGACACCACCACCACGACCGCGGCCGCGACCGACGAAGGTGGTGGGATGTCGCCGGTGGTACTCGTCCTGATCGCCGCCCTGATCGGCGGCGGCGGACTCTTCTTCGGCTTGCGGATGGGGAGGCGCCGCACCTAGCGGCGGGCATCGGCTGGAACCGCGCTTCGCTCGGCCGATTGGGAATTGGCAGGAAGGGGCGAGGAGAAGCCTGCAGCCGCGACGTGGTGGCCGCGACCGGCGACGGGTAACCGGCATCGGGTAACGGGCAACGGACACCGCGTACACTCGCCCGATGGGCCTGCACGCCGTCGACCGGCCGGGGGAGAGCCCCTGGCCGCGCAGCCAGGGGCGTCGGATCTGTTTTCTCGCCGACGCCTCGGGGGCGCTCGAGGTGCGCCTCGTCGACGAGTGGATCGACCGCAACCGCCCGACGGGAGCGGACTACCGGGTCGTCGCCCTCCCACCCTCGCGACGCCGCCGTGGTCAGCGTCGCTCCGTGGCCGGTCTCCAGGCGGCCCTCACCACCGGCGATGACGTGCTGGTGGTGCCGCTCCGTGTTGCCTGGGGTCTGCGCCGCCGCCGCGGCCGGCGGGTCCCGAGCCTGCTCGACCTGGTCACCCTCGGTGACCCCCGCGATCCCAACCGGATGCTCCAGGAGATGATCGTCCGGTTCCGCCCGGAGCAGGTCACGGTCCTCGCCGGGAAGGCGGCGACCGTCACCGACCTCCGGCGGCGCTGGACCGCCGACCGCGTGCAGCGACCCGACGCCCCCACCGGCTTTGCGGAGTACGTTGCCCTGCAGGGAGCGCTCACCCTCGAGGTGGCGGAGCGGCGCCTGCGGGGCAACCGGTACAAGGTGTCCCGGTTCGTCGCCGAGGACCTGGTGGGATCGGCCTCGTTCCAGGCCGGACTCGCCGACCTTGCCCGGCGCACGGGTGAAGACGAGAGCGAGGTGTCGGCTCGGGCGAGCCATTACCTCAAGGAGATCGCCGCCTCACCGAGCACGTTCGTGATCGATCTCGTCGCCGCCCTGGTGCGGGCGATCTACACGATGGGGTACGAGCGCCGCATCCGGTACGACCGGGACGCCCTGGATCGCATCGCCGCCCTCGGGCAGACCCATTCGCTCGCTTTCCTGCCGAGCCACAAGTCCAACATGGACCACCTGGCGCTGACCTACGTCTTGTACGAGAACGGTCTGCCCCCGAACCACACCGCCGGCGGGATCAACTTGAACTTCTTTCCGATCGGCGGCCTGCTCCGCCGGCACGGGATCTTCTTCATCCGACGGACCTTCAAGGACAACGAGACCTACAAGTTCGTCCTCAAGCGCTACATCGACTACCTGTTGGCGCGGCGGTTTCCCCTCGAGTGGTATCTGGAGGGCGGGCGCAGCCGCACCGGCAAGCTGCGCGAGCCGAAGTTCGGGATGCTGTCCTACGTGGCCGACTCGTGGCGCCGCGGATCGTGTGAGGACGTGGTGCTGGTTCCGATCTCGATTGCCTACGACCAGATCCAGGACGTCGGCGCCCACGCCGCCGAACAGCGCGGCGGGGCCAAGGAGAAGGAATCGTTCTCGTGGATGATCAAGGTGCTGCGCAGCCTGCGCCGACGCTACGGGCGCATTCATGTGACCTTCGGCGAGCCGTTGTCGCTGTCGGAGGTGCTGGAGCGTTACCCGGCCGGCCAGGAGCCCGATCCCGAGGCGTCACACCTCGAGACCGCCAAGCTGGCCTTCGAGATCTCGGTGCGGATCAACCGGGTCACACCGATCACGCCGATCTCGCTGGTGACGCTGGCCCTGCTCGGCACCGGCGACCGGGCGGTGACGGTGGAGGAGACCCACGAGGCGTTGCGCGACTTCATCACCTTTGTCGAGGCGCGCGGCCTCCCGGTGACCGAGCACCTCGAGTTGGATGATCCGGCTGCGGTGGCGGCGGCGCTCGACGCGCTCGTCGACCACCGTGTCGTCACCCGTTGGGACGGGGGCACCGAGACCGTTTACGCGGTCGGAGCCGATCAGCACCTCGCCGCTGCCTTCTACCGGAACACGATCGCGCACTTCTTCACCACCGGCGCCATCGCCGAGGTGGCGCTGCTGGGGAGCGACGGTGCCGCCGATCCGACGGAGGCCTTCTGGTCCGAGGTGGCGGCGATGCGAGACCTCCTCAAGTTCGAGTTCTTCTTTGCGGAGAAGGACGCGTTCCGCGCCGAGGTCGCCGCCGAGGTCGCCTTTCACGATCCGGATTGGGAGCAACGGCTCACCGCCGGCGATGCCGTTCGGGTGCTCGGCAGGTTCCGCCCGTTCGCCTCGCACCGGGTGCTCCGCCCCGTCTTCGAGGCCTACCTGCTCGTCGCCGATGCCCTGGTGGCCCGCGACTTCCGCGTGGACGTCGACGCCAAGCGCCTCGTCGCCGAGACGCTGGCGCTCGGCGGCCAGTACCGGGCGCAGCTGCGGATCAAGAGCCCGGAGGCGGTGTCGACCGCCCTGTTCGAGAGCGCCATCCGTCTCGCCGGAAACCGGGGGCTGCTCGGCGGCGGGGGAGTCGAGCGGCTCCGGGAGCGGGAGGCGTTTGCCGCCGAGATCCGCGGCATCGTGGAGAGGATCGACGAGGTAGAGGGGATCGCGACCTAGCAGGCGCGATTCGTCATGCCCGCAATTCGTCAGTTCCGCGTCCCCGATCGTGCGCGCCTCCGTGAGGTTCGCGGATCGGGTGGAGCGCGTGTCTCGGCGCAATTCGTCAGAACCCAGATGCCGCCCCGGACGCAACTCTCCGGCGAATTGCGAATTGCGAATTGCGGGAGGGCCGCAGGCCCGATCCTCTTCTACTTCTTCGAGCTCTCGAAGTACGGGTTCTCTCCCGAGGCGTGGTCGGTCACGTCGACCACGTGGACGATCTCCGGGATGGCGTCCTTGATCGCCACCTCGATGCCCTGGCTCAGGGTCACCTGCGCCAGTCCACAGCCCTGACATCCCCCGCCGAGGCGCAGGTACACGGTGTCGCCCTCGACGGCGACCAGTTCGGCGACCCCTCCGTGGGATGCGATCGCCGGGTTGATCCGGGTATCGAGGAGGGCGCGCACCCGTTCCGCCACCGGACCCTCGAGACCGGCAGCGCCGGCGGGGATCTTCGGGCTCGGTGAGTTGGGGTTGTCGATGGAGAGCCCGGCCTCCGAGACGGTGATCGTGGCCCCCTCGAGGCGGGTGACGCTGTCCGCCCGCACCACCACCGCGAGTTCGCCGAACCGTTGCAGCACGTCGTCGGCGGCGCCGTCGACGATCGGGATGAAGGTCAGCTCGTAGGTGAACACCAGGTTGTGCACCCCGGTGATGCCGACGGCGAGCGCCAGGTCGGCGGCGTCGGGCTCTTCGGCGCGGATGCCGATGATGGCCGTGACCGCTTCCGGCGTCATCTCGAGCACGGGGCGGTCGATGACGGGCATGGAGATGGAGGTTACCGGTGGGTGTGCGCGCAACGGACGCCGTGTGGACCTCTTCACTCTCCTCCCTTAAGGGAGGAGAATGAAGAGGAGGGAGCCGCCGTCTTCGGCGGCGACAGATGGAGACGCCTCTCCCCTCTGTTCCTCCCCCTTAGGGGGAGGAGGCGCCGCCGTTATCGGCGGCGACGGAGGGGGTCTCCACCATCGGCGCGGTGCGCGTCACAGGTGCAAGCGCGCAGCTATCAATCCTCGGGCCGCCGACTGTTGACGGGCTGCCGGGGTCTCCGGTCTGCCAGCAACTCCCCCTCGATCCAGTCGGTGACCAGGTCGAGATCGTGCATCACGTCGCCGTTCCAGACGCGCAGCACTCGAAAGCCCACGTCGGCCAGGTACTCATCGCGCTTCTGGTCCCGCTCGCTCTCCGCATGCTGGACACCGTCGACCTCAATGATCAAGCGGTGTTCGTAGCAGACGAAGTCGACGATGTA
>DATDRW010000087.1:0-62401 GCA_035291545.1 Acidimicrobiia bacterium
ACCACTACGCCGACGACGGTGCCCACTACGCCGACGACGGTGCCCACTACGCCGACGACGGTGCCCACTACGCCGACGACGGTGCCCACCACGCCGACGACGACGGTGCCCACCACGCCGACGACGGTGCCCGCCACGCCGACGACGACGGTGCCCACCACGACGACGACGACGGTGGCTGCGACGACGACGAGCACGACCTCGACGACTCTCGCCACGATCACGGGCGTGCCGATCGAACCGGCTGCGCCCGGCGGCGTGGCGTCGCCGGACCCCGGTGCGGGCTCCGGACTCCTCAATTTCGACACGACCGGGATGGCCCCGTCGCTGGCTGGTGCGGTCATGATCGTGGGGAACGCGGGCGACACCCCCTTCGAACCTGCGGACATGCCGGATCAGCCGACCAACGTCTCGGTGTCGATCAACCACCTCCTGGGACCGGTGGCGCCGCCGGCACTCGTCGATGCCGTGGCTTCCCCTCTGGTCGTCCTCGAGGCCCTGGTGGCGGCGATGACCTCGAGCAGCCAGTCGCTGATCGTCCCCGGGATCGTGCTCCTCGTCAGCTTCGCGGTTTCCGGGCCGGCGGCCCCGCGAGCCCTGAGAGGCCGGGGACCCCGCGCTCACTCCCGACGCCGCGGCTAGGCAGTTTCCCTGTTCCTGGCAGGAAGTCGGGGTGCGAAGCCCGCAGAGTGAGCGCGAACCACGATCACGCCCTTGCCGGGATTGGGACGCCGGAGAGACACCTGCGGTGGATCGTTCCCTCGTTCGGGAGAGGGAGGAAGCCCATGAACGAGACCCTGCAGGCCATCATCGCCGGTGTCACCGCGGGCGCCGCCGAGGGTGCGGCCGCGCTCAGACGCAGCGGCGTCGCCGTCGAACTCGATGCCTACACCGTGGAGGCTCGGATCGACGGCGGTGGTGGTCCTCCGTCCGCCTCGATCCGCGTGGACTTCGTGGTGCCCGCCGGGAGGACGGGGCACTAGGCGTCGTGGGGGAGGCTGCCCCGATCGGCGCGTAAGTAGGCGTACGGCGTGGCGGCGAGGAAGTTCGACGCCCGCGAGGTGTACACGTCGGCATACCGCTCCACCTGGCGTGCGAACAGGCTCTTGTCGTTGCCCGAACGCATGAGCGGACCCCAGGCCCGGTTGCGCAAGCTTCCGGATTCGATGGCGATCGGGGTGATCTCGGCGTCGACGGCGGCGATCGCCGTACGCAAACTATCGATGATCCGGTCCGCCGCGGTGGCGGTCAGCGACGCCTCGGCATATCCGGCATGGGCCCGCTGCCGGGCGAGGCGCGCAGATGCGAAGTCGCGCTCCAGGTCGGTCTTTTGTTCCATCAACGCCCGCAACCGCTCCTCTCGGGGCCGGAATGCCTCCATCGCCGCGATCTCGCTCTCCAGTTCGCGCAGGACCAGCGCGGTGCGCCACCGCAGCAGTGCCTTGCTCACCGACACGTCCGAGTAGAGGTGATCGCCCACATACAGGATCTCGTCGCCGGAAACGCCGAGATGATCTTCGAGTTGGGGAGCGGAACCGCCGACGTACACCGTGCCCCGGGCGAGCGGGCCCGAATGCGGTCGCATCATCCCCAGGCCCTCGTCGACGACGCGATACAGAGGTCGGCGTGCGGTGAAGAACTCCGGCTTGGCGGCAGAGACGATCACGGCGTCGAACAGGTCCCGCCAGGTCTGCTCGCCGGGGAGGTGCCGGTCGAATGCGTACCGCATCATCCGGTCGGTGTACTCCCACTCCGAGTTGGTGATCAGCAGGATCTGTTTGCCGGCGTGGCGTTGATCGAGCAAGGTCAGCGGCATCTCCGGGTCGGCGACCACGAAGCGTTTCGGATCGGCGACGATCTCCTCCTTGAGGCGACCCTCCATGTGCGCCGAGTCGAGGGTGGTGCGGACGATGTCGTAGAGCTCTGCGTATCCCCGGACGCCGGAGAGGACGCCGGCGTCGAAGCGATCGACGAGGGCCGCGTACAGCGCCGCCTCAGACAGCGAGAACAGCGTGTTGAGGAACACCCACCTCGGATCGGCCAGGTCGACCGCGGTGCCCTGGTACTCGGTGCGGAGGCGGTCGAACTCGAGGAACTCGGTGCCGTGTGCCGCCCGGATCACGTACCCGAATCGGGTCGGTTTCACCAGGTTGCCGCGCTCGAGGTCGATGGTGAGGCCCCGGATCACCGACTCGGGATCGAAGACCAGGTCGCCGATCGGCCAGCCGCGAGCGACGAGCCGATCCCGGGCGTGCTGGAACGCCCGCCGTTCCCACTCGTCCACCCGGTAGTGGATGAGCGTGTAGTCCATGTCGTACCCGATGGCCCGGATCGAACGCAGGTTGAGGGTGCGGTTGCCGTAGATCCGTCGCTCGGCCGGGGGAGGCGCGGTTGCCATTGACCGGAATCTAGGCGCGAGGGCCGGTGACCCCCGCCGGCGGGGATCTCACGGAGGCCGGGAGTCGTCCTAACGCACCAGGAACGCCGGAAGCGGGTCGCCGTCCTCCACGGTGAATGTCGACTCGCCGGTGTAGTGGGACTCACCTCCCACCTCGACGATCACCGCCGGCCGGTGGCCGACGGTGGTTTCCTCCACCGCCTCTCCGGTGAAGATCGACCCCACCACACTGGCGAATCTCCGCTCCACCCCCATCGGGATGTTCCCGGCGGCACGCTGGATGGCGATGCGGGCGGTGACCCCGGAACCGGTCGGGGACCGGTCGACCTGGCGGTCCGCAAACACGCAGACGTTGGCCGTCGCCCTCTCCGACCATTTGTCGTCGCCGTCGGTGAGGATCGTCCCGTAGAGGAAGTTCAGATCGGGGTCGTCGGGATGCGACAGGGCGAGGGCGGCTGCCGCCGCCCCGGTCGTGGCCCACGCCGCCCGGACCAGATCCGCGATCGGACTCCCCGGAACCTCCAACCCGTAGTCGGCGGCGTCGGCGAATGCATAGAAGGCTCCCCCGTAGGCGACGTCCACGGTGATCTCACCGAAGCCGGGGACCGCCACCGGAACCCGGGAGTGCTCGACGAACGCGGGCACGCTGCGAAAGCCGACCCGTCCGACGCGGCCTCCGGCGACTGCGGCCGACACCCGCACCAGACCGGCCGGTACCTGGAGGGCCAGCGTGGTCACCGGCTCCCGCATCGGCACGATCCCGTGTTCGATCGCCCATCGGCCGACGGCGATCGTGGCGTGTCCGCACATCGTCGAGTACCCCTCGTTGTGCATGAACAGCACCGCGAGATCGGCCTCGGGATGATCGGGCGTGACCGGGATCACGCCGTACATGTCGGCATGCCCGCGGGGCTCGAACATCAGCAACCGGCGCAGGTGATCGAGGTGTTCGGCGGCGTAGCGGCGCTTTGCCAGGATCGTCGGCCCGGGGATCTGGGGATATCCCTCGACCACGATGCGAACCGGTTCCCCTCCGGTGTGCATGTCCACGGTGCGCAGAGGGGCGACCTTCACCGGGCAAGTGTACGAGGCAGCGCCGATCGGGTGCCGGGGACACGACCGGTGGAGAGAGCGGGAGCGGACGGGGCTAGCCTCGACGGCGTGCAGATCGCGGTCGTCGGCAGTCTCAACGTCGACACCACCATGCGCGTGGAGCGCCACCCGGCACCCGGCGAGACGGTGCTCGCGGCCGGCCATTTCACCGACACCGGCGGCAAGGGCGCCAACCAGGCGGTCGCCGCCGCCCGCCTCGGCCACCGGGTGGCGATGATCGGGATGGTGGGAGACGATCCCACAGGCGACCTCCTGCGCCGCACCCTGTCCGACGAGGGGGTCGATGTCTCCGGAGTGGGGACCGCCGTCGGCATCGAATCCGGGATGGCGGTGATCACCGTCGACGCCTCCGGCGAGAACACGATCGTGGTCGACCCCGCCGCCAACGCCGCCGTCACGGCCTACCACGTCGCGCGGTTCGCCTCCGTGCTCCGGGGGGCGGCAGTCACCCTGGCGCAACTCGAGATCCCGATCGAAGCGGTTGCCGCCGCCGCCCGCCTGGCGGGGGGCCGGTTCGTGCTCAACCCGGCTCCGGCAGCCACGGTGCCCGCCGAGGTCATGGCCCGGGTTGCGGTCCTGGTGCCGAACCGAACCGAAGTGGCCCGGATCACCGGCGGCGAGCCGCCGAGGACGCCCGAGGAGGCGATGGCCGTCGCCGGGGAGATCGCCGGACCGGAGGCGGTCGTCGTCACCCTCGGCTCCGCCGGTGCGGTGATCGTCTCCGGGCGGTTCCGGCGGCACGTCCCGGCACCCGGGGTGACGGTGGTCGATCCCACCGCTGCGGGCGACGCCTTCTGCGGCGGGCTCGCCGGGGCGCTCGCCGACGGGGCATCACTCGACGATGCGGTGCGCTGGGCGGTGCGGTGCGGTGCGGTGGCGACGACGCGCTGGGGGGCCCAGTCGTCGCTGCCGAGCCGGTCCGACGTCGAAGCACTGGAGGGATCGTGACCCGCAAGATCATCATCGACACCGATCCGGGGCAGGACGACGCCGTCGCCCTCCTGCTCGCTCTGGCCTCCCCCGGGGAGCTGCACGTGTTGGCGATCACCACGGTGGCAGGCAACGTGCCCGTGCCGCTCACCACGGTCAATGCGCTGAAGATGGTCGAGCTTGCCCGACGCACCGAGGTGCCCGTCTACGCGGGCTGCGACCGTCCGATGGTGCGTCCCCTGATCACCGCCGAGTACGTCCACGGAAGAACGGGACTCGACGGCGCAGATCTTCCCGAGCCGGTGACCGCCCCCGGCACCGGTCATGCCGTCGATCGGATCATCGACCTGGTGATGGAGCACGAGCCCGGCTCGATCACGATATGCCCCCTCGGGCCGCTGACCAATGTCGGCACCGCCATCACCCGGGCACCGGAGATCGTATCCCGCATCCGCGAGATCGTGCTCATGGGCGGCGGTTTCTTTGAGGGAGGCAATACCACTGCCGCCGCCGAGTTCAACATCTTCGTGGATCCGCACGCTGCCGATGTGGTGTTCCGCTCCGGCGTCCCCATCACCGTGATGCCTCTCGACGTCACCCACAGGGCGCTCATCCTTCCCCGCCACCTGAAGCGATTTGCTGCGATGGGAACCCCGGTGGGCGGGGCGGTGCACGGGCTGCTCGCCTTCTACGAGCGTTACGACGTCGAGAAGTACGGCCTCGAGGGCGGACCGCTCCACGACCCCTGCGTGATCGCCTACCTCCTCCACCCCGAGCTGTTCACCGGCAAACTGGTCAACGTCACCGTGGAGACCGGGTCGGAGCTCACCATGGGGATGACCGTCGCCGATTGGTGGGGGATGAGCAGCCGTCCCCGAAACGCACGGTGGATTCGGGGAGTCGATGCCGACGGGTTCTTCGACCTTCTCGTCGACCGGTTGTCCCGCCTCTAATCGGGGTCGGGAACGAGCGCGAGCAGGACCACCAGGGCCGCCAGCGCCGCCGCCGCCGATACCGTTGCAGTGGCCGGAATCCCGTTCCACGCATACAACGACGGACCAACCGCATCGCCCGCGGCGCGTCCGATCCCGATGGCGACCATCAGCCAGGCCAGGAAGCGGCCACGCGCTCCAGGAGCCGCCTCCGTGGCGAGGGGGACCGTGGCCACGATCGTGATCTCGAACGCGACGAACGTCAGGGCGAGCACGACGAGACCACCGGTGAGCGTTCCCGAGGCGAGGGCCAGACCGGCATATCCCACCACCGACACCGCGAGGCCGATCGCCACCATCCGCCGCGGCCCGAGACGGTCGGCATAGAGCAGGACCGATCCCTCCCCGGCCAGTTCGGCCACCGCGATCGCGGTGGAGGCGAGACCGAGGGCGGCGAGCGAGAGGGCGAACCCGTCCTCCATCCAGGCACCGAACACGACGAACGTCGTCTCGGCGGCGAACGTGAACAGGAACCCGGCGGCGAGCAGCGCCAGCATGGCGCGGTCGGGCCGGAGCGGTACCGGGGTCGCATCGGCGCCGGTGTGGTCGGCCTCCAGGATCCGGGGGGCGGCGGCGGCGACGACGACCAGCAGTCCCGACAGCACCCAGAAGGGGGCGCGCCACCCGTATCCGGAAATCAGCCATCCGGTGAGCGGCGCACCCACCAGCATGCCTCCGGCCCAGGTGAGCTCGAGGATGGAGAGGTACCGGGCTCGCCGGTCGAAGGGTGTCCGATCGGCGACGTAGGCCTGGGCGGCGGCGTCGAAGCTCGGTTTCCCCAGTCCGAGCAGCACGAATCCGACCAGGGCGCCGGCCGCCACCCCGGTGGCCGCGGTCACCACCGCCCCGACCGCCATCAGCGACAGGCCGAACACGACGAGCCGGACCCGGCGCTCGCCGCGCCCGACGGTGCCCACCACGAGCGGGGTGCCGACGAAGGCGAGGGAGCGGGCGGAGAGCAGGAGGCCGGCCCGCTCCAACGAGATGCCCAGGCCGCGGGCGATGGCGGGGAGGAACGGGGACACGAAGCGATGCGTCGTGTTCACCAGCAAGCGGGTCCCGGTGAGGAAAGTGATCGCGCCGCGAAACGACCTCACGAGGGTCCGCCGCCGAGCGCGGCGGGAACGATCATCCAGCGCAGGACGCCGCCCCCGGGCTCTGGCTCGCCCTCGATGCACGCCGCCGCCGCCGTCACCATGCCCACGGTGCCGCCTCCCACGATTGCCGAGATCGTTGCCGACCACACCGGCTCGTGCCCGAAGGCGATCGTGGAATCGGTGCGCTGCTCGGCGAGCACCGCGAGGAGGTCGGCGACGCTTCCCCCGTAAAGGCGATCGTCGACGGTGATGGAGGCGTTCCATCCGGCCGCGGCCGCCACCCGTTCAGCGGTCTCCCGGGCCCGGCGCGCCGGCGATGAGACCAGGGCTCGGGGGTGGGGGACTGCCCCGGCGAGAAAGGCTCCGATGAGTGCGGCATCGCTCCGCCCGCGATCGGCGAGGGCCCGATCGAGATCGGCAACGCGGGGTGAACGCTCCGCCTTGGCATGCCGGACGAGGACGAAGGTGGGCATGGCGGGGGAGAGTAGGGACCAGATACCAGATTCCAGACACCAGATGCCCGCTACCTTGCGCCCGACGTGACCTCACCCATCTCGCGCCGCATCGCCGCCATCTCCGACTCCGCGACGATGGCCATCACCGCCCGGGCGGCGGCGTTGCGGGCCGCCGGCCGCCCCGTCATCGGCTTCGGTGTCGGCGAACCGGACTTCCCCACCCCCGAGCACATCGTGGCCGCGGCGCAGCAAGCCGCCGCCGACCCGAGGGCACATCACTACTCGCCCGCCGCCGGGCTCCCCGAGTTGCGGGCGGCGGTGGCGGTCAAGACCCGGCGTGACTCGGGACTCGACTGCGGGCCGGAGAACGTGACGATCACGGTGGGAGCCAAGGGGGCGGTCTTCGGGACCTGTGCCGCGCTCCTCGACCCGGGCGACGAGGTGCTGGTGCCGACGCCCTACTGGGTCTCGTACCCGGAGATCGTCGCCCTCGCCGGCGCCGTGACCCGGCCGGTCCCCTCCACCATCGCCACCGGCTACAAGGTCTCGGTCGATGATCTCGAGGCGGCCCGCACCCCTCGCACCAAGATGCTCATCTTCGTCTCGCCGGGGAACCCCACCGGTGCGGTGTACCGCCGCGACGAGGTCGCCGCGATCGGCCGCTGGGCCGCCCACCACGGCATCTGGGTGCTCACAGACGAGATCTACGAACACTTGGTATACGGGGATGCCGAGTTCTCCTCCCTGCCCGTCGAGGCCCCGGCGGCGCGCGAGCGCTGCGTCGTGGTCAACAGCGTGGCCAAGACCTACGCCATGACGGGCTGGAGGGTCGGATGGCTGGTCGGGCCTCCCGCGGTTGCCGCTGCGGTGGGCCGCCTCCAGTCGCACTCCACGTCGAACGTGGCCAATGTCTCGCAACTCGCGGCGCTGGCTGCTCTCGAGGGTCCGATGGACCCGGTGTGGGCGATGCGGTCCGCATTCGACCGCCGCCGCAAGACCATGTACGGACTGTTGCAGGACATCCCCGGGGTCGAGGTGCGCGAACCCGAGGGCGCCATCTACGCCTTCCCGCGGGTCGCCCTGGGCCGGGCCCTGGGCGGAAGAACGCCGTCCACGACCGTGGAACTCGCCGAGACACTCCTCGAGCTCGCCGAGATCGCCGTGGTCCCCGGCGAGGCCTTCGGTTCTCCCGGATCGCTCCGGCTCTCGTTCGCCCTGGGAGACGACGACCTCGTCACCGGTCTCGGCCGGTGGCGGGATCTCGCCGGCTAACCGGCGCCGCCGGACACGAGCACCTCGATCGCTCTCCGGTATCCGGCCACGCCCTCGCCGCTGATCGTCGCCCGGCACGCCGGCGCGACGACCGACTTCGCCCGCCACTCCTCGCGGGCTGAGATGTCGGAGATGTGGACCTCGACGGTGTCGATGGCAACGGCCTCGATGGCGTCGTGGATCGCGTACGAGTAGTGGGTGAGTGCTCCCGGGTTGATGATGATGCCGTCGAAGCGGCCGATGGCTTCGTGGAGGCGGTCGATGATGGCTCCCTCGTGGTTCGACTGGAAGACGGTCACCGTGCAGCCGAGCTCGGCGCCCCACTGCCGGCACAGCTCCTCGAGGTCGCCGAGCGTGGTTTGCCCGTAGACGTCCGGCCGGCGGGTGCCGAGCAGGTTGAGGTTGGGTCCGTTGACGACGAGCACTCGCATGACCGCAGGCTATCGGGAGGGGTCGTGTTCCGGGGCGAGGCGGTCGGCGAGGCGGAGGCAAGCCTCGTCGAGGACGCCTTCTTGGACCTCGTGGCCGGCCGCGGCCAGGGCGGCAACGAGCGCGGTCACGACCCGGTCCACACCGATCCCGGGGAGGGCGAGGTCGAGGGCGCCGGTTGCCTCGGGACGCCAGTCGTACTCCAGGGCACGGTACGCCGGGAGCAGCGGGCGGTTCACCAGTTCCGGATCGGAGACGACGATCACCCCGCCGAGGTGGGCGGCACCCCGCACCAGGCGTTGCCCGACTCCCATGACCTTGTGGATGCCTCCGAGGTTGACCGACCACTCGCCGGGGCAGTATTCCCCGGGCACCTCGCCGACGCGACCGTCGAGGCCGAGCGCGCGCAATGCCCCGACGACGAGGCCCGAGACGGTGCGAAACCGATCGCCGATCGTCTCGCGCGCCCGGGGCTCGGGCATCGCCCAGGAGAACGCGATCGTTCCCTCGTGGAACACCGCGGCCCGTCCGCCGGCGAGACGCTCCACCGGCGCGAATCCGAGGGAAGAGACCGCCGCCACCGCCGCGCGGTATCCGGGGCGCACACGGTCTTGGCGCCCGAATGCGACCGACCGCTGCGGCGTCCACATGCGCAGGGTGGGGGGATCGTCACCGGCTGCGACCCGGTGCAGGATCGCCGACGAAATGGCGGTGTCCAGGGCCGGGGGATCGAAGCGGTCGGTGATCAGCCGCAGCACCCGGCGAGGGTACCGGCACCGGAGAGATCAGCGTATGCCGGTGTCGTAGGAGAAGTCGAGGACCGTGGTCGAGTACGCCACCACGGTGACGTCCACCGGTGGCGCCGTTCCCAGCAGCCCATCGACCGCCTGGGGTACGACGTGGTAGAGCCCCGGGGAGAGGTCCACCGAGTAGCGGCCGTCGGCGTCCGTGGTCGCCTCGGCGACGGTGACCCCGGCGCCGTCGGTGATCTCGATCAGGGCATCGCCAACCGGCCGATCCGGGCAAGGCACCCCCACCTGGACCACCGGACAGGTGGGTCCGGCGGTCACGACTCCGGCGAGGTGGGCGGTGGCGGGAGCGGTGGTGGTGCCGGCGTCACCTGCACAGGCGGCCACTGCGAGGGCCAAGACGAGCGCGGCGACGGATCGCATACCGGTTCGACGGGTGGCGGGCCGGCTCCGGTTCCACGCCGCCGACAAATACCGAACCAGGTTGGGCACCCGTCCGACGATAATCGCTACACCGACCGGCGGAGGCCCCGGTGCAACGAGTCATCAGGATGATCGCGATGGCGCTCCTCGTCGCGTCGTGCGGTGATGCGTTGGGCGGTGTCGGTGACCTCTCCCACAGGATCGTCTACGGCGACGAGACCACCACGACGACGAGCCTCGCTCCGGCGCAGAGCCAGGTCCTGCGGCTCCGGGGGATCACCGACCTGGTTTGGTGGAACGACGGCATCGACTCCGACACCACCGGTCTGGACCGCGAGCCCATGATCACGGCGGTGTGGCTCCGCGGCGACAAGATCAACCCGTTCGTCCAGGCCAGCCGGCGCGAGATCGCCACGGCGCTTCCCGGCATCGAGTTCCCCCAATTGGCCCCCGAGACCGTGACCCACGTGTCGTCTCAGCTGCTCTACGACCAACTGACCGGGATTCTCGACGCCTCGACGGCTGCGGCTTTCGGGCTTTGGGCGGGGGAGCCCTACGACCTACCCCGGGCAGAAGGTCAGCTCGCCGTGCTGCGGGTCGGGCTGAAGACGTTCGAGGACGATGCCGAGGACGAGGTCTTCTCGTTCCGGGTCACCGACGGACGGGAGCTCACCTGGACGGAAGGGGGCTACGTCTACCAGCTGTTCTGCCGCACCGGAGTCAGCGAGGCGGCGTGCTTCGAGATGGCCGAGTCGACCATCCCGCTGTCGCTCATCGTGGCGCTTCCCTGATCGCGTCCGCGCGTCGCGGCGATACCCTCCTTCGGCGATCACCGGGAGGCACCGTGTTCCACCAGGGCAATTGGTGGTCCTACATCCAGTACGACGAGGAGCAGGATCGGCCGACAGTCGACCGGGCGCTGCTGCGCCGCGTCCTCGGGTACGCCCAGCCCTACCGCGGCCTGCTTGCCGTGGTGATCGGGACGATCGTGGTGATCACGCTGATCTCGCTCGCGCCCCCGCTCCTCATGCGGGACCTGCTCGACACCGCCATTCCCACCGGTGACCTGGGCCGGGTGACGCTGCTCGGCATCGGCATGGTGGCGGTGCCCCTGCTCAGCGGTGTGGTCGGGGTGGTGCAGCGCTGGGCGTCGGCGAGGGCGGGTGAAGGGATGATCTTCGACCTCCGCACCGGCGTGTACGCCCACCTTCAGCGGATGTCGCTCGGTTTCTTCACCACCACCCGGCCCGGCGAGCTCATGTCCCGACTCAACAGCGATGTCGTCGGCGCCCAGTCGGCGATCACCGGGACCCTCGTCTCCGTTGCGTCCAACGGCCTCGCGGTGGTGGCGACGATCGCCGTGATGCTCAGCCTCGAGTGGCGGTTGACGCTGGTGGCGGTGGCGATCCTGCCCCTCTTCATCTGGCCGAGCCGCCGCGTCGGCCGGGTACTGCGCAAGGTGACGCGCAATCAGATGCAGGCCAACGCCCGCATGAACTCGGCGATGAACGACACGCTCAACCTGAGCGGAGCGCTGCTGGTGAAGCTCTTCGGTCGCACCGCCGACGAAGACCGCCGATTCTCCGGCCACGCCGCCTCGGTGCGGAACCTCGGGGTGCGCCGCGCCCTCATCGGGAGGTGGTTCTTCATGGCGCTCGGCGTGGTGAGCGCCCTGGGCACCGCGCTCGTCTTCTGGCTTGGGGCGGTCCTCGTCATCCGGGGTGCCCTCACCATCGGGACCATCGTCGCCCTGTCGGCCTACCTGAGCCAGTTGTACGGGCCGCTGTCCGCGCTCTCCAACACCCGCGTCGAGCTCGCCACCTCGCTGGTGTCGTTCGAGCGGGTCTTTGAGGTGCTCGATCTCCCTCGCGACGTGGGCGAACCCGACCCGGCGGCACACCTCGACGACGTCGCCGGGCGCGTGACCTTCGAGGACGTGGCCTTCGACTACCGGGCGGCGATGCCGTCCGGGCTGGAGCACGTGGAGCGGTTCTCCTGGTCCCACCCGCCCGAGGAGGACGCCGCCGCGGCGACGCCGGTCTCCGGGCGGGGAAGGGCGATCGAGCACCTCGATTTCGACGTGCAGCCGGGAACCCTGGTGGCCCTCGTGGGCCCGAGCGGAGCCGGGAAGACGACGGTCACGTACCTCATCCCCCGTCTTTACGACACCACCGAAGGCCGGGTCCTCATCGACGGGCATGACGTCCGCACGCTCTCGTTCGAGACCATCGCCCGCAGCGTCGGGGTGGTCACCCAGGAGAACTACCTGTTCCACGACACGATCGCGGCGAATCTGCGCTACGCCCGTCCCGAGTCGACCCAGTCGGAACTGGAGGCGGCTGCCACGGCTGCGAACATCCACGACTTCGTCAGCGGGTTGCCGGAGGGATACGAGACCCTCGTGGGTGAGCGCGGTTACCGCCTTTCCGGAGGGGAGAAGCAACGGGTCGCCATCGCCCGCGTGATCCTCAAGGATCCGCGGATCCTGGTGCTCGACGAAGCAACCTCCCACCTGGACGCCCGATCCGAGGCTCTGATCAAGGAGGCCCTGGAACGGGTGATGGCGGGGCGGACCTCATTCGTCATCGCCCACCGCCTGTCGACGGTGCTCGCCGCCGATCGGATCCTCGTCCTCGATCGGGGGCGTCTCGTCGAGGAAGGCCGTCACGACGAGCTCCTGGCTGCCGGAGGATTGTATGCCGAGCTATTCCGGACCCAGTTCGCCCCTGCATCGGCTCATCCCGGGGTGTGATCCGGGGGCGGGGGTATCGTGCCGCGATGGTCCGTCTCCGCTGCGCCGTCACCCTGGCACGCCTCGCCCGGACGCTGAGCCGGGTGGCCGGGCGCGGAGGAACCGCATTCCCCGGGTTGGTCGCCCTCCGTATCGACCCGCGAGTGATCGAGAAGTTGGTGGCGAGCATTCCCCAGGGCGTGGTCGTGGTCACCGGAACCAACGGGAAGACGACGACGGCAAAGATGATCACGACGATGCTCACCGGCTCGGGGTGGACGGTCCTCGCCAACCGGACGGGCTCCAACCTGGCGCGGGGTGTGGCCGCGGCCCTGGTCGGCGCCGTCCGGCGCGGGCGACTCTGCGTCGATGCCGCCGTCTTCGAGATCGACGAGGCGGCCGTGCGTGACCTCGGGCCCCGACTCCGGCCGCGCCTGATCGTCGTCACCAACTTGGCCCGCGACCAGCTCGACCGGTACGGGGAGCTGGATACCACCGCTCGTCACGTCGCCGCCGCCGTGGCGGCGAGCCGTATCGCGGTACTCGCCGCCGACGACCCGATGGTGGCCCGGCTCGGCGCAGGACGCAGCGCCGAATCGCCGGAGGGCGGCGAGATCGCGTGGTTCGGGGCCGTGCCCGAGATCAAGGCGACCTTGCCCGACGACCGGGCGTTGTACGGGTACGCCGAGGCCGGTCACGCGGGGCCGTTCGATGCGCGGTTGACCCGCACGACGCCGGATGGTGACGGCCAATCGATCGCGGTGACCGTCGATCGGCGCGAGGTGGCGGTCTTCCTGCAGGTACCGGGGGTGTACAACGGGTACAACGCCACCGCGGCCCTGCTCGCGGTGTCCCGGCTCGGGATCGACCCGGTGTCCGCAGCGGTCCACCTCTCGGCGATGGCCCCCGCGTTCGGACGGGGACAGGTCGTCGACTATCACGGGAGACGCGTCAGACTCGTCCTGGTGAAAAACCCGGCCGGGCTCAACCAGGCCATCCGGTTGCTGTGCGACGAGCCCACCCCGTCTGCGGTGCTGATCGCCATCAACGACAACCACGCCGACGGTCGTGACGTGTCGTGGCTGTGGGACGCCTCGGTGGAGGCGCTGGCGGCGACCCCGCACCGGTTCGGGGCCGGGGGGATTCGTTCCGCCGACATGGCGCTTCGCTTCAAGTACGCCGGGATCGACTCCTGGGTAGAGCGCGACGACCGTCGCGCCCTCGAACGCCTGGTGGCGGACGCGGCCGCGGGCGATGCCGTCTATCTGATCCCGACCTACACAGCCATGCTCTCGTTCCTCGAGTTGCTCCTGCCGGGACGCTCGCCCGAGGAGGTGTGGTCGTGACGGCACCGGTCGTCCTCGTTCACCTGTACCCGCGCCGGATGAACATCTACGGCGACACCGGCAACGTCCTGGCTCTGCGCCGGAGGCTGGAGTGGCGGGGCTACCCGGTGCGGGTGGTGCCGGTCGACGAGGGCAACCCCTTCGATCTCGAGGAGGCGGACATCGTGGTAGCGGGTGGGGGAGAGGACGCTTCACAACTCGCGATCGCCGGCGACCTCGTCGATCGGGGGGCGGCGGTCCATCGGGCGGTGCGCGACGGCGTCGTCTTCCTCACGGTGTGCGGCACCTATCAGCTGTTCGGGAGGCGTTTCGTGACCGCAGACGGTGCCGAGATCCCGGGTATCGGCGTCTTCGCCGCCGAGACCATCGGAGGGGGCAGCAGGATGATCGGCAATGTCGTCGTAGATACGCCGTGGGGAGATCTGGTCGGTTTCGAGAACCACAGCGGCCGAACGGCGCTCGATCCCGGGCAGCCGTCACTCGGGCGGGTGCGGCGGGGGTTCGGGAACAACGACATGACCGCCGAGGAGGGAGCGAGCGTGGAGAACTGCTTTGGGACGTACCTGCACGGTTCCGTGCTCCCCAAGAACCCGGCATTCGCCGACGAGCTGATCCGGCGGGCGCTGCAGCGGCGAAACGGTGCGCCCGTCACCCTGCAACCTCTCGACGATGCGGTCGAGAGGCGAGCGGCGGCGACGGCGGCGACGCGACCCTGAGCGGACTCAGGAGGCGAGTGGCACCGCGTCGGGTCGATCGACTGCGACGGCAAACTCGAGGCCCTCGGCCGACGATCGGAGCAGGTAGAGCGCCTCGATGTTCACACCGCTGTCGGCCAGCCGACGCGCCATTCGAGCAAGGGCGCCGGGCTCCGGTGGGAGCTCGGTGGTCAGCACGGGACGCTCTTCGAACGCCATCCCTGCTCCCCGGAGCACCGACCTCGCCATCTCGGAATCGGAGACGACGAGGTGCACGACCCCGCGCGCTCCGGCGCCGAAGGCGGCGACCGCTTCGATGTGCACCCCGGCGTCGTCGAGCCGTTCTGCGAGCGCAGCCAACATGCCCGGGGCGTTGGCCAGTCTGACGGTGAACTCGGTCACGCCCTCAGGCTACGCCGGTTTGGGACGGTTGGTCAGGGGAATCTCTGCAGGAAGGCGACGAGGCGGCCCGCCACCTCGGGGCCGGCGTCCTCCTGGAGGAAGTGGCCCGCGCCGGCGACGACCTCGAGCTCGGCCGCTCCGGGGATGTGGTCGACGAACCGCCGGCCGGCCCGGAGGCTGAAGATGGGGTCGGTGTCGGAGAAGAGCACCTGCGCCGGGCCGCCCCACGATGCCAGCGCCTCCCGGGTCGACGCCATTTCGGCCGCACCGGGGTCGGCCGGCGACCGGGGGACGATCAGGGGGAGCCGCCAGGCCCCCACCTTGTGCTCCCGCGTGGGGAAGGGAGCCTCGTATCCCGCGATCACCGATCGGTCCCAGGGCCGGGCGGCGGCGTTGGCCATGATCATGCCGATCGGGAGATCAGGATTGGCCGCGACGAAGCCCCGCCAGGCATCGAAGGCAGGGTTGCCGCGCGTCCCTCCGGTGAACAGGCCGGTGTTGAGCAGCGACAGCCGCCGGAACCGCTGCGGGCGGCGCACCGCCACGGCGAGGCCGATGGGCCCTCCCCAGTCGTGGACGACCGCAGTGGCTCCATCGAGGTCGAGATGATCGACCAGTGCGAGCATGGCTTCGACCAGTCGGTCGTACGTGTAAAAGCCGGGATCAGAGGATTTGTCCGACTTTCCGAACCCCGGGTAGTCGGGCGCGATGGCGCGGAACCCCGAAGCCACCAGCGGTGGGATCACATGCCGGTAGAGGAACGACCAGGTCGGCTCGCCGTGGAACAGCACGACCGGAGGCCCGCTCCCCTCGTCGACGTAGTGGATTCGGAGGCCCTCCCAGACGAGGTGGTTCGGTGCGAAGGGATAGTCGGGAAGGTCGGAAAAGCAGGCCTCGGGCGTGGTGAGGATCACTGGTCGTCGTTCCCGGCGTGGCCCCGCGTGGGAACCACGAGCACGGGGCGACGCGCCTCACTGATCACCCGGGTCGAGACGCTCTCCCACTGGCTTTCGTCGAAGAGTTGTTTGGTGGCACCGACGACAATGACGTCCGCACCGAGCCGGTCGGCGGCCTCGAGGATCGTCGTTGCCGGGTCCTGACCCTCCACGTACTCCACGTCGGCGGCGACGCCGTATGCGGCGAGGGCCGAGACGAGTGGTTCGGTGAGGCGGGCACCCCGCTCTTCGACGTACCGGGCGATGATGGCGTCCTCGGCGGAGGACCACATCGGGCTCCCCTCGGTGAGGGGATGCCACTCGTCGGATCGGATCTCGTCGAGGAAGGACCGCGGCACTTCGATGACCGTCATCACGACGACCTCGCCGTCGGGTCCGCTGAGCCGTTCCACGATGCGGGCCACCCCCTCAGGGCTGAGCACCCCGGCGGTGGCGATGAGGATGCGCATCAGACGGAAAGCCTATCGGTACGCGGGCCCTCGCGCTTCGCCACCAGGAAGACCTAGGGTGGCGCGATGGCACTGAACCCCGAGACGCTCAACACCGTTCTGTGGTCCATCCCCAATGTGCTCTGTCTGGTCGGATCGGCAGCAGGGGAGGAGTGGAACGGCATGACCGCGTCCTGGGTAACCCAGGTGTCGATGTCGCCGGTGTTGGTCGGGGCGTCGATCGACGCGTCCTCAGTGACGCATCGGTTGATCACCGCGGGAGGCACCTTCAGCGTCAATCTGTGGAGCCGCGAGGACACGCGGACCTTCGTCAAGTTTTCCAAGCCCGCCGATTACCGCGACGGCATGCTCAACGGCCGACGGGTACGCCCCGGGGTGACCGGCTCTCCGATCTTCGAAGAAGCGATCGCATATCTCGATTGCAGCGTGCGCAACTCGCTCGCGCTGGGCTCACACACCCTGTTCGTCGGCGAGGTGGTCGATTGCGGCTTCCAGAACGATGGCGAGCACGCCGCGGTCGCCCGAATGGAGGACACCCGGATGAAGTACGGCGGTGTCCTCCGGGGTCATTGATGCTCGGGTGCTCCGACGGACGAGTCTGATGTCGGCCGATCGCCCAGCCAGGGTCGGATCCTTCCCCGCCATCCGGCCACGGTGCGGCGGTGATCGCCGGCGGCGAGGGCGGCGACCACGAGCAGGGTGGCCCCCGTCATGTCGGCGAGACGTGAGGCGAATCTGACGGCGTCGCCCACCCCGAGGAGCCCGACGGCCGGAGTGGCGGCGATACAGCAGCACGAGAGCACGAGGTAGCCGACCACGCGGGGCTCGGTGACCATCACCCTGCCGGCCGCCCAGGAACTCGCCCGGCGCAGGACCCAGTATCCGCCGAGCGCCACGATCACCAGGCCGGCCGCGCCGAGGCCGGTTCCAAGCCCGAGATCAGCCGCCCATCGGCCGAGTCCGTCGGCCAGACTCGTTGCCGACGAGACACGGATTTCCCCGATCTCGATGGGTTGGACCCCGATGAGACCGAGACCGTAATGCGCCGTGTCGAGCACGCCCCACACCGCGACCCCCGGGATCACCCATCGGAACCTCGAGTCGGATGGAGAGCGCCGGGCCGCCCACACCCCGACGATGGCGGCGCCGGCGTATGCGCCCCGGGTGAACCACGACACCAGGCCGTGTTCCGATCCCAACCATGGACGCACACCCGGCGCCGTCGCGTAGGCGGCGGCGAGCGCCAATGTGAGGGCCACGACCACTGAGGCAAAGGCGGCAGTGACGTCGGCCACGGGGATCCGGGTCGCCCTCGCAGAACGGCGCGGCGGTGCGGTGGTTCCCGGGATCATCCGGAGTACCGGCGCAGTGCCCACAGCACTTCGACCCGCTGCGAACGCCGCAGCGGGAGACCCGGGTGTGACCAGATGTGCTCGGCAATTCGCTCTCCGGGGACTACGCCCAGCCGGTCGAGGTGATGACGTGACGCCTGGATGGCGGTGACCAGGATCGGGTAGGCAATCGTCACCAGCCCGAGTGCCCGGCGCAGCTCGTGGGCGCCGAGGAGTGCGTGCTTCACCGGAGTGGTGACCCGGACGCCGTGACGGTAGAGACCATCGTCGTGGATCTCGGCCGGGATGGTTTCGGGATCCACTCCCACGGTGAATACACCGTTCGGCCCGACCACCACGTGATCGATCCGCGGGCCGGATGGCAGGGTCACCCCGTCGACCACGCTCCAATCGGACGGCAGGTGCTCCAGACCGGCCGGGTGGACGCGGGGGCGCGGCGGCGTTGCCAGAGCGACGTCATATAGCCAGCGACCGGGAAGTGCCACAACTTCGGCCATGCCTACCCATCGGCGGGCGCTCGGGAGCCCTTGAGGCGGCGGTAGCCTTCGCCGCCGTGGACGTGCCGCAGCGCATCGAGGTGGGAGACGGCGCCGGGGTGACCATCACCTGGGGCGACGATCGCGTCGACCGGCTCTCCGCAGCGATTCTCCGCTCGGCGTGTCCGTGCGCGGCTTGCCGCGGGGTTGCCGGGGCCCCTCCCGGGACGAGCGTGCGCACGGTCCGTCCGGTCGGCGGCTATGCGATCGCGGTGACCTTCGCCCCCGACGGCCATGCCGCCGGCATCTACCCATTCGACCTGCTCCGTTTGCTCGGGACCGAGCCCGCATGATCCCGGCGACCCCCCGGGCGACGCTCGCCGCGTCGGTCGAGACTCTCGCACAGCGATCCGGGGCCTGGGTCGCGGTACCGGTTGCAGAGAAGGTAGATCACCTGCGGACGGTGATGTCCAGATTCCTCGAGGTGAGCGACGACCTCGTCGCCGATGCGCTGACGGCCAAGGGCCTCGACCCGTCGTACGGAGCCGAGGATTGGGTGTCGGGGCCGATCAGCTTCCTGCGCACCTGCCGATTCCTCGCGGCGACGCTCGATGGGATCGAACGAACCGGCCGGGTTCCGCTGCCCGACGAAGCTTTCGGGGAGCGACCGGACGGACGGGTGACCGTGGACGTGATACCGGGCGATCGGTGGGATCGCGTGCAGTACCCGCGCTGGAGCGGCCGGGTGTGGATGGAGCCGGGTATTCCCCTTGCCGCAGCCCGGGAGCACCTCGGGTCGATCTACACCAAGCCCGGGTCCGCCACGCCGGCGGTCGCCGCGGTGCTCGGCGCCGGCAACGTGGCGAGCATCGCCCCCCTCGACCTGGTGCACAAGCTGTTCGTCGAGGGCCATGTCGCCATCGTGAAGTTCAGTCCGATCAACGAGTACGTGGGACCGCACGTGGAGCACGCATTCGCCCCTCTGGCCGACGCCGGGTTCGTCCGTTTCGCCTACGGCGGTCCCGACGTCGGGGAGTACCTGGTGCGCCACCCGCTGGTGGACGAGGTGCACATCACCGGGTCCGAGCTGACCCACGATGCCATCGTCTTCGGCACAGGCGACGAAGGACGGGCACGCAAGGCGCGCAACGAGCCGATTCTGGCCAAGCGGATCACGAGTGAACTGGGCAACGTGAGTCCGGTCATCGTCGTCCCGGGCGACTGGTCGTCTCGCGCCCTCGCCTGGCAGGCACGCCACGTGGCCACCCAGGTGGTGCAGAACGGCGGGTACAACTGCAACGCCGCAAAGGTGGTGCTCCTGTCCCGTCTCTGGCGGCAACGTGACGAGTTCGTCGAGGCAGTCGCCGCGTGCCTGGCATCGCGCCCCCCGCGACCCGCCTACTACCCCGGGTCGGAAGCCCGGTATGAGCGGGCCATCGTCGGGGCACCGCGGGTGCGGGTGCTGGGCCAACACGGCGACGGGTGCCTTGCCCCGACGATCCTCGAGGGATTCGACGCCTCTGCCGAAGCCGCGGCGATCACCGAGGAGGCCTTCTGCCAGGTGGTCGCCATCGTGGATCTCCCCGAGGCTGCACCCGGCCGGTTTCTGGGAGCGGTGGTGGACTTCTGCAACGAACGGCTCCGCGGCACGCTGAACGCCACGATCCTCGTCGACCCTCGAACCGCCCGGGCTCCCGAGACGGGTGTGGCGCGAGCCGTGGAGCGGCTGCGCTACGGCTCGATCGGGATCAATGTGTGGGCCGCAGCGGCCTTCCCACTCGGCGTCGCCCCCTGGGGCGCGTACCCGGGGCACCGTCTCGACGACGTGCAGAGCGGGATCGGGTTCGTGCACAACGCCCGGCTCATCGATCGTCCGGAGAAGACGGTGATCCGGGCACCGTTCGTGATGTTCCCCGCCCCGCCGTGGTCGGTGTTCCACCGGCGGGCCACGGCGGCCCTGCGCCGGGTGGCCCGATTCGAAGCGGACCCCGGCCCGCTGCGTTTGGCCGCGATGCTGGGACCCTCGCTCCGGCCCTGACGGTCAACGCGTTCGGGCGGCGATCCCGCGGTACGACGCGACGAAACCGGTGGCGAGCAAAGCCATTCCCAGTGCGGTGCCGCCGGGCTCGGCTCCGTCGATGGTCGTCACCACCATGCGCCGGATCCGCCGTTCGGCGAGATCGGCAAGCGCAGCCGCGGTGGCCGCCAGGTCGTCCGGGTCGCCGGTGAAACACAGCACCGACCTCCCGCTGCGCTCCACGAAGGCGGCGGGCCGTCCCCCGACGAGAACCGCGTAGGCGCCCGCAGAGCGTGAGGGACGGCCGGGGTGCTCGGGCCACGGGATCGCGGCACCGAAGGGATTCGCCGGATCGGCGGCGGCGACGACGGTGGCCGGGCCACCCTCGTCATGACCCAGCCTGAGGCGATCGACGGCCCCGGGGAGGGCGAACTGGGAGCCGCCGAGACCTTCGACGAAATAGCCACGGCGCACCCGTCCGGCGTCCTCGAGGGCGGCGAAGACGGGATACGCCCCCGAGAACCCACCCGGGATCCCTTCGGCCAGGACCGCGTCGCGGACCACGATGCCGTGGCGCTCCAGCAACTGGTCGACCCTCGCCGCAGCAGCCTCGGTGGGTGAGATGGGCGTCGCGAGATCGGACACCAGGTACCACCGCCCGCTCCCCGCGGGCGGCGCGGCCGCCGATGGCAGGGTCGGGCGCCTCGTCGCCGGCCTGCGTACTCGCCCCCACAGGAAGGCCCGGAGCGGCGCCACGGTGTCGTTGGTCACCTCACCCGCCCACACCAGATCCCACAGGGCGTCGAGGGTCTCCTCCGGGTCGCCACCTCCGGCGGCGGCGTACAGGTCGCGGAAGAACGATGCACCCCGCTCGGCGAGGCGGCTGCGGATGCGCTCGTGGATCGTTCCCGCGGGTCTGTCGGCACCGGCATCCCACACCAGCGCCTGCACCCGGTCGCGCAGATAGAGCGCCACCCGCCCGTCGCGGCCCCCGAGGGGACCCCTGCCGACCCAGACCACGTCGCCGGATGCAGTGAGCGAGTCGAGCAGGTCGGGGGAGTAGCGCAGTCGGGAGGAGAGCACGTCCCCTTCGAGGATCGACGCCGGGATGGCGGCGCCCTGCAGCCTGGCGATGCACTCGACCAGGCGTACCGTGCCGGTCCCGCCGGTGCCGATGCCGTGCCAGCCGAGACCGAAACGGGTGAAGGTGGGGTGATCCACCGCCTCGATCGACCGCCGCAGCAGGGCGAGCGATCGGCGGCGCATCCGTTGCAGTACCTCGACGGAGACCCACTCGACTCCGTGCCCGCCGGGGCGCACCGCTCCCCGGGTGACCCGCCCGCGGTGCTCGAGGGCGTCCAGGGTGGCGGTGACGACGGCGCGGGGGAGTCCGAGCGCGGCGGAGACGTCCTCCGTGGTGAACGGCCCGTTCGTGCGGGCAAACCGCGAAACGAGGTCCGACACCGGATCATCGCCCGGCTCGAGGTGAGCCGCCGGGATGCCGGGGGGCACGGCGACACCCAGGCCGTCGCGCAGCCTCCCGGCGTCCTCGACGGCCGCCCAGTGCGGCTCGCCGTGGAGGGTCACCCGAATCACCCTTCGCGTCCGTTCGAGGCGGGAGAGGATCGCGTTCGCGTCGGCGTCGGCAGACCGCGCGGCCACGGCGGCGGGGGTGAGTGGTCCGAGGCGGCGCAACAGATCGGCGGTGGCGTCCTCGCCGGAGGCGCGTCGTTCCGGACTGAGGGACTGCAGGTCGGCCTCGACCCCGGCCACCGCCTCGGGTTCGAGCAGGTCGCGCATCGCCGGTTCCCCGAGGAGTTCCCGGAGCAGGGTCTGGTCCACGGTGAGCGCCATGGCCCGACGCTCGGCAGGAGGGGCGTCGTAGTCGTACATGAACGAAGCGACGAAGTCGAACGAGAGGCTCGTGGCGAAAGGGCTGGGACCGGCGGTGTCGACGACGGTCACCCGCACCCGCCGCGCCGCGACGTCGGCGAGCAGCGCCTTCAGGGCCGGGAGGTCGAAATGCTCCTGGAGGATCTCGCGGTACGTCTCGAGCACGATCGGGAACGTGGGGTATCGGGCAGCGACGCCGAGCAGGCCCTCCGAGCGCCGCCGTTGCAGCCACAGCGGAGTGCGGTGACCGGGTCGGCGCCGGGGGAGCAGCAGCGACCTGCCCGCCGCCTCGCGGAACCGCCCGGCGAAGAGGGTGCTGACCCCCACCTCGTCGACCACGAGCCGCTCGACCTCTTCTGGGTCGAGCAGAATCGATGCGGGATCGGGCGGGACGTCGGCGTCGGGAAACCGGACGATCACGCCGTCGTCCGACCACACCGCCTCGGTGGTCACGCCCGCGGCCTCGCGCAACCGACGCTGTACGGCGAGGGCCCACGGCGCGTGCACCCTTGCGCCGAAGGGAGACAGGACGACGAGCCGCCAGTCCCCGATCTCGTCGCGGTAGCGCTCGACCACGATGATGCGATCCGACGGAAGTGCACCGGTGGCGGCGACCTCTTCGGCGAAGTAGGAGACCAGGTTGACGGCGGCACGGGGATCGAGCCGGTACCGGGTGGTGAGCAACTCGCGGGCCGCCTCGGGCTCGAGGTGCCCCAGTTCTCGCACGAAGGCGCCGATGGCCCGTCCCGTCTCGACCGGTCTCCCCAGCCCGTCGCCGTGCCAGAAGGGCATCCGGGCGGAGCGTTCGCCGGGGGCGGGGACGACCACCACGCGATCGGGGGTGATCTCGACAACCTTCCAGGAGGAGGATCCGAGGACGAACACGTCCCCGATGCGGCTCTCGTACACCCACTCCTCGTCGAGTTCCCCGACCCGGCCCCCTTCGGGCAGCACCGCCGGGTACAGCCCTCGGTCGGGGATCGTCCCGGCATTGGTGACCGCCAGCAACCGGGCATTGCCTCGGGCGGTGAGTGTCCCGTTGGTGCGGTCCCACACGATCCGGGGCCGGAGTTCGGCGAAGTCGTCGGAGGGATACCTGCCGGACAGCATGTCGAGCACGGCCTCGTACGCGCTCCGGGGAAGGTTCCGAAACGGCGTCGCCCGACGCACCATGTCGTAGAGATCGTCGGCGGCGCGGTCGGCGACCGCGACACACGCCACCACCTGCTGGGAGAGGACGTCGAGCGGGTTCTCGGGGATCACGGTCTCCTCGATGAGACCGTGGTGCATGCGGTCGACGATCACAGCGGTCTCGAGGAGGTCACCGCGATGTTTGGGGAAGACCCGGGCTCGACTCGGCGCGCCCACCTGGTGGCCTGCCCTGCCGACCCGCTGCAGTCCCCGGGCGACCGTCCCCGGTGACTCGACCAGAACCACCAGATCGACTGCGTCCATGTCGATGCCCAGTTCGAGAGAAGACGTGGCGACGACGCAGCGCAGCGCGCCGGTCTTCAGCCCGTCCTCGATGATGAGTCGCTGTTCGCGCGACAGCGAGCCGTGGTGAGCCCGCGCGATCTCCTCCCCGGCGAGATCGTTGAGCGCACCCGCCAGCCGCTCCGCGATCCCGCGGCTGTTCGAGAAGACGATCGTCGATCGATGTCGGCGGACCAGGTCGAGGATTGCCGGGTACACCGATGGCCAGATCGACCGGGTCGGGTGGCCCTCGTCGTCGGTGGTGTCCGGGGCGGTCATGTCCTCGACCGGGACGACGATCTCGATCTCGAGTTGCTTGTCTCTCGGGGCGTCGACGATGCGAACCGGCCGCGGCGTCCAGCCGTTCTCCGAGGCGGTGCCACCGGCGAGGAACTCGGCGATCCGCTCCAGGGGACGCTGGGTGGCGCTGAGCCCGATCCGCTGCGCGGGTGCCTTCGTGATCTCTTCGAGCCGCTCCAGGCTCAGACTGAGGTGAGCTCCCCGCTTGGTACCGGCAATCGAGTGGATCTCGTCGACGATCACCCAACGCACCGGGGCGAGGATCTCGACGGCGGCGGAGGTGAGCATGAGGTACAGGCTCTCCGGGGTCGTGATGAGGATGTCCGGGGGGTGCCGCTGCATCCTTCGGCGCTCGTCGGCAGGGGTGTCTCCGGTTCGCATGGCGGTGACGAGGTCCGCCAGCCGTTCACCGCGGCGCGCTGCGGCGTGCGAGATGCCGCGCAGGGGACTTCGCAGGTTGCGTTCGATGTCGTACGCGAGCGCCTTCAACGGCGAGACGTACAGCACCCGGCAACGGTCGCGTTCGGGGGGTGGTCCCTCCAGGAACAGGCGGTCGAGCGCCCAGAGAAAGGCGGCCAGCGTCTTTCCCGATCCGGTCGGGGCGTGGACCAGTGTGTGCGTCCCGCCGGCGATGGCGTCCCAACCCAGCTCCTGCGCCGGAGTCGGAGCCGCGAAAGAGGCCTCGAACCACGAGCGGGTGGCCGGGGTGAAGCGGTCGAGGGCGGACATCGCACGGAATGTACCGAGAGAAGGCGACATGGGAACATGCCGCGCGTGCGCCGAACCATCCCGTTTCTCTACACGGGCGTGACCGTGGCTCTGTGGGTGGTGATCCTTCCCGGGGTGCTCATCCGCGACCAGCAGGGCGTCGGCGGGATTCCCTGGCGCCCTCTGCCGCTGGTGATCGCGGCCGCCGCCGTGCTTCTCGCCGGTACCGGCTTGGTCCACTACCCCGCTCGGCAGCTGGCGCAGCGGGGGATCGGTCTGTTCGGGATGACTCCCGGGCCGGTGCTGGTGACCGACGGCTGGTACCGGCGGGTGCGCAACCCGATCGACGTGGGGACGACGCTGATCGCGCTCTCGCCGGTCGCCGCATTCGACGTGGCCTTGATGTGGGTGGTTCCGGGAGCTGCGCTGATCAACTTCACCGTCGGGGCCGGTCTCTACGAAGACCGGCGGCTGTTCGAGGGTTTCGGCGAGGAGTTCACCGGCTACCGGCGCCGGGTACCCAAGTGGATTCCGTGACCGCATGGTCGATGGTCGGTCGACGGTCGACGATCAGCCCTACCCGTCGGCCAGCCTCCGCTGAGCCATCCCGTTGAGCAGCTCCAGGATCACCCGGTTCGCCAGGAGCGCCGTGATGTTCGCCGGGTCGTAGGCGGGTGCGACTTCGACGACGTCGGCCCCGAGAACGTTCAACTCCCGTCCGAGACGCCGCACCGTGTCGAGCAACTCCCTGGCGGTCAGCCCACCCGGCTCCGGCGTGCCCGTCCCCGGGGCGGCGGCGGGGTCGACCACGTCGATGTCGATCGACACGAACACCCCTTTCGCCCCGTCGGCGGCATGGGCCACGGCGTCGTCGACCACCGCGGCGAGCCCACGCTCGACGATCTCGGCCATGAAGAAGGACCTCATGCCCTGATCCCGCATCCAGGCGACGGTCTCTGGTCCGGGCCAGTAGCCGCGGAGTCCGATCTGCACGAACCGGTGGCCGGGCACGGCGCCCGACTCGATGAGCCTGCGCATCGGGGTGCCGTGACCGTGGAGCATTCCCCACTGGCTCTGTCCGGTGTCGGCGTGGGCGTCGAAGTGGATCAGGGCGATGTCGCCGTGCCCGTGGATGTCGGCGACGCCCCCGGCGTCGGGAAAGGTGATCGTGTGGTCGCCGCCGATGACGACCGGGACCGCACCGGTGCCGGCGACGGCCGCCACCACTCGGCGAATGCGGTCGATCCCGTCGTCGATGTACCCGGGTACGACCTCGACGTCGCCGATGTCGACCACGCCGAGCACCGCCAGGGCGTCGATGCCGGTGTCGAGGTGAGGCCGCCGGCCGTCGGCTTCGAGATAGTCGGCATCGCGCACCGACGCAGGGCCGAACCGGGCACCGGGCCGGTAGCTGGTGCCCCAGTCGAGGGGTGCGCCCATCACCACGACGGCGGCGTCCCCGATGTCTTCGAGGGTGCGCATCGGGACGCCGACGAAGGTGTTGCGGGAGGAGAAGGGGAGGTTGCCGAAGCCGATCACCCCGCCAGGCTATCGCGGAACACCCGCGGCGAACCGACCAAGATGGGTCCGACGGACCCCGGGGATGGGAGAGGTGTGGACATCGCGGTGAATCTCGTGGAGAGCTATCTGCGGCTCAACGGCTATCTCACCCTCACCGAGTTCGAGGTCCAGGCTCGCAACGAGCGCGGCTCCTTCGAGAGTGTCACCGATGTCGACATCATGGCGATCCGGTTCCCCGGAGAGGTGTTCGCCGGCGATCCCCACGACGGGATCGAGGCGCGGATGCTGGCCATTGCAGATCCGGCGCTGCAACTCGAGCCCGACCAGATCGACGTGATCCTCGGCGAGGTCAAGCAGGGTTTCGCCGAATTCAACCCCGGCCTCCGACGCCACGTGGTGCTCCACTCGGTGTTGCGGCGCCTCCAATGGCTGTTCGCCGCCGACCTGGCGCAGATCGTCGACGAATTGGCCCGCCGCAACCTGTGCATGGTCCCGGGGCGCGGCGGGGGAATGATCCGGGTGCGGCTGGTCGCGTTTGGACGCTCCGACCACAACGACCTGCACACGATCGGGCACGGCCACATCGTCACGACGATGCTCGGCTTCCTCTCGGGACTCGATGACGCCTTCCGCCCGGTGCAATTCCGGGATCCGGCACCGGCCATGCTGAGCCTGCTGTTGAAGACGGGATTCGACGTCCGTGAGCATCCGAGGGCTTGAAGCTCCGGGCGGTCGAAGGTTCGTCTGCGCCTATCCGCCGCCCCACAGTTTCAGACCGGTCGACTCGTCCGGGAGCCGAACCGGAGGCTCACCGACGAGTTCCTGGAGGTTCACCTCGAGGGCGAACACCGTGCACCCGCGGTTGAGGTGGCCCCCGAGTGACCGTCCCTGATCGTCGCCGAAAGCGGCGTGGGTGTGGACGAAGGGCGCTCCGTCGAGGAGCGACACGTTCCCCAAACCGGAGAGCACCTCGAGGTGACGATCGACGGTGAAGTCGGAGTAGGCGTGTCCGACCTGGTCGTAGTACCGCAGTGAGGCGGCGCTCACCGCACCGAGGTAGGTGAACCAGGCGGCCTGGATCCGTTGCTCGGCGGCGTACCCGGTGATGGCTCCCACGATGTCGTCGCCGCGGTCGAGACGGAGCAGGTGGATCGGACCCGGCCGGAAGCGGAAGACCCTCACGCGCCGGACGCCGCCACGAACGCCTTGGCCCGCCCCGGGTCGACGGGCGCGGCGGTGACACCGCCGACCTTCACTGCGGTGCCGACGATCAGGCCTGCGCACACGGCGAGGAGTTGGCGCGCCGAGCTCGCATCGGCGCCCGATCCGACGTAGAGAGGAGCACCCGGGGCTGCGGCGGCGACCCGCTCGAGATCGGAACGGTCGACGGCCTTGCCGGTGCCGGGCCCGCTCACGACGATGCCATCGGCGCCGGCGCGCTCCCAGAGGTCGGCCGCGGCCTGGTCGATGGTGAGGCCGGCCGGAGGGGTGGCGTGTTTGACGAAGACGTCGGCGAAGATCGCCACCCCGGGCGCCACCGCGGCACGGAGGCGGGCGACCTCTGCCGCCTTTCCGGTGATCGTCCCCTGATCGGTGTGCATCACCCCGGAGAGGACGTTGACCCGGATGAAGGCGGCTCCGGTGGCGGCGGCGACGGCCAGCGCTCCCAGGGCATCGTTGCGCAGCACGTTGACGCCGGTAGGGACACCGAGCGCGGCGATCGCGGTCACCGCCCGGGTCATGGCGGCGATCGTCGTCTTCGGCGCGTCCTCAGCGAAGAAGGGGGCATCTCCGAAGTTCTCCACGAGGACGGCGTCGAATCCGGCCTGGATCAATGTGCGGGCGTCGGTGGATGCTGCCGCGACGATGCCGTCGATGTCACCGCCGTAGCGCGGCGAGCCCGGGAGTGGCCCGAGGTGGACCATCCCGATGAGGCGGAGAGTCATCGGTAGATGCCGGCGACTTCGAGGGCGAGTTCGGCGATGTCGCCGGTGGCGCTCAGTTCCCCGGGATCATCGGTGTGGGCCACGACGAGGCGGCACCAATCGCCTGCAGGTCCGCGTATGACGTTTTCTGCGTCCTCCGGGCCGAACACCCACCGGGCGTAGTTGGGTCCCCCGAGTTCTACCCGGACGTCGTCGTATTCCTCCCCGGCGGCGTCGAAGGCATGGGGAAGCGTCGCCCAGCCGAGCCATGCGACGTGGCGGAGCCGCGGGGTGTCCACGATCTCCTTGGCGAGGCTCGTCAGGATCTCGAGGCCGTGGGCCCAGGTGTCGGCCAGACGGATCGTGGCGAAGGTCCGCGCCGAAATCCTGCCGTCGGTCCAGCGCACCCGCTGGCCGGGCTTCATCCGGCTGAGGGCATCGACGACGTCGGCCCGGGCGAACCGCCACCACTCGATGACTTCTTGCGGGCGCTTGCCCTTGCCCTCGACGACCCCCGCCTTTTCGAACGTGGTGAGGTCGCCGAAATCGGCGAGGAGGTCGTCGATCGACAACTTCGCGGTGATCAGCCGGGCCGAGTGCTGCTCCCCCCAGGCGAGGATGGCGATCGTGTCCTGGACGGTCACCCCGCCCGGCGTCACGCGCTGCCGCCAATCCCTGTCCGGTGCTCGCTGGAGGGATTGGTCGAGGCCTTGTTGCTCGGCGACGAGGTCGGCGAGGATCTCGCGCATGGGGAACCGAGTTTACTAGACGCCGGGAGTGGCTTCTCCCGGGTCGATTTCGTTGAGTCTGTTCACGAGTAGGCGCAACCGGCCGTGGTTGCGGCGATCGAACCGCAACCTCATGCGGCCGAGCTCCACATGGTCTTCGTCGGAGCGTTCGGCGTCGGTGGCCTCGATCGCCTCGATCCGGCCCGAGACCACGATGTCGGAGAACTCGTCGTTCAGCGCCTCGATCATCCCGGGATCGGGCCGACGCTGCATCCGAAGGACCAGGTCATCGTGCACATACCGCTGCGAGTGGTAGTTGCGGTAGAAGCCGCAGATCTCGGCGGCGGCCGCGGCGGCATCCGTCACCAGCGTGAAGAGGTGGAGGTCGTCGGGGGTGATCATCCCCTGACCGACGACGGTCGAGGTGACGAAGTCGATCCACCCCTGCCAGTACCCGGCGCCCGGGGCTTCGATCAGCACGATGGGTTGGAGGGGTGCCTTCCCCGTCTGGGCCAGCGTGAGGATCTCGAAGGTCTCGTCCAGAGTGCCGAAGCCGCCGGGGAACAGCGCAAAAGCGTGCGACTCCTTCACGAACATGAGCTTGCGGGTGAAGAAGTACTTGAAGTTGATGAGGCGAGCGTTGTCGACATAGCGATTCGCCTCGGCTTCGAACGGGAGGCGGATGTTCACTCCGAAGGAGGCATCGCCGCCGGCGCCCAAATTCGCCGCCTCCATCGTCCCCGGCCCGGCGCCGGTGATGACCATCCAGCCGCGGTCGTCGGTCATGTGCTGCGCCAGATCGACGGCGAGCCGGTAGTTCGGATGACCGATTGGTGTTCGTGCGGAACCGAACACCGAGAGCTTTCTGAAGGAGCGATACTGGCCGAACACGAGGAACGAGTACCGCAACTCCTTGAGTGCCGCGTTGACCAGCTTCAGGTCGGCACGGTCGGGGTGATCGCGATGCAGCTTCAGCGTCGTCACCAGGATCTCGGTGATCAGGTCGGCGTCTTCGTGTTCGTGCCCGTGACCGGCGACTGCATCGGCTGCCAGTTGCCGGATACGGTCGTCGAGGTCGGGATCGCCCAGGTCGTAGCGGCGCATCGAGACACGACGGTAGTGGGGCCCGGGCGGTGGACCGTCCGGCGGGCGATGTCCGCCCGCTCCTAGAGTCGGGCGAGCGACGGAGGACATCCGTGCAGGTCGAGCGAACCCACCAGGTGGCACAACGCGCCGTCGACCTGGCTCGAGCCGTCGCGTTCTACCGAGACACGCTGGGTCTGCCCCTCATCGCCGTGTTCGATCCGCCGGGACTGGCGTTCTTCGACCTGGGAAATGTCCGGCTGCTCATCGAACGGGAGGCCCCGTCGGCCCTGCTGTACCTCGAGGTCGCCGACATCGAGGCGACGTATGCCGCTCTCGCCGCGTCCGGGGTGGAGACGGTGGATTCGCCCCACCTCATCTTCCGCGACGATGCCGGCACCTTTGGACCCGCAGGCACCGGGGAATGGATGGCCTTCTTCCGCGACTCGGAGGGCAATCTCGTCGGGTTGGTGGAGCGTCGTCCTCCGAATTCGCAATCTTCAAGCGGGTAGCGGGTAGCGGGTGACGGGTAACGGGCGACGGGCGTCGGGCGTCGGGTAACGGGTAACGGGCGACTACCTGCCGAAGGGCGGTCCCTCGGGTCCGCGCCGCGCCACCGCGGACCACACCGTCTCGTAGTGGTCCTCGTCGAAGGGGTCGATGTGGCTCACCACGAACTCCTCCCAGGAGCGGCGCAGCGGATCGGCGTCGTCGGCGTACATCCACAGGCCGGCGGGGATCCGGTCGAGTATGGCGCGCAGGCTCATCGGCGTTCCCACCCGGGTGCGGGCGTCCCTCGAGGTGAAGGACTCGTTGACCTCGACGGCGAGCCGGGCGATGGTGGTGACGAAGGCCGCCTTCAGCTTGGGATACCGCCGGCCGAGCATGGCCTCGATCTGGGTCACGTCGGGGAAGCGCTTCTCCCAGATCACCCAGCGGTCGGCGAACGCCTTGTTCAGGGTCTGGGTGCCTGCGTAGTCGCGCAGGTCCGTGGGGTTCATGGTTCCGAAAACACGGGTGTCGGGCCGGAGTTGCACGGTCTCTCCGGTGGGGAGATCGAGCGCCTGGTAGCGGTCGAGGAGCGCGTGCAGGGCGAACAGCGTTTCTGCCCCTGCCGCGTTGAGCTCGGACAGGTTGAGCAGCGCCGGGCCCCGCAGCGCCCGGGTGATGTCGCCGTCTTCCCATCGGCTCTCGGTTCCCCCCCTCCCGTCTCCATACAGCTTGACCGACCCGATCAGGGTGATGTCGCGCACCTCGCCGGTGAGCGGGATGCGGAAGTAGGGGAGGCGGAGCAGGGAGGCGAACTGCTCGAGGTCGTGGTCCTTGCCGGTGCCCATGTGCCCGCGCAGTGCCACGTGGAGGGGGGTGTCGGTCACCCTGGTGCGGCGCACCCGCTCCAGGGCGGCCAGCTTGTAGAGCATCCCCAGGTCGACATAGTGCGGGTCGGGCTCCGGGATCTTCCCCGAGCGCTGCACGAAGTCGGGGAGGTCGGCGGGCACGGAGAACGTGGTCAGCTCGATCGGCTTGCGCAGGCCGGCGGGGTCGGTGAAAGTGACGGAGTCAGGCATCGGTTCTCCTCGGCGGCCGGTGGTTCATCGCGGTGCCGCCCGGACCGTCTGTCCCGGCGGCGGCGTCTCCGCCCGTTCTGCCCGCGACTGCTGATCGTAGAGGCGGCCCTCGTGCCCCCACCAGGTGTCGCCTCCCGTGAGGACGATGCTCCGGCGCAGGGCGGAGCGCACCCCGTCGATCATTGCCCGGGTGAGCGCCTCCGGCCGGGCGACCACCCGGCTTCGCGAATACGCCGCTTCCACGGTCGCGTCGCCGATGCCGATGCCGAGCACCGTCGTGCCCGACCCCTCGACGGCGTCGACGGATGCGGTGAGGGTCTCGATGGATCCGCGGGTCATGCCGTCGGCGAGGACGACGAGCATCCGTACCTGAGTGCGTCGGGCGGCGAGCCTTTCGGCCGCGTGGCTCACGTTGAGCTCGTCGACGTTGGCCGCCTTCTCGAACATCGACACCGGCGGCGCCTGATCGGATTCCTTGCGGGCCACGGTTGCCGCCTCGGCCGGCTTGGCTGCGGTCCAAAAGAGCCCGGCCAATGTCGGCTCAGCCGCCTCCCAGCGCTGGTCGAAGGACTTGACCACGTAGTGATTCACCGTCCTGGTGAGGCGGTCGGCGGCGCCGCCTTGCGACCTGCGCAGTGCTCCCCGGGTGGCGTTGAGCCTGTTGACGTACGAGCGCTCCGTGTCCTCCGGCCGCGCCGCAAAAGCCCGGTTGAACAGCGCCACCTCGAACTCGACCTGCAACTCGTCGCAGAGGCGGGCCAGGGTCACCGCCCCCAGGGTCGCCGCCGCCATCGCCCACGGCGCCTTGATCCCGCTGGGAAGAGGGCGCGGTTGGAGCATGCTCGCAGATCCGTCGACGAGCAGACTCACTGCGTAGGCGCGCCGGATGGGGAGCGCCCGCCGCTCGAACATGCGCTGGTACAGACCGGCGCCGAGAAAGAGCGCGGCATACGGCGAGAGATCGCCGGCGTCGTACCCGCTGCGCAGACCCCTCCGCTGGTTGGCGATGAAGAGCGGGTGCAACTCGCCCGAGATGTGGCGCTGGGCCACCTCCCAGCGGCGCGCAGCTTCGCTGAGAGCCTCCCGTCCCGGTTCTGCAAACCGGCCGAAGCGGTCGGGGATCCTGGACACGATCAGCTTGCCGGACTGCCCAGTCGGGAGGTACACGTCGGGGGCTTCCGACACGCGAAGGATCTGGTCGGTGGCGGGATCACCTGCCTCGTCGCTCTCGCCTTTGCGGCCCTGGGTCGACGTCATTTGGACCATGCTGTGCCGGGTGGCGTCGTACGACTCGGCATCCCGCAGGATGGGCGAGATCATCCTCACGGCGTCGACGCCGTTGTCGATCTCGTCGCGGTTCGATTCCCCGCGCTCGGCCCGCTCCAACCGTGTCTCACGGGGCGACGCCTCGGTGAGGAGCCCGTGTTCCCGGGCGACGGCGAGCAACTCGAGTGCGACGGTCGCCGCTTCCCAGGGCCCCGGCGCCCTCCTGGCCTCGGCGATCAACGCCCGTGCCTCTTCGAGGGCCGTGGCCACGGCCGGTTCCGCACCTCGCTGCACGGTGTCGACCTCCTGGTACCCGCCGACGCCGAGAAAGCACGCCAGGGCGAATTGGCCCATCGGCCGCGCCCGTTCCATCGCGGCCGGAATCGCGGCCCGGTAGATGTCGCCGAGCACAGAGCGCGCCCCGGGGTAGACGTCGAGGTTCTGTGACTCCTGGCGGGCATCTTCGACGGCGAGAAACATCGCCTCGGCCGCCGGGCCGCCGGCCCGGTCGATGGCGTCGAGCAGCGGTACCGGATCCTCGGGGAGCGTTTCGTTACGGTCCAAGAACCACTCGGGGGGCAGGGGGCGCCGCTCGTCGAAGTCGGTGGCGACGAGGTGGACCGCCTCGTGGAGAGCCGCCGCCAGCGCCACCTCCGCCGGGGTGACCGGCGCCCGGCGGGCGTAGGCGGCCTGGAACACCCCCGGATCCATGACGATCTCGCCCGGCGACGCCGAGGTGCGCGAGCCGAGCCTCACCCGGAGGTCGTCGTTACCGGCGAGCGATCTGGCGAATCGGGTGACGGCCGGGGCCACCCGCTGGTAGCGGGCCACGACCGCCTCGACGGCGCGTTCTTCCGCCGGGAGGATCTCGGTGAGCAACGGTTCTTCACGGCGACGCACAGCCGGCCATTGTCCCACGGCACGGCCGTGCCCGCCCCTGGGTGGCCCCAACACCCGGGCACCCGCATGGCTACACTCGCTGGTTCCGGGCCGGGGCTCGCCCCGGTCCGGTTCCACAATGGAGGGAAACAAACCAATGAGTCGGAGAATCAACATCTTCCGGCCGCTGGGTGTGCTGCTGATCGTGCTGGCCCTCGTTGCCGTCGCCTGTGGCGACGACGACGCCGTGACCACGACGACCGGCGGCGGTGACACGTTCACCCCCGGTGCGCTTGGATATATCGAGGTTGCCCCGGGCGCCCCGCTCGAGATCCGTGCTCTGCAGTCGATCTCGGGCGATACGTCGTTCCTGGGTACCGACCAGGTCCGCGGCGTCGAACTCGCCATCGCCGACTACGGCGATGTTGCGGGGCACTCCGTGAGCCTGGGCACCGTCGAAGACGACCTGTGCTCGGCCGAGGGTGGCCAGGCGGGCGCGCAGAACATTCTGGCGCAGCTGGCTCCGATCGCGGGCACGGACAACGGCTTCACCGGCCCGCTCGGCGTGATCGGCACCACCTGCTCGGGCGCGGCCCGTGCGGCGTTGCCGTTGCTCTCGGCGGCCGGATCGGTCCTCATCTCGGGTTCGAACACGGGGCCGTCGATGACGCAGAGCCCGTTCGGCACCGCCGGTGAGAACTACGCCCCCGGTTACTACCGGACCGCGCACAACGACCTGTTCCAGGGTGGTGCGGTGGCCCGGTTCGCCTACAACGTCCTTGGTGTCCGCACGGTGGGCGCCATCCATGACGGCGATCCGTACACCGACGGGCTGGCTACGGCGTTCGCCGACGCCTTCACCGAGCTCGGTGGCACGGTCTCGGTGTACACCGCGACGATCGCCGATCCCGGCGACACCGACAAGACCGCGGTCCTCACCGAGGTCGCTGCCGGTGCTCCCGAACTCGTCTTCTTCCCGATCTTCCAGCCCGCGGGTGACTTCATCATCCAGCAGGCGGGCGGGATCGCCGGGCTCGAAGACGTGATCTGGGTCGGTGCCGACGGCATCCTCGTGGATGACTTCCTGGCGATCCCCGAGACCGAGGGTATGTACTTCTCGGGTCCGGACCTTCGCTTCGGGACCAACACCTCGCTGACGGGTAAGTCGTACAACGACTTCCTGGCCGACTACGAGGCCGCCTACGGCCTGACGCCGCCCGCAGCGTTCCATGCCCACACCTACGACGCCACGGTGCTGCTCTTGAGCACGATCGAGGCGATCGCATTCGAGGAGGCCGACGGCACCCTGAAGATCGACCGGCAGGCGTTGCGCGATGCGCTGACCGCCACGTCCGGGTTTGCAGGAGTGACCGGCACGCTGTCGTGCGACGCGTTTGGTGACTGTGCCTCGCAGACGATCTCGATCATCCACCATGAGGACCCGAGCGACATCGCGGCGAGCAAGGCCAACGTCGTCTACAGCGAAGCCGCTGGGGTGGCAGCCGCAGGCTGAGCCCATCGGATTCGATTCGGTGAGGGGAGGCCCGGCCATGGGGGCGGGCCTCCCCTTCCCATAACCCGGAAGACACCATGACGACGTCGAACACCGCCCTGCGGCGCATCCTCGCCCTCGACGCACCGACCCTCGCGGTCGACTTTTTCCTGTTCGCCCTCAAGATGTTCCTGCTGTTCGTCGCCGTCTGGGCGGTGGCGGGCACCATCGCGCTCCAGGTGGCCGGAGAGGGTCTTCCCGCCGACGCCTGGAGAGACGTCGTGGTCGGCGGCCTCGCCCAGGGATTCATGTACGGGCTCATCGCCCTCGGCTACTCGATGGTCTACGGCGTGCTCGGCTTCATCAACTTCGCCCACGGCGAGGTGTTCATGGCCGGGGGGATGACCGGCTACCTCGTCGCCGACGCCCTCTTCGACGCCGGGATGTGGGAATCGGCCTTCCTGCTCGCCTTCGGCATCGTGCTGCTCACCGCGGTGGTGTCGTCGAGCGTGATGGCGGTGCTGATCGAGCGCATCGCCTATCGCCCGCTCCGCGGCGCCCCCCGCCTGATCCCGCTGATCACCTCGATCGGGATGTCGTTCTTCATCCAGTACGCGGTGCGCGGTCTCGTCGGCGAGTCGTTCCAGACGTTTCCGCAGCTTCCGGTCGGGCTCCAGGAGCGCGTCTCGATTCTCGGGGTGGAGATCGAAGGCATCAAGTTGTTCGTGATCTGCACCGCGATCGTGTCCATGATCGGGCTCTGGGCGTTCGTCAACCGGTCGAAGACGGGTCGAGCCATCAGGGCGGTTTCCGAGGACAAGGAGATCGCCGGGCTGATGGGGATCGACGTCAACCGGGTCATCGTCACCACCTTCGCCGTCGGCGGCGCCATGGCCGGTGTCGCCGGGTTGCTGTGGGCGATGCTGTTCCGCAAGGTCTATTTCTTGACGGGGTTCCTCCCCGGGATCAAGGCCTTTACCGCCGCGGTCCTCGGCGGCATCGGCAACCTCGTCGGGGCCATGCTCGGCGGGGTCACCCTCGGTCTGCTCGAGGCCTCGGGACCGACGCTGATCGGCGGCCTCCGGTGGCAGATCCCCGCCTGGGCGGGGGTGGCGGTTTCCATCATCGCCGTGGGCGGGGTGGTGTTGGGGCTGCGGATCGTGCGCCGCGCCGAGCCGGGTCGTCTCGGCGCCGGACTCGGCTACGTGTTGTTCGGTGCGGTCGGGTTGGTCCTCGGGCTGCTGGTGCTTCCCGGGTCGACGGTCACCATCCCCGGTGCCGCGCAACTCAAGGACATGATCGCCTTCATCGTGCTGATCGGGGTGCTGATGATCCGGCCCATCGGTCTGCTCGGGGAGCGGCTGGCGGTGGAGGAGCGGGTGTGACCGAGCGCAGCACGATCCTGCGGCAGAACGTGCTGTTCTGGGGTGGCGTCGGCGGGCTCGCCGCGGTGTTCATATCCGCCATCGGCATGGTGGAGGTGTTCGACGGCCGCAAGGTGATCGACCCCTGGCTCAGCCTCGGCTACCTGCTGCTGCTGTGCATCCCGGCGGCAGTCGGCTTCCGGGTGTCGCGTCGGGTGGTGCTCGAGGGAGTGGCAGGCCCCGTCCCCGGCAAGCACGACATCGTGGCCGGGGCGGCGACCGGCGCCGTGACCGGCCTCGTGATGGCGGGATTCATCCTCCTCACCGACGCCTTCGATTTACGCGGCGTCTTGGTCAACGTGACCCCTGCTCTCCTCGATCTCCTCACCTTCGGGCAGGGGTCCGCCACCGGGGTGCTCATCATCGTCGGCCTGGGATCGGTGCTCGGCGCCTTCGGCGGGGCGATGCATCTGGTGCCGGCTCGCACCCGGTCGCTGGCACTGCGCGCCTTCCTGTGGGTGCTGCTCGTCGGGTTCGTCGAGCTACTGCTGGGGAACATGTTGCGGGAGGTGAGACTGGCGGCGGTCGATGACTACCTGTTCAACACGAGCCGTAGGGTGCCCTGGTACTCGGCGCTCACCGTCGCCGCCCTCGTCGTCGTCCCGAGTGTCCTCTTCCGGGGACGGTCACAGAAGCTGCGTGCCCGGTTCGTCGCGCTCTCGGCGCCGCGTCGTCGCCGCATCGGATTCCTGCTTGCGGCGGTCTTCGTCATCTTCGGGATGGTGGTCCCGGCGAACTTTGGGCCTCTCCTCAACGAGATCATGACCACCGTCGGGCTGTTCATGCTGATGGGGCTCGGTCTGAACATCGTGGTCGGGTACGCCGGTCTGCTCGACCTGGGATACGTCGCCTTTTTTGCGGTCGGGGCGTATTCGACGGCAATCCTCGTGTCGGCATCGTCGCCGACCTTCACCCCCGAGCTCGCCTTTTTCTCCGCGGTTCCCTTCGTCATCCTGATCGCGGCCTTGGCCGGCCTCGTAGTCGGCACCCCGGTGATCCGGATGCGCGGGGACTATCTGGCCATCGTGACCCTGGCATTCGGCGAGATCGCCCGGCTGGTTTTCCAGGCCGACTGGCTGAAGGGCGCCTTCGGGGGAGCGCAGGGCATCAAGGTCGATCCCGCCCGGATCCGGACGATGTTCGGGTACGTGCTGGTAGGCATCGGTCTGGTGGCGCTCATCGTCGGCGGGCTCCGGTGGTGGGCGGCACGATCGCTGGCACGGGAGCGGGGAGAACACGATTCCCGCGCCACCTCGGGCGCGGTCGTCGCGGTGCTCGGCATCGTCGCCATCGCAGTCGGTGTGGCGTTTCCCGACTTCGCCACCTGGACGGCACGCGGTATCGACACCGAGCAGATCTTCCGATTCGCCCTGGTCTTCGTCGTGATCGCCGCTTTCGTTTCGTGGCGCCTCGAGGATTCCCGGGTGGGTCGGGCGTGGATGGCGATGCGCGAGGACGAGCACGTCGCCGAGGCGATGGGCATCAACGTCGTCACCGCCAAGCTGGCGGCGTTCGTGACCGGCGCCGTGCTGGCGGCATTCGGCGGAGCCCTGTTCGCCATCAAGATCGGCACGATCTTTCCCGCGTCGTTCAAGATCGTGCAGTCGATCATCATCCTCGTGATCGTGATCGTCGGAGGCATGGGCAGCCTGCGCGGCGTCGCCCTGGGCGCCGTCGTCCTGATCGGGGTGCTCGGCGGGCCCAGCCAGCCCGGGATGTTGCGTGAGTTCGAGGAGTTCAAGCTGCTCATCTACGGGGTGCTGCTGGTCGTGATGATGCTGAAGCGCCCCGAGGGTCTCCTCCCCAGCGCCCGGCGCACGCGGGAACTCCACCAGGAGGAGTTCCTCCAGGATGCCTGGATCAAGGCCAAGGCCGACGAGATCGAGGAGCACGCCTGATGGCGTCACTGCTGGAGATCCGCGGGCTCACCAAGCAGTTCGGTGGTCTGCGCGCCCTGGGAGGGGTGGACTTCCGGGTCGAGCCGGGCGAGATCGTGAGCGTGATCGGCCCCAATGGTGCCGGCAAGACGACGTTCTTCAACACCATCAGCGGCCTCTACCCCCCGGATTCGGGGGAGATCCTGTTCGAGGGGTCCGACGTGGCAGGCCTCAATCCCGACCAGATCACCCGCCGCGGTATCGCCCGCACGTTCCAGAACGTCCGGCTGTTCCCCAACATGACGGTGCTGGAGAATGTGATGGTGGCCCAGCACTGCCGGACCACGAAAGGGATGTGGCCGGCCCTGTTCCAGACTCCCGGTTTCCGGCGGGAAGAGGCGGAGATCCGCGAGCGCGCCAGGGAGGTGCTCGGGTTCTTCGGAACCCGGCTCGTCGGGTACCGCTTCGACCAGCCGGCATTCGCACTCTCCTACGCCAACCGGCGCCGCCTCGAGATCGCCCGGGCGATAGCGACCCAGCCCAAGCTGCTCCTGCTCGACGAACCCACCGCAGGCATGAACCCGCGCGAGACCCTCGAACAGACCGAGCTCATCGGCAAGCTGCGCTCGGAAAAGGGATTCACCGTCGTCGTCATCGAGCACGACATGAAGGTGGTGCGCAACGTCTCCGATCGGGTGGTGGTGCTCGACCACGGCGTGAGGATCGCCGAGGGCTCCTACGAGGAGGTCTCCTCGAACGAGGACGTCATCGAGGCCTACCTCGGCCGCCCCGCCACCAAGGAGGGCGCGTGATGGCCGGAACCCCGGTTCTCCAGTTCCGCAACGTCGACACCCACTACGGACCGGTGCACGTCCTCAAGGACGTCAACCTGGAGGTTCACGCCGGAGAGATCGTCTGCCTCCTCGGCGGCAATGCCTCCGGGAAGACGACGACGCTGAAGGCGGTCCTGGGAATGGTCATCCCGTCTGCGGGTGACATCCTCCTCGACGGGGAGGTGGTGACCAACTGGTCGACGAGCGACCGGGTCCGCAAGGGCGTGTCGATGGTCCCGGAGAACCGCCGCCTGTTCAAGCGGATGACCGTGAAGGAAAACCTCGAGATCGGGGCGTTCCTGCGTGAAGACACCGAGAACCTCGAAGCCGATCTCGACCACATCTTCACGTTGTTTCCCCGCGTCAAGGAGCGGATCAACCAGAAGGCGGGAACCCTCTCCGGTGGCGAGCAACAGATGGTGGCGGTCGGCCGGGCTCTGATGGCCCGCCCCAAGGTGCTGCTCATGGACGAGCCTTCGATGGGACTCGCCCCGGTGCTGGTGGCGCAGAACTTCGAGATCATCCAGCAGATCAACGAGGCGGGCACGACGGTGTTCGTGGTCGAGCAGAACGCCAACATGGCGCTGTCGATCGCCGACCGCGGCTATGTGCTGCAGACCGGACAGATCGTGCTCGCCGACACCGCGCAGGGCCTGCTCGCCAATCCCGAGATGCGGACCGCGTACCTCGGCGAGGTGGAGTAGGGAGGCTCCAGGCTCCAGGCACCAGGCACCAGTGCGGATCCGCAGCTGGTGTGGGTCTCTGCCATCTGCCATCTGCCATCCGTCATCTGCCATCTGTCATCTCCCTGGTACCTGACGCCTGGTGCCTCGTCTCTGGTCTCCGGTACCATCCCCCGCCCATGGATCACCAGCTCACCACGCTCCCCAACGGCCTACGGGTCATCACCGAGGCGATGCCTTCGGTGCGTTCGATCGCGGTCGGCGCCTGGGTGGACACCGGCAGCCGCGACGAGGTCGGCGTCGAGGCGGGTTGTTCCCACTTTCTCGAGCACCTCTTGTTCAAGGGGACCGAGGATCTCAGCGCCCAGGCCATCGCCGAGGGGTTCGACTCGGTGGGCGCCCGGAGCAACGCCTTCACCTCCAAGGAGTACACGTGTTTTTGGGCGCAACTGCGTGACGAGGACATGCCGATGGGGTTGGGCCTCCTCGCCGAGATGATGCAGCGTCCGGCATTTCGCGCTGAGGAGATCGAATCGGAGCATCACGTGGTGCTCGAGGAGATCAACATGAACGAGGACGACCCGTCCGACGTCGCCCACGACCAGTTCGCTCAGGCCCTTTGGGGTGAGCACGTACTCGCACTGCCCGTGCTCGGAACCCGGGAGAGCATCTCGGTGATGACCCGTGACGTCATCGCCGGCTACTGGCAGCGCCGTTACCACCCGGCCACCGTCGTCGTCGCCGCCAGCGGCAACCTGGAGCACTCGGCCGTCGTGGACCTCGTCTCCGATCAGTTTGGGGCGTGGACTGGCGGTACCGCCGATCACGAGTTCTCCAGGCCGAAGATCTCCTCGATCGTGAAGGTCGTCAGGCGCGACACCGAGCAGGCCCACCTCGTGATCGGGTCCGAGGCGCTCGATCGCGCCGATGAGCGTCGCTTCGCTTTCGGGATCCTCAACCACGTTCTCGGGGGCGGGATGTCGAGTCGTCTGTTCCGCGAGATCCGCGAGGAGCGGGGCCTCGCCTATGCGGTGTACTCGTTCCGCATGCCCTATGCCGACTCGGGCGCCTTCGGGGTGTACGTCGGTACCACTCCTCACCAGACGGCGCAGGTGCTGGAACTGGTCAGGGAGCAAATCGCCAAGGTGGTCGCCGAGGGCATCACGCTCGACGAATTGGACCGCGCCAAGGGCTTCACCAAAGGGTCGGTGGCGCTTTCGATGGAGGACACCAACAGCCGCATGGTCCGTCTCGGCCGCCACGAGCTCACCGGCGTCGAGCATCTCTCCCTGGACGAGACCGTGGCGCGCATCGAGGCGGTGACACTGCAGGACGTCCACGGGGTGGCGACGGAAGTGCTCGGCGGTCCCTTCGTGATCGGAGCCGTCGGTCCGTTCGACGCGCTCGACCTGGAACGCTACGTGGCATGACCCAGGTCGCCGTCTCCGGGGCGGGCGGGCGGATGGGCCGTCTCGTTGCCGAGACGGTCGCCGCCACGCCCGGCCTCACACTGGTGGCCGGGTTCGATCCGTCGCATGCCGGGGTGGCGGTGGGAGGCATCATGATCTCCGCCGACCCCACGGTCGTGGGCGAGGCAGAGGTGGTCGTCGAGTTCACCACTCCCGCCGCGGTGCTGGGCAACCTGGCGACCTGGCGGGCTCACGGCGTGCATGCCGTGGTCGGCACCTCGGGGTTTGACGCGGCTCGTCTCGAGGCCGTGCGGACCGCATGGGGGAGCGGACCTCCGAACTGCCTGGTCGTCCCCAACTTCTCGATCGGAGCGGTGCTGATGATGCGGTTCGCAGAGATGGCGGCTCGTCACTTCTCGGCGTCCGAGATCATCGAACTGCACCACGATCGCAAGGTCGACGCGCCGTCCGGAACCGCTCTCAGCACCGCCGCCCGGATGCAGGCGGCGGGCGGGAGGCAGGAGCGACACGTCGAGTCGACCGAGCTGGTTCCCGGGGCACGGGGCGGAGACGCCGGACCGCGGGTGCACTCGGTGCGGCTTCCGGGACTGCTCGCCCACCAGGAGGTCATCCTTGGAAGCGAGGGCGAGACCCTCACCATCCGCCACGACACCACCGACCGGATCTCCTTCATGCCGGGGGTGCTGCTGGCGGTGCGGTCCGTGGCCGCATTGCCGGATCCGGTGACGGTGGGGTTGGAGGGATTGCTGGGGCTCTGAGTCTTTCGTTCCCCGCCTCCCGCCTCCCGCCACCCGCCCGCAACCACCCGCCGTCTGGATCTGCGGGCAGCGGGAAGCGGGCAGCGGGAAGCGGGTGGCCTCCTCAGAACAGCTCGTTCGCCAGGGCCCGGCGGTACACCACGGCGAGCGGGTGCTCCGGTCCGATCAGTCCGAACACGTCGATCATCGCCCGGCGGGCGTGTTCGCGGAGCGGACCTCCCGTGCGCACCACTTCCAGCAGGTGATCGAGTCCCGGCTCGTACTCGCCTTTGGCAGCCAGCGCCTCTCCCAGCTCGAGGCGGGCGGCATGGTCGGCGGGATTCGCCGCGAGCCGGTGCTCCAGGGAGGTCAGATCGACCTCCGAGCGCGCGGCGACCCGGGCTGTCGCCTCGAGGCGCTCCACCTCGGCGGTGCGGGGGAGGCGCCCCAGGACGATGAGCGCCTCATCCGTCTCCTTGCGGGCGATGAGAAGAGAAGCGAGCGCGGTGGCGGCTTCGGTGTGATCGGGGACACCGGCGAGCACCTCGCGGTAGAGGGACTCGGCGCCGGCCTCATCACCCTCCAAAGACAGGTCACGCGCCCGATCCACCAGGAGGTCCCATCGCGAAGGGAGCATGGCATCGATCCAGGTGCGGACCTGTGTCTCCGGCTTGGCGCCGATGAAAGAAGCGACGGGCTGGCCGCCCTTGAAGGCGATGACGGTCGGAATCGACTGCACGCGGAACTGGGCTTGCAGCTCGCGGTTGGCGTCGACGTCGACCTTCACCAACACGAATCGTCCCTCGTAGTCGTCGGCGAGGCGCTCGAGGATGGGACCGAGCACCTTGCACGGCCCACACCACTCCGCCCAGAAGTCGACGACGACGGGGACCTCATGGCTGCGCTGCAGCACCTCCGGGCCGAACTGGCTCTGATCGATGTCTCTCACGTGGGGCATTTCACCATCCAGAACGATACAAACGCGTTCGCCATTCCGAGACTAGGCAGCCGAGCTTGCAGCCTGCAGCCTGCAGCCCCGGTGTCGCGGCTGCACGCTGCAGGCTGCACGCTGGCGACCCCCGAGTCCACTACCGTCATGGTTACAGGAGGTTCCATGACCGCTCCATTCGGGCGGGTCCTCACCGCCATGATCACGCCGTTCGACGCCGAAGGCGCCGTCGACGTCCAGGCGGCGTGGGACCTCGCCCGCCACCTCGTCGAAGAGGGCTCGGACGGTGTCGTCGTCGCCGGTACGACGGGCGAGTCGCCCACGCTGTCCGCCGACGAGAAGGTGATGCTGTTCCGTACGGTGGTCGAGGCAGTGGGAGATCGAGCCGTCGTCGTCGCCGGGACCGGCACCTACGACACGGCCGAGTCGGTCCACCTCACCAAGCTTGCAGCGGAGGCCGGTGTGCACGGGGTGATGGCCGTGACTCCCTACTACTCACGACCCCCGCAGCAGGGGCTGTTCGAGCACTTCAGCGCGATCGCCGACGCCTCGTCGGTGCCGGTTCTCCTCTACAACATCCCCTCGAGAACCGGGCGACTCATCGAGGTGCCGACGCTCGCCAGGCTGGCGTCGCATCCCCGGATCGCGGCGGTCAAAGACGCGGTCGGGGACCTGGCGTTCACCACCAAGACAATGCAATCCTGCGGCGGCTCGCTCACGATCTACTCCGGTGACGACATCCTCACCCTCCCCATGATGTCGGTGGGTGCGGTCGGGGTCGTGTCGGTCGCTTCCCATCTCGCCGGCAGGCAGATCAAGGCCATGGTGGAGGCCGCCGCCGGCGGAAACTGGGACGAGGCGCGGCGGCTGCACCTCGCCCTCGCCCCGCTCTTCGCCGCGTGCTTCCTGGAGCCCAACCCGATTCCGGTGAAGGCTGCGGTCGACGCCCTGTGGAAGCCGGTCGGGCGACCCCGGCTGCCGCTCGTGCCGGCCGCGGCCGAGACGGTCGCCGCCATCAAGGAGGCGCTGGCCGCGGCCAGGGCGGGATGAGCGTCCGCGTCTCCTTTCTCGGCGGCCTCGGGGACATCGGGCGCAACTGCGCCTCGATCGAGGTCGGCGGCAAGCTCGCCCTGATCGACTGCGGGTTGATGTTCCCCGACGAGCACATGCTCGGCGTCGACCTGGTGCTCCCCGACTTCGCCTCGGTGTTGGCTCGCTCCGACGACCTCGAGTGCATCGTGCTCACCCACGGGCACGAGGACCACATCGGCGCTCTCTCCTACTTGCTCGCCGAGGTGAACGTCCCGGTGTACGGCACCCGGCTGGCGGTGGCACTGGCGAGCAGCCGGATCGAAGAGGCCGGCGTCGACGCCGACCTCCGGGCCATCGACACCGGGGTGTGGACCGAGCACGGCCCGTTCCGGTTCATGCTGATCCCGGTTTCGCATTCCATCCCGCAGGGTGCCGGGATCGCCTTCGACACCCCGGAAGGACTCGTGGTGCATTCGGGCGACTTCAAGCTCGATCCAACGCCGATCGACGGGATACCGACCGACCTCCCCGAGTTCGCCGCGCTGGGACGCACGGGGGTTCGCCTGCTCCTGTCGGACAGCACCAACGCAGAGGTGGCCGGCTTCGTCCCCTCGGAGTCGAGCCTGGCCCAGCCGCTCTACGAGATCGTGGTCGAAACCAAAGGGCGGGTGATCGCCGCCTGCTTCGCCAGCCACATCCACCGGGTCCAGCAGATCGTCAACGCCGCCGTCGATGCCGGGCGTTATGTGGCCTTCATGGGGCGCACGATGCAGCGCACGGTGCCCACCGCCGAGGGGCTCGGCCTGTTCGAGCTCCCCTCCGACCGGGTGCTGCCGCTCGAGGAACTGCTCACGCTTCCCCCCGAAGAGACCGCCATCGTGTGTACCGGCAGTCAGGGCGAGCCCTTCGCCGCCATGTCGATGATGGCGGCCGGCCAGCACCGCTGGGTCCAGGTGGGCGAGGGGGACACCGTAGTGATCTCGGCGCGGCCGATCCCCGGCAACGAGACGAAGGTGTCTCGGGTGATCAACGGGTTGCTCCGCCGCGGGGCCAGGGTCTTCCACGGGAACAACGCCAACGTGCACGTCTCGGGACACGGCGCCCGCGAGGAGCTGAAGACGTTCATCAACGTCGTGCGTCCCCGTGCATTCGTCCCCGTCCACGGGGAGTACCGGCATCTCGTCGCCCACGCCGCGCTCGCCCGGGAGATGAAGGTTCCAGACGTGATGGTGTGCGAGGACGGCGATGCCGTCGTGCTCGACGGCGGAAAGATTCGGCGCGAGGAGAAGGCGGTGCCCGCCGCCTACGTGTTCGTCGACGGCCTCGAGGTCGCCGGTTCCGTACAGGGGATCATCCGCGACCGCCAGCACCTCGCCGAGGACGGCGTCGTCGTGGTCACGCTCGCCGTCGACGGCCACACCGGAGAAATCGTCCAGGGCCCCGACCTGGAGAGCCACGGCTTCATGGACGATCCCCGGGAGGTCTTCGCCCAGACTGCCCGCGCCGTCACCGACGAGATCCCCGCCGTCGAGCTGCCGGTCGACGCCGCCAACGTGCGGCGCCGGGTGAAGGGGATCGTCAATCGGGTCACCCGCGCCGAGACGGGAAGGCGGGCGGTGGTGCTCGTGGTCGTCCTCGAGGTTTGATCGTTTACCCAGGGACCACACCTGTGTAATCTGCCGATCCAGATGCCATCGCGGACGTCCTCCCGCCGGGGTAACGGGCGGAGTGGGACTACCCGGAGCACCAATAAGCAGGCTTCGCAACCGAAACGGTCGATGCTGGCGGCCCTTCGGGAGCGAATCCGAAACGGATTCGGCAGGCACACCGACGACCTCTCGGGAGCGATCCTGGTGGTCGGCGGGATCCTCGTCGGTCTGTCCTTCTTCGGCCTCGCCGGACCGCTGGGGACCGGGATCGTGGCCGGGCTGACGCTGCTCTTCGGCATCTGGGGGTACGGGGTCGCCCCCGCCCTCCTCGGCCTGGGCGTGCTGCTCCTGGTCACCCGGTACCGGGACGACTACCGCCGCGTCGTGCTCGGCTTCTTGGTGACCTTCGCCGCCTCCCTGGCGATGTTCCACCTCATGACCGGCACCGTCTCGCTGGCCGGCTCGCTCGATCTGGTGCGGGATCGCGGCGGTGCCGTCGGCTCGATCATTGCTTTCCCGTTGCGGCGGTTGGTTGGCTTCTGGGGGGCATTCGTCGTGATGCTCGCCTTCACCGCACTCGGCGTCCTCCTGATGACCCGCACCACCGTGCGCGAGGCCCTGCGGGCGATGCAGGCCGCCGTCGCTGCCGGCCGGAGCCGCCTGCGCAGCCGCCGACAGCGGCGCAGGCCGGTGGTCGAGGTGCGCCAGACGACACCGGCCCGCCCGCGGCTCGTCGCGGTGAACCCGGACCCGGTTCCCCAACCCGCTCCGAAGCGCCCCGGGCCACCCGCTCTTGCCCCGGCGCCTTCCCGGACGACACGACCTGTCGCCGCCATGCGGCCGACGCCGAAGAAGGGCTACGCGCTTCCCCCGCTCGAGCTCCTCGCTCTCGGGGGCGGCGTCGGGCACAGCAGGAAGGCTCTGGACGACACGGCGCGGGAGCTCGAGGAAGCCCTCATCCAGCACGGGGTCGATGCCCGCCTCACGCGGATCGTCCCCGGTCCGACCGTGACCCGGTTCGAGATCGAGCTGGCTCCGGGGGTGAAGGTCGCCCGGATCACGAGCCTGGCGCACGACATCGCCTACGCGCTGGCCACACCCGACGTCCGCATCCTCGCCCCGATCCCGGGGAAGAGCGCCATCGGGGTGGAGGTGCCCAACCGGCGCCGGCAGCTGGTGACCCTCGGGGACATCCTCCGCAGCCCCGAGGCCAAGCAAGCCACCCACCCCCTCGAGGTCGCGCTGGGCATGGACGTGTCCGGCCGTCCCCACATGCTCAACCTGAGCGAGCTACCCCACGTCCTCATCGCCGGGGCGACCGGCGCCGGGAAGTCGTCGTGCATCAACGCCATCGTCACCTCGCTGCTGATGCGCACCACGCCCGAGGAAGTCCGCCTGATCCTCGTCGACCCGAAGCGTGTCGAGCTCGGCCAATACAACGACGTGCCCCACCTGTTGACCCGGGTGATCACCAACCCGAAGAAGGCGGCAGATGCGCTGCAGTGGGTGGTGCGGGAGATGGATCGGCGGTACGACCTGCTCGCCGAGGCCGGCGTCCGCGACATCGGCGGGTATCACGAGAAGTTCGACCGCGGGATGCTCGAAGGAGAGCGCGCCGTCCGATTCCCCTACATCGTGACGGTCGTCGACGAGTTGAACGATCTGATGATCGTTGCGGGTCGGGCCGTCGAGGACGCCATCGTCCGCATCGCCCAGATGGCCCGCGCCGTGGGGATCCACCTGGTGGTCGCCACCCAGCGCCCCTCGGTCGACGTCATCACCGGCGTCATCAAGGCCAATATTCCCTCGCGCCTGGCGTTCTCGGTCGCCTCGCAGGCCGACAGCCGGGTGATCCTCGACCTCTCGGGGGCGGAGAAGCTGATCGGCCTCGGCGACATGATCGTCGTGACCGCCCGCGACCCGAAGGCGGAGCGGATCCAGGGTGCCTGGGTCTCCGAGGAGGAGGTTCACGCCGTCGTCGAGTTCGTGCGCCAGCAGCGCCGTGCGCGGTACGAGGAGTCCGTGTTCGAGGCGGCCGAATCCGCGCGGAAGGGCGATGACGAATTCGAGGCGGTGGACGCGGACATTGTGCGGCAGGCGCTCGAACTGGTGGTGCGATCGCAGCTGGGATCCACCTCGATGCTGCAGCGCAAGCTCAGGATCGGCTTCGCCCGGGCGGGCCGGGTGATGGACATCCTGGAGCGTCGGGGCATCGTGGGACCCTCGACCGGCTCCAAGGCCCGTGAGGTCCTGCTCACTCCCGAGGAACTCGACGAGATGCTCGGGGAGTCGGTCGACGTCTGATCGGGGCGTGGTCTCGGTGAGAGCACCCCGATAGCATCACCGCCCCATGGAACCGGTCCGCATCCTCGACCTCGACGGTCGCCTGCTCGGCGAATCTCCCCTCGGTGTCGAGGAGATCCGGCGACTCTTTGCGGCGATGGTCACAGCCCGCGCCTACGACCACAAGGCCTCAGCCCTGCAGCTGCAGGGTCGGCTCGCCACCTACGCCCAGTTCGAAGGTCAGGAGGCGGTTCAGGTGGGCGGCGCCGCGGCCCTGCGCCCCGACGACTGGCTGGTGGCCACCTACCGGGATGCCGCCGCCATGTGGATGCAGGGCTATCCCTGGGACGGTCTCTTCCTGGGGCGGATGGGGGACGAGCGCGGCGGCTCGCCACCGCCGGGCGTCAACGTCCTCCCGCCCTCGATCACGGTGGGTGCACACATGATCCACGCGGTTGGTCTGGGATGGGCCGAGCGCCTCCGTGGCTCCGATCGGGTGGCGATGACCTTCTTCGGCGATGGGGCCACATCGGAGGGCGACTTCCACGAGGCAATGAACTTCGCCGGGGTGTACCGGACCCCGACCGTGTTCGTGTGCGAGAACAACGGATGGGCGATCTCGATGAGTCGCGACCGCCAGACCGCATCGGAGACCATTGCCCAGAAGGCCGATGCCTACGGGATGCCGGGCGTCCTCGTGGACGGCAACGATCTGCTGGCGATGTTTGCGGTGGCCCGGGATGCGGTCGGCCGGGCCCGTCGCGGCGAGGGAGCGACCCTCATCGAGGCCCTGACTCACCGGATGGGGGCGCACACCACCGCCGACGACGCCGGGCGGTACCGCGCGGAGGACACGCTCGACGAGTGGAGGCTGCGGGATCCCGTCGATCGGGTCCGCCGTCACCTCCAGGCGACCGAGGCGTGGTCGGAGGCGTGGGAGCACGACGTGGTGTCGACTGCGGCTGCGGAGATCGAGGCGGCGGTGGCCCGTGCCGAGGGGCTGGCACCCTTTGGCCCCGGTGCTGCGTTCGATCGAACCTACGCCCGGCCGACGACCGACCTCGAGGCGCAACGGACCGCGCTGCTCCGCGACCTGGGGGGCGAAGGATGAGCGTGATGAACATGGCGCGCGCCCTCAACGACGCCCTTGCGGTCGCGCTCGCCGAGGATGAGCGGGTGGTGCTCCTGGGCGAGGACATCGGACGCACCGGGGGGGTGTTCCGGGTGACGGACGGGTTGCAGGAGAGATTCGGCGAGCACCGCGTCGTCGACACCCCGGTGGCGGAGTCGGGGATCGTCGGTGCGGCGTTCGGGATGGCGGTCGCCGGACTGCGTCCCGTCGTCGAGATCCAGTTCCTCGGGTTCTCGTATCCGGCCTACGACCAGATCGTGAGCCACGTCGGCCGGATCCGCAATCGCAGCAACCACCGGTTCACCGCGCCGATGGTGATCCGAATCCCGTTCGGCGGCGGGATCGGGGCCGCCGAGCACCACAGCGAGTCGAGCGAGGCGATCTACGCCCACACCCCGGGAATCAAGGTCGTCGCCCCGGGAACCCCGGCGGCAGCCAAAGGCCTGCTGCTCGCCGCCATCGAGGATCCCGACCCGGTCGTGTTTCTCGAGCCGATCCGGGTGTATCGGGCGATCAAGGAGGAGGTCCCGGAAGGGCGCTACACGTTCCCGATCGGGGTCGCCGAGGTGGTACGCGCCGGATCCGACGTCACGCTCGTCGCCTACGGAGCCATGCTCCGCGACGCCCTGCAAGCCGCCGGCGCACTAGAGGGCGACGGCGTATCCGCCGAGGTGATCGATCTGCGCACCCTCGCCCCGCTCGATGCGGCGACGGTCGTGGCGTCGGCCCAGAAAACGGGACGGGTGGTCGCCATCAGCGAGGGGCACCGCACCGTCGGCATCGCATCCGAGATCGCCGCGCTGGTCCAGGAGCGGGCGCTGTACTCGCTGCTCGCGCCCGTCGAGCGGGTCACGGGATGGGACACGGTGGTCCCTCTGAAGCGCACCGAGCGCCATCACATACCCGGGGTGGGTCGTATCGTCGCAGCGGTACGCCGCACGCTGGAGGATTGATGGCCTTCGAGTTCCACCTCCCCGACATCGGTGAAGGCCTCACCGAGGCGACGATCGTCTCGTGGCGGGTGCCGGTGGGGGCGACGGTCGGTCTCGACGAACCGATGGTCGAGGTGGAGACCGACAAGGCCGTGGTCGAGATCCCCGCCCCGAGGGCCGGGGTGGTGCTCCATCACGGGGCCCCCGCCGGGGCCACGATCGCCGTCGGTTCGCTCCTGGTGGTGATCGGGGAGGCGGGCGAGGTGTGGGTCTCCGGGGCTGCGGCGACCCCCCGGGTTTCTCCGGGCACGCAGGCCGGCGTCGCCAAACCCATCGTGGGCCACCTCGAAGAAGGGCCGACATCGGAAAGCGTCTCGGGAAAGCCCCGGGCGCTTCCCCTGGTGCGCCGGCTGGCGGCGACGCTCGGTGTCGACCTGAGCACCGTGCGCGGCTCGGGACCCGGTGGGCGGATCGTGCGCGGCGACGTGGAGGCGGCGGGTCGCGGATCCGGCCCCGCGGAGCGGGTGCGGATGTCGCCCACCCGGCTCGCCATTGCCCGCAACCTGACGAGGTCGTGGCAGGAGATCCCGCATGTCACCACCTTCGGCGTTGCCGATCCCAAGGCCCTGCTCTCCGCCCGGTCGCTTCTCGCCCGCGCCGGCGGCGAACCGGTCCCGTTGGAGGCTCTCCTCGTCCTCGCCGTCGTGCCCGTCCTGCGGGAGTATCCCGAGTTCAACGCGGCGGTGGACGGTGACTACCTGGTGCTCCGCAAACAGTTAGACATCGGGATCGCCGTCGACACCCCCGAAGGGCTGATGGTGGCGGTGGTCCGCTCCGCCGACACCCGCGACGTCGCCGGGCTGTCCGCAGTGATTGTGCGCCTGGCGGCGGCGGCCCGGGCCAGGACGATCGCCGCCGCCGACCTGCGCGGCGCCACATTTACCATCTCGAACATCGGAGCGGTCGGCGGCGGCTACGGCACTCCGATCATCCCCTACGGAACGACGGCGATCCTCTCGGTGGGACGCGCCGAGGAGAAGGCCGTGGTTCGGCAGGGGAGCGTCGTCGTGGGCATGGAGTTGCCACTCTCGCTGTCGTACGACCACCGGGTGATCGACGGGGCCCGTGGCCGGGCGTTCCTCGGCGCGGTGATCACCAACATCGAGGGCATCACAAAGTGACGGGGGCCCGGCCGTGATCGACGGGCAGCGGCAGCGGCGCGCCCTCACCGTCGCCGAGCAGGCGCTGCGCGCCCTGGAGGCGGGTGACGCCGCCCGGGCCCGGACGGCCGCCGCGGGGGCGGCCGCTCTCGACCAGGTCGACGCCTATCTCGGGTTCGTGTCGGCCGTGGAGGGCGCTGCGGCCGACATCGAGGCGGGGGGCGGGGTGTCGCCCGAGTCGTGGGCGAACCTGGCCGGGGTTCTCGGGCCGGGCCCGCTGGGGGCGTGGGCCGCAGAGCGCGGGCGCTGAGCGACCGCTATCGCATCGCCTCGAGCACGGCCTGATGGAGTCGGCCGTTGGTGGCCAGCGCATTCCCGCCGGCGACGGTGCGGTTGCCCGCCAGGTCGGTGAACCGCCCTCCCGCCTCCTCGACGATGACGAGGAGCGGGGCGAGGTCCCATATTGCGGCCACCGGCTCCACCACGGCATCGATCGCTCCTTCGGCGAGCAGTACGAACGACCAGAAGTCACCAAACCCCCGGGTGCGGGCACATCGCCGGGAGAGGGCGAGGATCTGCGGCCCGAGACCATGAGCCTCGTGGGTGACCACCGAGTTGATCGAGAGATGTGAGTCTTCGATGTGATCGACCGCGGACACCCGGATGCGCCTGGCGTTGGCCCACGCCCCCAGGCCCCGCCCGGCCCACCAGCGGCCGCCGAGGGCCGGCGCGGAGACCATGCCGGTCGTTATCTCTCCGTCCTCTTCGAGTGCGATCAGCGTCGCCCATACCGGGACTCCGCGCAGGTAGTTCACGGTGGCGTCGATGGGGTCGATGATCCAGCGGCGCTCCGAATCCCCAGATGCCCCGAACTCCTCGCCGATGACGGCATCGCCGGGCCGGAGCCTGCCCAGCACCCCGCGAATCGCCTGCTCCGCGGCCCGGTCCGCCTCGGACACCGGGGTGTGGTCCGCCTTGACCTCGACCGACAGGTCGGCGGCGCGGAACCTGCGCATGGTGATCTCGTCGGCGGCATCGGCTGCCTCGAGGGCGACGCGGAGGTCGGTGGAGGTCGGCATCCGACGATGTTCGCACAGCGGGACCTGGCTACGGTTGCCTGCCGTGATCCACGACGAGAACCCGTTCGGCGTCCCGGAGTCCGATCGCGACCCGGTGCGACGCTTCCGGGGGCGGATGCCGGCGCCGGTGACGGTGGTCACCTCGGGTACCGGAATGCGGGCGACCGGGCTCACCGTCTCGTCGCTCATGGTGGCGGACGGAGAACCGGGAAGGATCCTGTTCCTGTGCGGCCGAAACGCCGATCTCGGCGACGTCATCCTGTCCTCGGGAGGGTTCGTCGTCCATGTCCTCGCCGCCGGCGATGAGGCTCTCTCCGACCGTTTCGCCGGCATCCGACCCAGCCCGGGGGGCCTGTTTGCCGGCCTCGCCGTGTTCGAGGGTCACCGCGGCCCGGTTCTGACGTCGGTTCCGACCCGGGCCGACTGTGGGCTCACCGCCACTGCGGACGCCGGCTGGTACCTCCTCGTCGAGGGTGCCATCGAGACCATCACGCTCGGTGATCCTGTCGAAGCCCTGCTGCGCTTCCGGGGGCGGTATCGGGGCGTGGACGGCGGCTGAGGGCACCTTCCTACACTCGACGCGATGGCCTCCCGACCCGCCGTCTGGCTCACGACTCTCGGCTGTGCCAAGAACCAGGTCGATTCCGACAAGCTCGAGGCGCGGCTCGGTGCGGCCGGCTACCGGTGGGCCGCCACCCTCGAAGGTGCCGACGTGGTGATGGTGAACACCTGCGCGTTCATCGAGGCGGCGCGCCGGGAATCCGTGGACACCGTGCTCGACCACGCCGATCGCAAGCGCTCGGACGCCCGGCTCGTGGTGCTGGGATGCATGGCGCAGCGGTACCAGAGCGAACTCGGGGACCTGCTTCCCGAAGCGGATGCGGTTCTCGGCATGGAGCGCTACGGCGAACTGATCGGTGAACTCGACCGGCTCACCGGCTGGCAGCCGGTGAGACCGGCCGGGAGCCCGATGGACATCCTGTACGAGGTGCGGCGGCCGAACCCGGCGACGCCGTATGCCTACGTGAAGGTCGCCGAGGGCTGCGACAAGGGCTGCACCTTCTGTGCGATCCCGCAGTTCCGCGGGCCACAGCGTTCCCGGTCGCCGGTCAACATTCGAGAGGAGATCGCGGTCCTGTGCGGCGCCGGCGCCGGCGAAATCGTCCTGGTGGCTCAGGACCTCGCCGCCTTCGGGAGAGACATCGACGCCCCGGGGGGGATCGTGGATCTTCTCCGCTTCGTCTCCGACGTCGACGGCCTGCGCCGGCTGCGCCTGCTGTACCTGTACCCCCGAGAAGTGAGCGATTCCCTCATCGCCGAGATGGCGGGGAACCCGGTGATCGCCCCCTACTTCGATCTCAGCCTGCAGCACGCGGCGGCGCCGCTCCTGCGGGCGATGCACCGCCCGGGCGACGGCGACCGGCATCTCGACCTGATCGCCCGCATCAGGGCGGCGGCCCCCGAAGCGGCGCTGCGCTCCTCATTCATCGTCGGGTTCCCCGGTGAGACCGAACACGACGTCGACACCCTGGAACGCTTCCTCGCGGCCGCCGGGCTCGATTGGGCCGGGTTCTTTGCGTACTCGGCGGAGGAAGGGACGCCGGCGGCATTGCTCCCCGGAAGGATCGGCGCCGATGAGGTCGCCGAGCGGACCCGGCGACTACACGACGTGCAGGATCGGCTGACGGCGAAACGCAATGCCGCCGTTGTCGGGACTGAGCTCGATGTGGTGATCGATCTCGTCGAGGACGGAACCCCGGTGGCCCGCTCGTATCGCGAGGCGCCGGAGATCGATGGGGTGATCCTGCTCGACCGGGGCCGCCCCGGGGAGTGGCTGCGTGCCCGGATCACCGGGTCGTACGGCTCGGAACTCGCCGGAGAGGTGGTCGGATGAACGTTGAGATCCTCGCCGTCGGAACCGAGTTGCTCCTCGGTCAGATCGTGAACGGCAACGCCGCCGACATCGGTCAACGCCTGGCGGAAGCGGGATTGGATCACTTTCGCCAGGTGGTGGTCGGCGACAACCTGGATCGCGTCACCGCGGCGATCCGGGAGGCGGCGGGTCGTGCCGACGCCTTGATCCTCACGGGAGGGATCGGTCCCACTCAGGACGATCTCACCCGCGAGGCGCTGCGGGATGCCGCCGGGGTCCCGATGGACTTCTCCGAGGAGTATGCGGAACGCCTGCGGGTGTGGTGGGAGCGCCGGGGCCGGGAGATGCCCGCGACCAACCTGCGCCAGGCCGAGTATCCGCGCGGGGCCGAGATGATCCCCAACGCCAAGGGGACCGCACCCGGATTGCGGCTCCGCATCGGCGGTTGCTGGGTGTTTGCCCTCCCCGGAGTGCCCCAGGAGATGCTTGCCATGGTCGACGAGCACGTGGTGCCCTTCCTGGTCGCAGAGGCGGGGGAGGGGGCAGGGGTGATCGTGAGCCATGTGTTGCGCACCTGGGGTGAGTCGGAGTCCCGCATCGCCGAACTCGTGGGTGACCTGTACGAGGCTCACACCAATCCGACCCTGGCATTTCTCGCCAGCGGTGGTGAGATCAAACTGCGGCTCACCGCCCGGGCCCCGACCCCCGCCGGAGCCGGGGCGCTGATCGCTCCCGTCGAATCCGAGATCCGCCGTCGGCTGGGGCGGCTGGTCTTCGGTTCCGGCAGCGACACCATCGACCGCATCGTCCTCGGGCTCTGCGCCGAGCGGGGTTGGACGATCGCCACCGCGGAGTCGGCGACGGGCGGCCTCGTCTCGGCGGCTTTGACCGCCGTGTCCGGGTCCTCCGCCGTAGTGAGGGGCGGCGTCGTCGCCTACACCGCCGAGGTCAAGGTCGGCGTCCTCGGGGTCGATCGCGGAGTCCTCGACCGATCCGGCGTGGTCAGTGAGGAGACGGCGCTGGCCATGGCCGCCGGAGCCCGGAGAGCACTGGGTGCCGACGTTGCCGTGGCGATCACCGGTTCCGCCGGCCCCGATGCGCTGGAGCAACCTGCGGGAACGATGGTGTTCGCGGTGGAAACTCCCGAGGCGGCGCGGGTGCGGACGCTGCGCTTCCCCGGAGATCGCGAGCGGGTGCGGACGTACGCCACGACCGCCGCACTGCACCTGGTGAGGCTCGGAGTCACCGGAGAGTGGTGGCCCCGGTGAGGGTGTTCGTGGCGGTGCCGGTGCCCGACGAGGTGCGCCACCGGATCGTGGCGATGCTCGATGCGGCGGTGGACGTCATTCCGGGACGGGTGGTGCGACCGGGCAACTGGCACGTCACCCTCCGCTTCCTCGGCGACATCGAGGACGTCTCCTACGAGCTGTTGGTATCCCGTCTCGCCGAGACCGACCTCGGCGGGCGGTTCCGCCTGCGCTGGGCCGGCCTCGGGGCTTTTCCCCGGGCGGCGCGGGCGACCGTGCTGTGGATCGGTCTCGACCGGGGGGAAGAGGCCTTGTCCGCCTTGGCTGCGACGGTCGACGTCGCCGTGGACCGTGCGGGGTTCGCACCTGAGGACCGGCCGTTCAACCCCCATCTCACCCTGAGCCGACTGCGCCCTGTCGAGGACGTGTCGGCGCTCGTCACCTCCACGGCGCCGTTTGCGATCCCCATGGAGGTGGATCGGGTGACCGTCTACCAGAGCCGTTTGGGGAGTGGCGGCGCCGCCTACCGGGTGCTCGAGGAGTTCCCGCTCACCTGATGCCCCGGGGTGGTTGGCATCGAACAGGTGTTCGGCTATCGTTACCCGATGGCAGCGAATATCATTCGTGTGATTCACCGAACCGTGTCACACCCTGTGCGTACGGTGCCTGCATGAGTCAGAAGAGTCCCGGAAGGAGCACCGCCGTGGAAGACAAGTCCCTCGAGATGGCCCTGTCGCAGATCGAGCGTCAATTCGGCAAGGGCGCCATCATGAGGTTGGGCACCGAGAACATCCAGCAGATCGGTGCCATCTCCACCGGTGCGCTGGCACTCGACCTCGCCCTCGGCATCGGCGGCGTTCCCCGCGGCCGGATCGTCGAGATCTTCGGCCCCGAGAGCAGCGGCAAGACGACGCTGGCGCTCCACATCGTGGCCGAAGCGCAGCGCAACGGCGGTATCGCCGCCTTCATCGACGCCGAACACGCCCTGGACCCCGGCTACGCCTCGGCGTTGGGTGTCGACGTCGACGAACTGCTCATCTCGCAGCCGGACACGGGGGAGCAGGCGTTGGAGATCACCGACATGCTGATCCGCTCCGGTGCGCTCGACGTCGTGGTCATCGACTCGGTGGCGGCGCTCGTGCCGCGCGCCGAGATCGAAGGAGAGATGGGCGAGACCCACATGGGGCTTCAGGCTCGCCTCATGTCCCAGGCCCTCCGCAAGCTCGCCGGGAGCATCAACCGGTCGCAGACCACGGCGGTGTTCATCAACCAGCTCCGGGAGAAGATCGGCGTCATGTTCGGGAGCCCCGAGGTGACGCCGGGGGGCCGTGCGCTCAAGTTCTACGCCACGGTTCGGATCGACATCCGGCGGGTGCAGTCGATCAAGGAGGGCCAGGAGGCGGTGGGCAACCGTGTCGTGGCCAAGGTCGTCAAGAACAAGGTGGCTCCGCCGTTCCGTAAGGCGGAGTTCGACATCATGTTCGGCGAGGGCATCTCCCGCGAGGGTTCGCTGCTGGACGTTGCGGTCGAGCACGACATCGTGCGCAAGAGCGGTGCGTGGTACACGTTCGACGGGGACCAACTCGGTCAGGGACGGGAGAATGCGAAGCACTTTCTCCGCGAGAACCCCGAGGTGGCCGTTCAGCTCCAGGCCCGGGTTCTGGAGACGGTGGGACTCTCGGGTTCCCGCTCCGGGTCCTTCGACGAATCCGAGGCCAACGATGCCGCCGACGACTGAGGGGGTGCCAGACGCAGTGTCGGGGGCGGGGTACGATGACCGTTCAACGCGCACCAACGATGTGAAACCAGTGTCGGATGTGGCCCCGTTTGGACATGTGAGCGACCAAGTCAGCGGTTGACGAGGTCTGAGGAGTGCGCGTCGAACCCGCGGGTTCGACGCGCCGTGCGTTCCGGGGTCGCCGAGAGGAGCCGCTCATGATGACCGTGATCGTCGCCACGGTGACCGCCGTGGTGGCACTGCTGCTCGGCCTCGGTGTCGGGCGCCTCCGGCGGGGGCGGAACGCGGGACAGGCCGGCGTCACCGCCGACGACGTTGTCCGCGAGGCCCGCCGCCAGGCACAGCGCACCCTCGAGGTTGCGGAGCGTGAGGCGCGGGCCACCGCCGAGGCGTACCGCGAGCGCGAGGCCGCAGCCCTGGACCACCGGCGTCTCGAACTGGAGTCGCAGGACGAGCGTTCGGTGCAGCGGGAGGCGACGCTGGAGCAGCGCGCGGCCAATCTGGCACAGCGCGAGACCAACCTCATCGAGCGCGAGCGCGAGGCTGTGGAGATTCGACGCCTCGCCGAGGAGTTGCGGGAAGAGGCCCGGGCATCGCTCGAGAAGCTGGCGGGCGTCGACGCCAAGGCTGCCAAGACGGAGTTGTTGCAGCGGGTCGAGGACGAGGCCAGGCGGGAGGCGATGGTGCTCATGCGAGACCTCGAGATGAGGGCCCGCGAGGAGGCCGACAAGCGGGCCCGGCGCATCCTCACCACGTCGGTGCAGAGACTCGCCTCAGAGGTGGTGGCGGAGACGACGTTGTCGACGGTAGCGCTGCCCAGCGACGACATGAAGGGCAGAATCATCGGACGGGACGGCCGCAACATTCGTGCCTTCGAGGCGGTCACCGGGGTCAACCTCATCGTGGACGACACGCCCGAGGCCGTAGGGATCTCGGCGTTCGATCCGATACGGCGCGAGGTGGCCCGGATCGCCCTCGAACGCTTGATCGCCGACGGGCGCATTCATCCGGCCTCGATCGAGGACGCATACGAGAAGGCGCTCGGCGAAGTGGAGCAGAGCGTGCGGGACGCCGGCGAGTGGGCGATCCTCGAGGTGGGCATCTCCCGGATGCATCCCGAGCTGGTGAACCTGCTCGGGCGGCTGAAGTACCGCCTCTCGTACGGGCAGAACGTGTTGCACCATCTGATCGAGTCGGGCAAGGTGGCCGGCATGCTTGCCGCGGAGATCGGCGTCGACCCGGTCGAGGCGCGGCGCGCCGCGTTTCTCCACGACATCGGCAAGGCGGTGAGCCACGAGCTCGGAGGCTCGCATGCCCTCGTGGGCGCCGAGATCGCCCGCAGGTTCGGAGAGACGCCCGCGATCGTGCACGGGATCGAGGCACATCACAACGAGGTCGAGCCTCGCACCCTGACTGCGGTGATCGTGCAGGCCGCCGATGCGGTGTCGGCCTCACGCCCGGGGGCGCGTCGCGAGGCGGTGGAGGCCTATGTCCGCAGATTGGAGCAGCTCGAGGCGATCGCCCGCAGCTTCGCGGGGGTCGAGCGGGTGTACGCCATGCAAGCCGGTCGTGAGGTGCGCGTCGTCGTCGACCCGGGTGCCGTGGACGACCTTGCTGCGTACGACCTGGCGCGTCAGATCTCGAAGCGGTTCGAAGAGGAGCTCCAGTATCCGGGTCAGATCGAGGTGACCGTGATCCGCGAGCTCCGGGCCACCGACTACGCCCGATGAGCCTCCTGAGCCTTCCCGTCGTTCGCGAGCGCCGGACGCCCACGAGAGTGGGGAAGCGCTATCTGGTGCGCACCTTCGGATGCCAGATGAACGAGCACGACTCGGAGCGGATGTCCGGTCTCTTCGAGGTGGACGGCATGGTGCCGGCCGACGGTGTCGGCGACGCCGATGTCGTTCTCATCAACACCTGTTGCATCCGCGAGAATGCCGACAATCGGCTCTACGGCAACCTGGGGCAGTTGAAGGCGATCAAGGATCAACGACCGGGGATGCGGATCCTCGTCGCCGGTTGTCTGGCGCAGAAGGACCGCGACGTGGTCAGAGAAAAGGCGCCGTGGGTCGACGTGGTGTTCGGCACCCACAACCTGCACCGCGTGCTCACCCTGCTCGACCATGCCGAGGAGTGGGGTCCTGTCACCGAGATCTGGGAAGAGACCGCGTCGCTCGACGACGTTCCGTCGACGCTGCCGACTCGGCGCGAGGTTGCACACTCGGCGTGGGTGACGATCACGATCGGATGCAACAACGCATGCACGTTCTGCATCGTCCCCATGGTGCGGGGCAAGGAGATCTCGCGCCGTCCCGCCGACATCGTGCGTGAGGTCCGCGAGCTCGCCGCCGAGGGCGTCGTCGAGATCACGCTCCTCGGCCAGAACGTCAACTCGTATGGCCGCGACCTGGCCGTGGACGGGCGCAGGCGCCCGATCTTCGCCGACCTGCTGCGTCGGGTCGGCGAGATCGAGGGGATCAGGCGGGTGCGGTTCACCAGCCCCCACCCCAAGGACATTCGGGCGGACGTCCTCGAGGCGATGGCGGCGACCCCTGCCGTCTGCGAGCAGCTGCACCTTCCCCTGCAGAGCGGGAGTGCTTCGATCCTCCGGGCGATGCAGCGCGGATACACACCCGAGCGATTCCTCGAGAAACTCCGGCTCGCCGAGGCCACGATCCCCGGGCTGGCGACGTCGACCGACATCATCGTCGGCTTCCCCGGGGAGACCGACACCGACTTCCAGGCGACGCTCGACGTGATCGCCGAGGCGCGATTCGATGGTGCCTTCATGTTCATCTACTCGCCGCGGGCGGGGACTCCAGCGGCCGACATGCCGCTTCAGGTGGACCGGGAAGTGGCATCGGAGCGCTTCTCCCGGCTGTCCGTCCTCCAGCAGCAGATTTCGCTGGAGAAGAACCGCGCGCTCATCGGCGGCACGGTGGAAATCCTCAGCGAAGGACCGTCGCGCAAGGATGCGGCGATGATCACGGCGCGGACCCGGACGAACAAGGTGGTGCATGTTCCCGGATTCCACCCGTCGGGGTCGTTCCTCGACGCGCGTATCTCGCGGGCGTCGCCCAGCCACCTGATAGGGACCGCGGTCTGACGACGATCGCCGCGGTGCTCGGTCCAACCGCAGCCGGGAAGAGCGCGATCGCCATGGCTCTCGCCCGCCGCTTCTCGGCGCACATCGTGTCGGTGGACAGCATGCAGGTCTACCGCGGCATGGACATCGGAACCGCCAAGCCGTCGGTGTCGGATCGGGCCGAGGTGCCTCACCACCTGATCGACATCGCCGATCCAGCCGAGCCATTTTCCGTGGCCGAGTTTCAACGGGTGGGGCGTGCCGTGCTGGTGGATGCGGTAGAAGCCGGCCGGCGGGTGGTCATCGTCGGCGGAAGCGGGCTCCATTTCCGTGCGCTCGTCGATCCGTTCGAGTTTCCCCCGTCGTCGCCGGACGTGCGCGCCGGGATCGAGGCGCTTCCTGCCGCCGAGGCGGTGTCGCGTTTGCTGTCGGCCGACCCCGACGCCGGTACTCACCTGGATCTAGCCAACCCGAGGAGGGTGAGCCGGGCGCTCGAGGTGTTGGCGCTGACCGGAGACACCCCGGCGGCCAGGGCAGGCACTGCCGGGGCAGAGGCCGTGCGTCGCTACCGGGGCGTGTGGCCCGTGGTCGGCCTCGGTGTCGACCCGGGCGGGACCCTATCCGGTCGGATCCGGTCCCGGTTTGCTGGCATGCTCGCCGCAGGCCTGCTTGCAGAGGTCGCGGCCCTCGCTCCCCGGATCGGGGTCACCGCAGGACAGGGGGTGGGGTACCGCGAACTGTTGGCGGTGGTACGGGGTGAGTGGACCCTCGAATACGCCACGCGGCGGGCGATCGATGCTTCTACGGCCCTGGGGCGGCGGCAGCGAACGTTTCATCGCAGGGACCCCCGCATCCGCTGGCTGGAGTGGGAAGATGATGAGTCGTCGCTGGTGGCGCAGGCGATGGCGGTACTCGAGGAGGCGGGATGGACTTCGTGAAGATGGAGGGTCTCGGCAACGACTTCGTCGTGCTCGATGGTCCTCTCGTCCCCACCCCCGCCCAGGTGGCCGAGTGGTGCGACCGAAAACGCGGCATAGGCGGCGATGGGGTGCTCGTGGTGACGGGCGGGGAGACCGTGGAGATGGGGTACTGGAACGCCGACGGCTCGGCGGCCGAGATGTGCGGCAACGGATTGCGGTGCGTGGCGCTCTATGCGGTATTGCGCGGGATGGTCGGCGGGGACGAGTTCACCGTGAAGACGCCGGTCGGTCCGCGGCGTGTCGTGGTCGGAGAGGGCAGCGTTCGTGCCGAATTGGGGGCGGTGCAGGTGGGGGAGGACACCGTAGAGATCGCGGGATATCGGGTCATCCCGGTGAGCGTGGGAAATCCGCACGCGGTCGCCTTCGTCGACGACTGTTTCGCGGTCCCGATCGCGGCCGCCGGTCCTCTCGTGGAGTTCGACCCGGCGTTCCCCGGACGGACGAACGCCGGTTTCGCCACCGTGGTCGGCCCGGACCGGATCGACCTTCGGGTGTGGGAGCGGGGAGTGGGCGAGACGCTGGCGTGCGGCACGGGCGCCGTCGCCGCGGTCGCGGCGGCGCACGCCAGGGGACTGACGGGCGAATCGGTCACCGTCCGGCTCCCGGGCGGCGAGTTGCGCGTCGAACTCGTCGACGGTTGCGCCTGGATCGAGGGTCCGGCGAGGGTGGTGTACGCCGGGGCGATATGAGGACGATCTGACGACGGAGACGCCGCTCAGCGCACCGATCGCAGTACGGCGACGACCTTGCCGATGATCTCGACGCCGCCGGTGCGCACGATCGGGTCGTAGGCGGGGTTCTCCGGGAGCAGGACGACGCGGCCGGCTTCCCGGCGGAATCGTTTGACGGTCGCCTCCTCGCCGTCGATGAGCGCGGCGACCAGCTCGCCGTCGTGGGCGTCGGGCTGGCGTCGGATCACGACGAGATCGCGGTCGAAGATGCCGGCCCCAATCATCGAGTCGCCCTGGACCCGCAGCATGAAGACGGGGTCGTTGCCGACGATCTCGGTGGGCAGTGGGAAGATCTCCTCGATGTCCTCCTCGGCCAGGATCGGCGATCCGGCGGCGATGCGGCCGACGAGCGGAACGTCACGGACCGGGGCGCGGCGCAGGTCGTGGTCGTGTTGCGGTTCGAGAACCTCGATCGCTCGAGGCTTCGAC
>DATDRW010000088.1:0-12457 GCA_035291545.1 Acidimicrobiia bacterium
GCACCCGCCCGACACTACCGGGTCGGCCCGACGGACCGGGGGCGGGGCGGGACCATGATGCAGGCGTCGACCACGGCGTCGAATCCTTGCTCGGCAACGTACCGACGAACCTCGTCGTCGGCCGCTCCCGGCTGGATCCACACGGTGCGGAGGCCGAGGCGGGCACACTCGGCGAGCACGCCGAGGGTGCGGGCGGGTGGCACCACGATGTTGACGATGGTCGGTCGCTCGGGGAGGTCGGCGAGGGCGCGCCAGCATCGATCACCCTCTACGGTGTCGCGATACGGGTTGACCGCACGCACCGCGATCCCCTTGTCGCGGAGGTCGCGGTAGATGATGTTTCCGTACTTCACCGGGTGGTCGGTGGCCCCGACCACGGCGACGATTGTCTCCGGCCGGTCGAGGAGGCCGACGATGTCTTTCACGGGCGATTCCTTCCGGGTGCGCTCGCCGAGCCGACTTCGCTTCGGACCGGGCCGTCGATACCGTACCGGCATGCGGTTTTCTACCGGGGCGATTGCCCTCCTGGTGGTGACGGCCGGTGCCTGCGGCGGCGCGACCACCCCGTCGAGCCCATCCGTCACCACCCCGGGACTCCCCACCACCTACACCGGCCCCGACGGTGTGACCACCGAGATCACCGACGTTTCCCGGATCGTGACCCTCAGCGGCGACTTCTCCGAGATCGTGTGGGACCTCGGCCTCGGCGACAACCTGGTGGGCGTGGACCTCAGCTCGGTGTACCCGAAGGAGGAGATGCGGCTCAAGCCGAAGGTCGGCGTCGAGTTCCACCTGCTCGCCGAGCCGATCCTCGCGCTGCAGCCCACGTTGGTGATTGGTGACGCCGATGCCTCTCCGGCCGCGGTCATCGAGCAGGTGCGCGGGGCCGGGGTGCCGGTGGTGGTGTTCCCCCGCTTCGAGGGGCTGACCGGCCCCGGCCTCAAGATCCGTGCCGTCGCCGCGGTGCTCGGCCTCGACGAGGCCGGGGGCGTGCTCGCCTCGGGGGTCGAGGAGGAGATCGCCGCCGCCGTCGCCCTCGCCGCCACCACCACCGGGCGGCCCCGGGTGGCAGTGGTGTATGTGGCGACCGAGGACACGATCCTGCTTCTTGCCGGGAACACGGTGTTCGCCGGCGTCCTCGACTCGCTCGGGGCCGTCGACGTCGGTCCGGGGGCCGGGGCCGATGGCTTCGTGCCCTTCACGCCGGAGGCGATCGTCGCCTCCGCGCCGGAGGTGATCATCACCGCCGAGCGTGGGTTCGAGGGCCTGGGCGGATTGGAGGGCTTTCTGGCGCTCCCCGGCATCGCCCAGACGCCGGCAGGCCGGGATGGCAAGGTGCTCGTCTACGAGGACCTCTACCTGCTCGGTCTCGGTCCCCGTACCGGGATGCTCGCCGCCGACCTCGTGCGCGACCTGCATCCGGAGCTCGGGGAGTGAGCCGACGGGTTCGCCCATCCATGCTGGTGGCCGGACTCGGGGTCGTCGTGGTGGCGGCTGCGGTGGTGGCGCTCGGCTCCGGAGCGGTGCGCATCGCTCCGTCCGAGGTGGTGGCGATCCTGCTGCGCCACGCCGGCCTTGGCGACGGGGGGGATGTCGGGGTGACCGAGGACGCCGTACTCTGGTCGATCCGGCTGCCCCGAGTGCTGTTGGCGATCGGGGTCGGGGCCGGTCTGGCGGTGGCAGGAGCGGCGCTGCAGGGGATCTTTCGCAACCCGCTGGCCGACCCCCAGCTGATCGGCATCTCCAGTGGGGCGGCGGCCGGCTCGGCCCTCGGGGTGCTGGCGCTGGAGTCGGTGATCGGCGGCGTGGCGGGAACCATCGGCGCCTTCTGCGGCGGGCTCGTCGCCGGGCTCGCGGTATACGGCCTGGCCAGGCACCGGGGACGCACCGAGGTGGTCACCCTGGTGCTGGCCGGGATCGCCGTGGCCGCCGTCGGGGGAGCGTTGGCAGGGTTCCTCAGCGTGATCGCCGACGATCCCCGGCTGGGGTCGCCGCTCTTCTACTCGCTGGGCGATCTCGGCGTCGCCACATGGCGGCTGGTGGGCCTCACCCTGCCCTTCGTCGCCGTCGGGGTGCTGGTTCTTCCCCGGTACGCCCGGCGACTCGACCTGATCCTCCTCGGCGAGCGGGAGGCCGCTCACCTCGGCGTCGACGTCGAGCGGCTCCGCATGGAGGTGCTGATCCTCGTCACGATCACGGTGGGGGCGACCGTCGCCGCCGCCGGAGTGATCGGGTTCGTGGGACTGCTCGTGCCCCATGGTGTCCGGTTGGTGGTGGGTCCGGGGCATCGCACGGTGCTGGTGGCGAGCGCCCTCGGCGGCGCGGTGCTCGTCCTCGCCGCGGACACCGTGGCCCGCACCGTGGCGCTGCCACTCGAGGTTCCCGTCGGGCTGCTCACGGCACTCGCCGGCGGCCCGCTGTTTGTATGGCTGCTGCGGCGGACGCGGCGCGAACACGGAGGCTGGGGATGAGCCGGGGCGTGGTGGGGCGCGGGCTCGCCTTCGCCGTCGACGGCCGCACCCTGGTGACCGGGGTCGACCTGGAGGCGGTTCCGGGGGAGATCCTCGCCATCCTCGGGCCCAACGGTGCGGGAAAGACAACGCTGCTCCGCCTGCTCTCCGGCGAGTGGGCACCGACGATGGGCTCGGTCGAACTCCTCGGCCGACCGCTCGCCGCGCTGTCGTCCCTCGAGCTGGCGCGGGTGCGCGCCGTGCTCCCGCAGCAGACCGTGCTGACGTTCGCCTTCCGTTGCCTCGACGTCGTCCTCATGGGCAGGTACGCCGCCCTCACCGGGGACGACGACGCGGTGGCGCGTCGGGCCATGGACACCACCGATTCGGCCCAGCTCGTCGATCGCACCTACCCGACGCTGAGCGGGGGTGAACAGACACGGGTCAGCCTTGCCCGGGTGCTCGCCCAAGAGACGCCGGTGCTGTTCCTCGACGAGCCCACCGCCAACCTCGACCTGCGCCATCAGGAGTTGGTGATGCGGACGCTGCGCGGCCTCGCCGACGCCGGAGCCGTCGTCGTCGCCGTGCTCCACGATCTGAACGTGGCCGCCCGCTTCGCCGATCGGGTGGCACTCCTGAACGAGGGTCGCCTGCACGCGGTCGGCACGACCGCGGAGGTGCTCACCGGACCGACGATCGAGGCCGTCTACCGGCAGACGGTGGAGGTGGTGGCTCACCCCGTGCTCGGGTCCCCACTCATCCTTCCGTACGATCGCTGACCGGGAGTGGGGGGTTTCCGAGGGCGGCGAGCAGCACGCCGACCGAGGCGCCGGCGAGCGTCCACAATGCCGGGACCGGCCGGGCTGCGGCGGTGAACAGCGCCGGGTCGGGGACGCCGAGTCGCGCGGAGAGCCCGGCGGCGAGCAGGCCGCCGAGTAATGCGGCGCGCAGCGTCGTACCCGACGGGGTGGGGCGGAACCGGGCGGCGAGCATGCCGGGTACCGCGCACAGCGCGGCGACCACGGCGAGCCACACGAGTGTGCCGACGAGGAGCCCCACGACCTCACGGAGGAGGAGCGTCATCCGCGGCCGGTCTTCTTCGCCGCCTTTATCGCCCGCTTCTGCTCGCGCAGCACGGTGACCTTGTCGAAGCTGTCGACGTCGGCGATCGACGGCCAGTCGGCCGCCACCTCCTCCCAACCGGGAGGGCCGGCCCCGAGGCGCTTTCCCACCACCCCGACGAAGATTCGTGCCTTCGCCTTGCCGAACCCGGGAAGCGCCTCCAGCCGGCGGAGCAACTCGGCGCCGTCGGCGGAACCGGTCCAGATGCGCGAGGCGTCGGCGTCGTACTCCTCCACGATGTGGGTGCAGAGGTCGCGGCAGCGCCGCCCCATCGACGAGGGGAAACGATGCAGCGCCGGAGGCCCGGAGAAGACCGCGTCCAGCGTGGCGTCGTCGAGCCCGGCGACCGCGGCGGTGTCGAGTCGTCCCCCGAGCCGCTCCCGCAACAGGTGAGGGGCGAGAAAGGCGCGCTCCATGGGGAACTGCTGGTCGAGCAGCATCCCGATGAGCAGGGCCGTCGGATCGACGGCGAGCAGCCGGTTGGCCTCGGCGTTCTCGGTGAAGGGAAGCGAGCCCGGGGTCATCGGCGGTCACGCTAGCGGCTCTCAATCCCGGGGCACCCCCGGCACCCCGATACCATCGCCGCCCATGAGCCTCAAGCGCGGGCTGCTCGGGGTGGGTCGGCGCACCGGGGCGTGGCGTCTGCCGGCGGCGTGGTACGGCCCGCGACGGCTCACCGTCCTGGCCTATCACCGCATCGCCGATCACGCTTCCCCGGGTTTCGTCGGGTATGCCGGGAACGCCAGCGCCACCCCATCAGAGTTCGCCGCGCACATCGCATGGGTGGTGGAGCGGTTCACTCCGGTCGCGCTCGCCGATCTCGCCGCAGCGGCGGCCGGCGGCGCTCGATTGCCCGAGCGGCCGGTGCTGGTCACGTTCGACGACGGATACCGCGACAACCTCACCACGGCTTTGCCGGTGCTCGAGCGGCACGCCGTGCCGGCGACGGTGTTCCTCGCCACCGACCACATCGGCAGCGACATCCCGTTCTGGTGGGACCGCGTCGCATGGTGCCTGACCACGGCCCCGTCGCAACGAGTTCGGCTTCCCGTCCTCGGCGAGGTGGATCTCTCCGGCGACCGTCGTGCCGTCACCCGGAGGTGGGTGCGTCGGGCCAAACAACTCCCCGATGCGGCGATGCGGGCGGCGGTCGATGCCCTTCCGGTTGCCGTCGGCGTATCGATCCCCGCGGGGGCGTTCCGGGGTATCACCCTGACCTGGGACGACGTGGCCGCCATGACCACCCGGGGGGTGTCGTTCGGTGCGCACACGTGCAGTCACCCGATCCTCACGCGCGTCGATCCGGCGACCGCCGCCGCCGAAATCACCGGGTCGGCACGCAAAGTGGCCGAGGTGACGGGGGTGCCTCCGGCTGGGTTTGCCTACCCGAACGGGCAGCGTTCCGACGTGAACGATGCGGTCGAGGCGGCGGTTGCGGATGTCGGAATCCCCCTCGCCTTCACCCTCGCCCCCGGACCGGCCCGGTGGGGGGAGGTGGTGCGGAGACCACGGCGGATTCGCCGGGTCTCCGTGCACCACGGCGACGGCCTGGACCGCTTCGTTGCCAAGGTGTCGGGGGTGCCCCGGCTGCTGCGGGTGCTGCGATGACGGCCGCAGACGACGTTCGCGCTGCGGTCTCGGCCGCCGTCGCCGGCACTCACGGTGCGATCGTCGGATGGCGGGGGCCGGCGCGACGGCCGTGGTCGTGGCAGTTCCGCGCCGAGACCGTCGGCGCTCGTTCGGGGCGTCTGCTGGTCAAGGTGCCGCGCTGGGAGGGGGTCGGCACGCTGGAGGCTGCGCTCGTCGCCGGGCCCCAGGCCGCCAGCGCCGGCGAGTTCTCCGCCCTCGGCGAGATCTACGCGGAGGTGAGAGCGTCGGGTGATCCCGGGCTGACCGCGGTGGTGCCGGTGGCGTACGTCGGCGCGGTGAACGCCCTGGTCATGGAGGATCTCGATGCCGTTTCGTTGCGGCTGCGGCTCGGCGCGGGCCGGGGACCGGCGGAGGCCGTCGAGTGGTTCGCCGGAATCGGCCGATGGCTCGGCCGCTATCACCGCCGCCCGGGCCGGGCGATCCCGGCCCGGTTCTCCGCGGTGGCCGAGGTCACCCGGTGGGAGGAGGCCGGTCTCGGACATCCCGGCCTGCGGCGCAGCCTGGCGCTCGCCCGGGCAGCGGCAGAGTCGCTCGACGGTCGCACCGTGATGCACGGTGTCCAGCACGGCGACCTCACCCTGGGCAACGTGCTCGTCACCCGCGAAGGAAAGGTCGCCGTGATCGATCCCAACGGCACCACCGGGAGATGGGAGGCGGATGCGGCCCGCCTCCTCGCCGAAATCCGACTGGGGAGGGGTCAGCTCCTCACCCTGGGAGCGATGCGGCCCGGGTCCTTGGTCGATCGGTGGGCCCGGGCGCTGGCGGAGGGACACGGGGGCCTCGACGCCGGCGTCCTCGCGTACGACCGCGGAGCGGAGGCGCTGCAGCGGAGGATCGCTCTCGGGGAGGGGGGAGCGGTGTCCCGGTTGACGGCGGCGGTCACCGCCTCGCTGTTCCGCGGAGAGATCAGGCGGCGCTTCGCCGCGTGACCTCGCGGGCGAGCATCAGCAGCCGGCCGAGCCGTCCCGACGGGTACACGATCCGGAAGTCGTGGCGCATCTCGGATCCCCACGCCGCCTTGTACGGCTCGTCGCCCCTCAGGAAGTCGAATCCGGTCGCCCCCTCGGCGACGGCGCCGGCGACGGCCGCCGCCATGATGCGGCTGCCCGGTCCGTGTCGCTGCCACTTCCGGTCGTAGCCCGTCGTGTAGAAGGACACGGTGTCGTCGTGGCGGAAGCACTCGATGACTGCGATGGTCTGGTCGGCGACGTCGAGCCGCCACAGCCGGAGGCGGCCGGCGGCGAGCATCCGCCGCGCCACCTCGCGCTGAAAGGCCGCGAGTCGTGGGGTGCCGAATGCCCCCCGGTCTCCGGCCTCGGATCGCACCGCTTGGTGGAGGCGCTCCAGGTGGCTCATCGTCTCCTCGAGGTCGGCGGCCTCGGCGACCATGCGCTCGGTGACGGCACCCCGCGCTTCGCGGTCGAGTCTGTGCCGATGTCGGTCGAGGGTGTTGCGCAGTGTGCCGGCGAATCCGGCGGCGGTCTCCTCCCACGAGCCGCCCAGCCGCAGGAATGGAGTGGGGATGTGCTCGACCCGTTCCCGGTCGGCGGCCCGGCGCAGGAGGAGGCGGGCGAGCACGCCGTCGCCGGCGACGCCGTCGAGGTCGATGAGATCCCACCGGCGGTCACGCTGCACCGAGGCCCATAGTGCGGCCGCGGTTCCCGGTGGGGCGAGACGCGACACCGGCATGTCGAGATGGTCGGGAGCGGCGGGGCCGGATCCGAGCAGTCGCAACATCCGAAAGCGGATACCGGCGCGGGTGCGGCGCTCTACGTGGAAGGGGGCGGCGGCGACGAGTCTGCCGTCGTCGGCGTCGCGCGCCGTCACCACCTCGAGGTCGGCGTCGGCGCCCAGGGTCGCCAGCCAGGCTCCGAGCCAGGCCGAGGTGAGGAAGGGCCCCGGCGTCTCCGAGGCGGCGACCAGGGTGTCCCACTCGGCGGCGATGGCGCCGAGCCGGGTGCGGTCGATGCGTTCCAGCACCGGGGCGGGGTGGGGGGGAGCGCTCACGTTCCATCCCTTCGCGCCCGGCGCCAGGCGACGCTCTGCGCACCGCGCAGGTGGCGCCACAGGCCGCGCAGGCTCGCCAGGTTCTGGATCACCAGAAAACGGGGGAGGTACCCGAGCCCGCCGAGACGGGGGAGTCGGTCACCGGCGGCGGCGGCCGCATAGAAGGCGATCTGGAGGCCGAGCGTGACGACACCCCACGGCGTGCCCAGCCGCCAGATTCCACCGGAGGGCACAAACGCCACCGCGGCCGCCGAGGCGAGCAGGGCGACGATCATCCCGATGGGGATGAGGGGCCGGAGCACCTTGTGGGAGAGGAGCATCCAAGCCACCACCGGCCGGCGCCACGGGATCTGACGATGCAGCCCGGAGAACACCTGGAACTGGCCTGCCACCATCCGGCTGCGCCGCTCTGCCTCCTCGGCCGCGGTCGAGGACACGGTCTCCTCCGACACCGCCTCGGGCCGGAAGACCACGTCCCATCCGGCGACGATGGCGCGATGGGCGAGCCATTGATCGTCGTTGATCGTTCCCGGCGGGGCAGGGGTGAACGCCTCGCGGCGGATGGCGAAGATCTCCCCGTTGACCCCGACGGTGCATCCGATCCGGGTCTCCATCCGTCGGATGTGGGCCTCGTAGCGCCAGTACAGACTCTCGCCGAAGCCGAGACCTCCGGGTCCCGACACCACCTTGCGCCCGGTGACGGCCCCCACCGACGGATCGCGGAACGGCGCCACCAGGAACCCGAGGGAGTCGGGACGGAGGGCATTGTTGGCGTCGCTCATCACGATGACGTCGCCGGTGGCCCATTCCACGGCCCGTACGATCGCCGCCATCTTCCCGGCGCGCTCGGGACGGTGAACCAGCTCGACGCCGGGGAACGTGCGCACGATGTCCGGGGTGGCGTCATCGGAACCGTCGGCGGCGACGATCACCTGGAGCAGCTCCCGCGGGTAGACGAGAGCGGCCACCCGCCGCAACTGATCCCCGATCACCGTCTCCTCGTTGTGGGCGGCGATGATCAATGTGACCTTCGGGGTGTGATCGCGGTACGCCGCCGGTCGGCGCAGCCGCCCCACCGCGGTGATGAGCAGCGGGTACCCGGCGTAGGTGTATCCGACCAGGGCCACCGCAGACCAGAAGACGATGCCGATCATCCCGTCACCTCCTCCAGGCCGGCAAGCACCGTCTCGGCGATCGGCCCCCAGCCGAACCTGTTCTCGGCCGCTTCTGCGGCTGCGCTCCCCATGGCGCGAGCCCGCCCGGGATCGGTCAGCAGGGAGGCCATCGCACGGGCCAGACCTTCGTCGTCGCCGGCCTGCACCAGCAGCCCCGTCATGCCGTGATCGACGTCCTCGGTGAGCGCGCCCAGGGCGGTGGCCACGACCGGCCGGGCGAAGGTGAACGCCACCTGGAGCACACCACTCGCGGTCGCCGACCGGTAGGGGAGCACCATGAACGTGCAGGAGCGGACCAGGGGACCCACCTCCTCGAGGGGGAGGTAGCGGCCGTCGACCACGACGCGGTCGGCGATGCCCGCCTTCACGGCTCTCTCCACGACGACGGCGGGATCGACCCCGGAGGGGTGCCCGACGATGAGCAGCCGGCCCGGGGTGCCCGGAGGCATGGCGGCGAAGGCGTCGACCAGATCGAGGATGCCCTTGCTGGGGCGGAGCCCGCCGAAGAACAGAGCGACCGGTTCTTGGTCGTCGATTCCGTACCGGGAACGGAGCTCGCCGCCGGCGTCGGCGATCCGCAGGAACAGCGACTGGTTGCCGTGGGGAATCACCCGGGTTACCTCGAGGTCGACCGGGTAAGCCTCGAGGAAGGCCTTGCGGTTCTCCTCGCCGTGGAGGAACACCCGGGAGAAGCTGCGGTAGACGGTCAGCGCCAGCTGCCGGCCGATTGCCCGCGACAGCAAACCCCGCTCCCGTGCCTCGAACTCATGGCACACCTGTGCCAGGACGAGGCCGCGTCGCCGTAGCCGGCGGAGGAACACCGCCTGGAACGGGAACCGGATCGTGGAGAAGAGCACCACGTCGGGCCGCTCCGCGATCAGCCGTCTAGTGAGGTGGTGCCACACCACGGCATAGCGCACCCCCCGCCACCCGCGGCGCAGCTTGCGCCCGGCGGCGCCGAGGCGATGCCGGGCGGCCGGCTCGATGGCGGGCCAGAGGCTCATCTCGGCGCGCACCGTGAACCGGTGGGGGAGGTGGCGCAGCTCATAGCGGCGGGCGGTGTGCAGCGTCACCTCGGCGCCGGCGTCGCTGAGGGCGCCGGCGAGCTGGTGGGCGTAGTGGATCATCCCGCCGGCGCCGTCCGGTTCGACGAGGGCGATGCGGGTCATGGGTGACCCTCCCCGGCGACGATCCGGCGGTACTCGTCGACCAATGCCGGGACCTGGCGGCGAAGGTCGAAGCGAGTCCGCGCAATGCGCCGTCCCGCGGTACCCATGGCGGTGGCCTGGAGCGGCGAGGTGAGGACCCGGGTGACCGCCTCGGCGAGGAGTTCGGGATGGTGGGCGGGGACGAGCAGGGCGCTGCCGCCCCGCTCCACCATCTCCGGGATCCCGCCGACCTCGGTGGCCACCACCGGCAGGCCCGACGCCATCGCCTCGATCAGCACGGTGGGGAGCGCCTCGGTGTGGGACGGGAGCACGAAGACGTCGGACCCGGCGAGTACCTCAGCGACATCGACGCGGTGGCCGAGGAAGTGAACCCGCCCCGCCACCCCGGTGGTGGCGGCGGTGTGCTCCAGGTCGGAGCGTGCCGGGCCGTCGCCGACCAGGACGAGGTGGGTGTCGGGGACGGAGGCGAGCACCGCGGGAAGGGCGGCGATCAGGTCGGCGATCCCCTTCGGAGGGCGGAGCACCGCCACGGTGACGACGATGCGGGCGTCGGCGCGCAATCCGAGCGCGGTGCGCAGCGCACCGGCGGCGCCGGGGTGGAGACGGCTGAAGCGGTCGAGGTCGACGCCGTTGTGCAGGGTCGTCACCAGGAGTCGGCCCGCACCGGAGCGACCGGCAAAGTGCTCTGCGGCGCTGCGGGAGACGGCAATGACCCGGGAGGCACGGGTGGTGAGCATCCGGGCCATCAGACGGAAGCGGAGCGCATCGCGGCTCCACCGGCGCGGGCGGTCGATGGTGTGGAGCGTGGCCACGCTGGGGATGCCGCGGCGACGGGCGGCGATGGTCCCCAGAATGTTGGAGAACTCGAGCTGGGTGTGCACCAGGTCGGGGGCGGTCCGGTCGATGGCTTCGCCGACCCGTGCCAGCGCCCCTCGCCGGCGCAGCCGGTCGATGTGGAGGGTTTCGATGGGGATACCGAGTGCTGAGATCGCCGGGGTCAGCGGGTTGCCGTCGCGTTCTTGGACGACGACCACCACCGGATCGACCCCGGCCCGGGGGAGCGCCTCCAGGTAGCGCACCAGGCCGTGCTCGGCTCCGCCGTGTCCGAGCGAGTCGATGAGGTACATGACCCGCAGGCGCGCCGACGGTGCCGGGGCCGGTGCGGCGCGCAGTGCGGTGCGGCGGGTGGTCACGAGCGCGCCTCCCGCCCGCGCAGACCGATCCAGCCGAGGATCCGGCGGACCACCGCCGGGTCGAGCCTCCACAGCGACACCGCGTAGACGACGGCTCCGACGCCGGTGGCGGCCAGGAGTGATGCCGCCGACCCGGCATCACGGGTGAGCCAGAGCACCGGGACGACGGCGGCGACCATCCACCCGCCGGCGGCAAGGGAGGGAGCGATCTGGCGCCACACGTCGCCAAAGGTGGTTCCCACCATCCGGTTGGCGACCGCCAGCCGCACTGCGGTGTCGGCCGCCGCCACCGCGGCGTGGGCCCAGGCGACTCCGACGATCCCGTGACGGGCTCCGACGAGCAGTGCCGGGACCAGCGCGACGAGCTCGAGGACGGCGAGCCGGGCGAGCACCCCGGTCCGTCCCAGCGCCTTGTAGACGTCGCCTGCGTTCACCCCGATCGAGCCGATCAGGCAGAAGATCGCCATCACCCGCAGCACGGGGATGGCCTCGGCCCATTGGCTTCCGAACAGCACCATCACGGACTGCTCGGCGGTGAGGAAGAGGCCGAGGCAGAGCGGGACGACGACGGTCTGGGTGTAGCGGATGGTCGCCAGATAGCCCCGGCGAAGGAGATCGGCCCGTTCCTGAATGGTGGAGAACACAGGGAAAATTGCGGTGGCGAGCACGCGCCATACCGACTGCACCAGGAGTTCGGGGAGGCGGTAGGCGAGGGTGTACACGCCGAGGGCGGAGGCACCCAGCAGTCGGCCGACCACGACGTAGTCGAGGTTCGACCAAATGGCGTACTGCACGTCGGTGACGATCAGCGGCGCCCCGAACCGGCTCAGCGAGCGCAGCTGTCTCCGGTGGATCCGCGGCCGGGGCCGCCGGCCGACGACCATCCAGGCGAGGACCACCGAGGCCATCACCCCGGCCAGCTGTCCCCACACCAGCGCCCATACGCCGAATCCGGTGAGCGCCGCGCCGATCGACACCGCGCCCTTCACCACCGATCGGCCCACGTCGGGGATCAGCTTGCGGCGAAAGGCGAGGTCGCGCTTGAGGAGCACGAGCGACACCGAGCCGAGTGCCTCGAGCACGAAGGTGAACGAGAGGACCCGGAGAAGCGGCGTCACCAGCGGCTCCCGGAAGAATCCGGCGACGAGCGGTGCGCCCAGAGCGGTGGCGGCGGTGAGCACCGCCCCGAGCAACAGGTTGACTGCGTAGACGGTCTCGGCAGCCTCTTCCACTTCGTGGCGTCGCTGGATGAGCGCCGCCCCGAGGCCGAGGTCCATGAGCACCCCGAGGTAGGCGATCACCAGCGTCGTGTAGCCGACGACGCCGAAGTCCGCCGGGGTGAGCAGCCGGGCGAGGATCGCCATGGTGACGATCACGAGGACCTTGCCGGAGGCAAACGACGCGTAGTTCCACACCACGGCACGGGCCGCGGTGGTCCCGAGCTGCTCGCCGTCCTCGACCTGCGGTGTGGTCACGGCGTCACCGCCATCGTCGCCGCCTCGCGGTCGGCGTCCTCGACGACCGCCACGCGGGGGAGCGCCAGTCCGATCCCGACGATGAGCCACACAAGACGGGCGAAGTCGAGATGGAGGAACACAGAGGTGACCAGGTATCCGGCGAGAGAGGCGGCCACGGCGTAGCCGATGCCGTCACCCCGCAGGTCGCTGATCCTGCGGAAGTGGCGGCGGCCG
>DATDRW010000089.1:0-13370 GCA_035291545.1 Acidimicrobiia bacterium
CGAAGCCGGCGGCCCCTTCCTCTTCATTCTCATCCCTTAGGGAGGAGTACCCGGCTCCGCAGGAGCCGGGGGAGGAGGGTCTCCACCTTCGGCGAGACCCGCGTGTTCGAAAGCGGCGCCTCGATCTGTTGCCGCCGAAGCCGGCGCCCCTGTCTTCTGTCGCCGCCGAAGCCGGCGGCCCCCTCCTCCTTCATTCTCCTCCCTCAGGGAGGAGTACCCGGCTCCGCAGGAGCCGGGGGAGGAGGGTCTCCACCTAATGGGCGCGACGCGGTTTTGGGAGCGATGACCCCGGCGCGTACTCGGTACTAGTTCAATCCTCTTTCGTCCTGCTTCAGCGCGGTGTCCACACCGACCGCAGAGGCGAACGCCAACAGCCGCAGCGTTCCCGTCGCCTTGGGTGAGATGTCGAGCAGATAGTTGTCGGCGGTGGTGAACAGGGTCTTGGCGAACCCTTCCCACGTCTTGGTGATCCGCCCCACCTCGGTGCCGGTGGTGTCGACGATGGCGAAGTTCCACGCCCGCCAGTTCTCCGCCTGGATCTGACCGATCTCGTTGCCGGCGGCATCGTGGAGGCCGAAGCGGATCTTGCCGAAGACGTTCTGCTGGCGGATCGACCCGACATCGGCCCCGGTGCCGTCCGTCACCTTCAGCGACGACTTCACGATCTTGCGGGGCCGGGTCAATTGCATCACCTTGGACCCGGTCTCGTCGTACACCCCCAGGGTGTGTGTCATGAACTGGTCGAGTGACGACACGAATCGGGCCACCTTCTTCAGGGCGGTTTGCCCTTCCTGACGGATCACGCCGACCTCGCGGCCCTCCGGGTCGCTGATCTTGTACTCGTTGGTGAGTTCGATGACCTTGGCCTTCTGGCTGATCACGATCTGGGCATGTTCGAATAGTTTCATGGACCCGAATGTAGCCGGTGCGGTCGCAGTGGCCCGTCGGGCCGCTCGGAGCCACTAAACCGGCGTGTCGCCGGCCCCCCCGACCTTCACGAAAGCTTCATGGTGGCGACGGGTGTGGCTTCATTCGGCTGTGATGTGATGGGGCCATCGAAAGCAGGAGGCTTGGAGTGATGTACGGATGGTCCCCTTGGTGGATGTGGCTGACCGGCGTCCTGACGCTGGTCGCTCTCGCCTGGCTGGTGATGGGCGTCGCCCGCGGCACCGGCCGTTCCGAGGACACTCCCCGCCGGATCCTGGACGAACGGTTCGCCCGCGGCGACATCGACCGCGATGAGTACGGGGAGCGGCTCGCCGCTCTCCAGAGGAGATGATCACCATGCGTCGTATCACACTGGCCGGAATCGGATTGGTCGCGGCCCTTGCCGCGGTCCCCGCGATTGCCCTCGCCCAGAGCTCGGACCCGGGTCCCGCCACCACGCCGGTGGAGTGCCCCTTCCACGCTGCCCACGCCGGCCTGCACTCCCAGATGCACGGAATCGGCGGGACGATGATCCCGGGTGGTGGCATGCGGGGCATGTCCGGTCTCGGGGGGATGCCGGGCCATGCCGGGATGCATCAGCAGATGGGCTCGATGATGAGCACGCAGGGTTGACCGGTACCCCTACACCGGAGTTCGATCGCTACGGGGCCCCTGCGGGCCCCGTAGCATCGCGTCTCAGCCATGGGTGATGCCCGCGTGCTGATCGTCGATGATGAGCCCAAGATCCGGGAGATGCTCCGTCGGTACCTCGCCGCCGACGGATTCGAGGTCGCCGAAGCCGCCGACGGCGACGAGGCGCTCGCTCTCGCCGCACGGCTCCACCCGGAGGTGGTGGTCCTCGACGTCCGGCTGCCGGGACGGGACGGGTTTGCGGTCCTCAGCGAGCTCCGCCGGACCTCGGACGTGTACGTGATCATGCTCACCGCCCGGGCGGAGGAGATCGACAAACTCCTCGGCCTGTCGCTCGGCGCCGATGACTACGTGACCAAGCCGTTCAGTCCCCGGGAGGTCGCCGCCCGGGTCAAGGCCGTTCTCCGCAGGGCGAGGCGGCCGGTCTCCGAAGGCGATGTGATCGAGGCCGGCGTGCTCCGCATCGACGGGGGGCACCGCACGGTCACCTTTCGGGGCGCCGGAGTGGAGCTGACCGCCCTCGAGTTCGACCTGCTGGCCGCCCTCGCCTCGGCACCGGGGCGCGTCTTCACCCGTCGCCAGCTGCTGGAGCGGGTCTGGGGCTGGGACTTCTTCGGGGACGAACGGGTGGTCGACGTCCACATCCGCAACGTGCGCAACCGCCTCGGGGACGACGCCCAGCACCCGACGGTGGTGGCCACGGTTCGCGGCGTCGGATACAAGTTGGTGGAGGAACCCGCGTGAGGATCGCCCGTACGCTCCGGGGCAGACTGCTCATCTCCTATCTCGCCGTGGTTGCGGTGGGGGCGGTCGCCCTCGTGGTCGTCGCCGGACTGGCGGCGCCGACGTTCTTCCACGGCCATGTCGTCGACATGAGTCACGGAGCCGGGATGATGAACGGCGTGACTGCCGACGTCGAGGCGGCCTTCGACTCATCGCTGCGCCGTGCCCTCCTCGTAGCCGTGGTGGTGAGCGTGGGTGCGGCGCTGGTGGTGGCCCCGCTCGTGGCCCGGCGGATCCTGCGGCCGCTCGACCGGATCCGTACCGCCACTCGGCGCCTCGCCGACGGTGACTACACCGACCGGGTGGAACTTCCCGCCGAGGAGGAGTTGGCCGCCCTGGCGGCAGACGTCAACGCACTCGCCTCCTCGCTCGACGCCACCGAGCGCCGCCGGTTGCAGTTGATTGCCGATGTCTCCCACGAGCTGCGCACCCCGCTCACTGCCATCGAGGGTTTCATGGAGGGTCTCATCGATGGGGTGATTCCTGCCGAGGCCGAGACCTTCGCCTCGGTGGCCGAGGAGGCTTCCCGGTTGAAGCGTCTCGCCGCCGATCTGTCCACTCTCTCTCGAGTCGACGAGCCCTCCGCTCTCCGACACGACCCCCTCGACCTCGGGGACGTCGTGCGGAAGGCGGCCGACCGCCTCCGGCCTCAGTTCGACGACCAGGAGGTGGCGCTGGCGGTGGAACTCCCGCCACTTCCGGTGATCGGTGATCCCGATCGGCTCACCCAGGTGATCGTCAACCTGTTGGGCAACGCCCTGGCCCACACGCCCTCACGAGGCCGGGTGACCGTCGGCGGCCGGCTCCGCGACGGCAAGGCCGTGGTGACGGTCGCCGACACCGGAACCGGTATCGGCGAGCACGATCTCGAGCGGATCTTCGAGCGTTTCTACCGGGCCGACTCCAACCGCTCCGGCGGCACCGGCATCGGGTTGACCATCGCCCGGGAGATCGCCCGCGCTCATCGGGGCGACGTCACCGCACATTCCGACGGTCCCGGCCGGGGAGCCGTCTTCACCGTTTCGCTCCCGGTCTCCTGACAACCGGAGCGCTCTCCCCGGCTGGAGGGCCGTTCGGCCCTATCCCACCCCACCGGGGGTGGGATAGCCTCGCCTCGGAGGTGACAGACCATGTGGTGCAACGGCGGAACGATGGGTTTTTGGGCATGGACGATGATCATCGTCTTCTGGGGTGGGGTCGTCGCCCTGATCGTGTGGGCGGTCCGCTCCAGCGGTGCCGGCCGTGGCGGTTGGGCGGCGAGCGCGGTGGAGATCCTGGAGAGGCGCTTCGCCGCGGGCGAGATCGACCGCGAGGAATACGAGGAGCGGCGCCGGCTTCTGGAGACGCGGCGATGAGGGCCGACGGTGCAACGGTCGGGTTCCGGCTGCGATCGGCGCAGGGTCACCTCGACGGAGTGATCCGCATGGTCGAGGAGGACCGCTACTGCATCGACGTGCTCCACCAGCTGTCGGCGGTGCAGGGAGCGATCGAAAGGATCCGGCGCGAAGTCCTCGAATCGCACCTGCGGGGCTGTGTTCCCGAGGCCGTCGCCGAGGGCGGCATCGGCCAGGTTGTCGACGAGTTGGTGGCGGCCACTCTCGGATCGGCGCCCCGATCCCCCGGAGACGATGAGCACCACTGCCGCCACCACGCCCACCCCGGGAGCTGAGGATGACGGGAACGGCGCCGATCGAGGTCACGCTGGTGACGGCCTCCGGCTGCCACTTCTGCGAGGACGCCACCCGTCTCCTCGAGGATCTGGGCCGGTCGGTGCCGCTCGCGGTCCGAGTGGTTTCCCTCACCTCCGAGGAGGGCCGGGAGCTGGCCGTCCGTCATCGGGTGCCGTTCCCGCCGATCCTGATCATCGACGGGGTGCTCTTCGGCCACGGCCGCATCTCTCGCCGCAAGCTGGAGCGCCGTCTCGGTGAACTCACCGGGGCAGAAGTGGCGGTGGAGTGATGGAGGGCGTGTTCCTCGGTGGTTCGCTGCTCGCCGCCTTCGTGGCCGGCTCGGTGGCGCTGTTCGCCCCCTGCTGCATCATGGTGATGTTCCCCGCCTATCTGGCGGCGGCGGTCCGCAACCATCGGTGGCGGCTGGTGCCGCTCACCCTGGTGTTCGCCGCCGGGGTGGCGACCGTCCTGGTGCCGGTCACCCTCGGGCTCACCGTCCTCACCCAAGGCCTCCTCAGGTTCCATGGGGTGATCTACGCCGGCGGCGGGCTGCTCCTCCTGGTGCTGGCCGGCGTCGCCGCCACCGGAGGCACCTGGTCGCTGCCCTTCCTCCGGGGCGCCCCCGACCTGTCCCGCACCGACTCCGCCGGGGTGTACACCCTGGGCGTGTTCTCCGGGGCGGCCAGCGCCTGCTGTGCCCCGGTCCTGGCCGGGGTCCTCACCCTCTCGGCGGTGTCGCCCGGCCTGCTCGCCGGCACCGCGATCGGGCTCGCCTACGTGTTCGGGATGGTGTTTCCCCTCGTCGTGCTCACGCTCGTCTGGGATCGCAGCAAACCCGACAGGTTCACGTCCGGGGCTCGCACCGTCACCTGGGGCCTCGGATCGCGTCGCTTTACGACGACGGTGACCGGGCTGATCTCGGCCGCCCTGTTCGCCCTGATGGGGGTGGTGCTGATGGTGGCAGGCGTGACCGGTACAACCCTCGCTCCCACGTTCCAGACCGCACTCGCCGCCCGGATCGAAAGGACCCTGGCGCCGATCATCAGCCGGTTGGATTGGATCCCCGACCCGGTGATCGGAGCCGTCCTGGTCGGCATCGCCGTCGGTGCCGTGGTGGTTTCGGCCCGGCGCCGCCGGCCCGACGCAGATCACTCCGTCGTCGAAGACCAAGCCGAAAGGAACTGCCATGACCACGCGCACCACTAGACACTCCGGGGCCGCTGCGAAGCCGCGCCTCACCCCGTGGCGGTGGATCGGATTCTTCGCACCGCTCCTCTTGCTGGGAGGCCTCGTCGCCTACGCCGCTATCACCGAGGCTCCCGCCTCCGGACCGGAGCGGGCGATCTCCTTCGAGTTGGCTGCGACCAACGGGCAGGTGATCTCCCTGGACGAGAGCCTCGCCCGCGGCGACACCTTGCTCTACTTCTCGATGGGGGTGGGTTGCGACGGGTGCTTCCTCCAGATTCCCGAGATCGAAGCCGCCCTTGCCGAACGGGGCGTGGCGCTCCTCCCGATCATGGTGGACCCCGCCCCCATGGTCGCCGCCGAGGCCGCTCGTTTCGGTATCTCCACCCCGATCCTGATCGACGGCGATCGCAGGGTTGCCGAGGCGTACGGGATGCTCGGGGTCTACGGGCACGGCGACCGCCCCAGCCACAGCTTTGCCCTCGTCGAACAGGACGGCACCGTCGGCTGGGTGCGGCACTACGCCGAGATGTTCGTACCCGCCGTCGACCTCTTCGCTGAGATGGACGCCAATCTGAGCGCTGCGGCCGGGTGATGTCGACGTCCCCCGGCTCGGTCGACCTCCGGCGCGGTCCCGGCGCCCGGATCCGCCAGGCCTTCGCCGCGGTGTGGGGCGCCGTGATCGGCGTGGCGCCTCACGTCCTGCACCACGTCGGCCCGCTGGCGGGGGCGGCGATTCTCGCCGGGACCGGTGGCCGGCTTCTCTTCTTCGCCGTCGGACTCGGCGTCGCCACCCCGATGCTGTGGCGTCTCCACCGGCGGTTCCGCACGTGGGCCGCCCCGGCGGTGGCCATCGTTCTGTTTGCGGTCGCCTATTCCGTCTCCTCGTTGGTGCTGGGACCGCTGATCAGCGGTGCAGACACCGGCGGCTCCGATGGGGCTCCGTTCGTCACCACCACCGTTCACGGCCACCAGCACTGATGTCCGGCTGTCTCTTACCAGGGAGTACCACTTGCCGCTCACACCGTCACCCGGCGTAGTTGCTCTGTCTCACCGGGGGTGGCCCGCATGATCTTCGCCAGCGTGTCCTACCCGCCGTTTCCGATGATTCATCTCGGTGGGCTCCACCTGTCGATCCACGGCGTCTTCATCGGCCTCGGCATCCTTGCCGGGGCATGGCTGGCGTCTCGTCGGGTCGAGCGCGCCGGCGGCGATGTCGCCGCCTTCCAGGCGGTGCTCACCTATGCGGTGGTGGGAGCGCTGATCGGGGCTCGCTTCCTGACGGTCCCGGCGGCACTGCTCGACGGCGCCGGGTGGGAGGCGCTCAATCCCCTGGCGGGCAACTTCTCGATCCTGGGCGGCTTCACCGGGGGGATCCTCGCCGGGTGGTGGCGAATGCGCGCGCTCGGGCTGCCGGTTTGGCCCACACTCGACGCGTCCGCCCCCGGGCTCGCCCTGGGTACCGTGATCGGACGACTCGGGTGCCTGGCCATCGTCGAGCATCTGGGCACGCCGACGTCGCTGCCCTGGGGGTACGGCGTCAAGCCCGGATTCGACGTGGCACCGCAGCACACCGCCCTCGAGTGCACCGCCGCCCAGGCGGGTGCCGACGGTCTCTGCGGCGTCTACCAACCGGTGGCCGCGTACGACCTGATCGGAGCCGCGGTGCTGCTCCTCGCCCTGGTCATCGTGGTGCGGCGGGTCTCGCTGCGCCCCGGACAGCTGTTCGCGCTGTGGATGGCGTGGTACGGGCTGCAGCGGTTCCTGCTCGACTCCCTCCGCAGCGGCGACGCCTCGATCGGCCCCATCACCTGGAACCAGCTGAGCGGACTGGTCGCCGGGATGGGCGGGCTGGCAATGGTGTGGTGGCTTGGTCGTCGCCACCGCTCGGACGCGGCAGCGGAGGCTCCGGCCTCGCTGGAGTCGGTGATGGAAGGGGAGGAGGTCCTGTTGCCATGGAACTGACCGAGATCCTTGTCGCGGTCGGCGGGGCGGGGCTCATCGCGGCGTTGGCCCGGTTCTTCTTCGGTCCCAAGCCGGCGGGACGGGCCGGGCTCGTGGCCGGAATGCAAGAGATCGAGGTGACCGTCAAGGGCGGCTACTCACCCAGTGTGATCGCGGTTCGCCGCGGGGTGCCCCTGCGGCTGGTGTTCGACCGCCGCGAAGCCGGCGACTGCACGTCCCGGGTGGTCTTCCCCGACTTCGGGGTGAGCCAGGCTCTGCCCGCGTTCACCAAGACTGCGGTCGAGTTCACCCCCGACCGGGTCGGCGAGTTCGGGTTCGCCTGCGGAATGAACATGGTGCACGGCACCCTGCGGGTGGAGTCGGGGGCCGGAGAACCTTCTCCGACGATCGCCACCGGCCACGCCCACGGTGTGCAGCCGGAGGGCGCCGGATCGGCGCCACACCGCGCCGCCGACGTCGCCGACCAGATCGACGTCGAGTCCCGGGCCCGACGCGCCGAGATCCGCGACCTGGGCCGGCGGGTGCTTCTCGGGGCCGTTCTCACGATTCCCGCCCTCTACGCGGTGATGGCCGACCAAGTGGGTCTTCCGGTTCCCGCGTGGCTGCAGGATCCCTGGGCGCAGTTCGCCCTGATCACCCCGGTATTCGCGATCACCGGCTGGCCCATCCATCGCGTCGGGTGGTCGGCGCTGCGCAATCGCAATGCCGAGATGAACACCCTGATCACGTTGGGAACGTCGGCCGCCTATCTCTACAGCCTGGTGGTCACCGTCGCCGCCGGGGTGATTCCCGAACAGCTGCGCGAGGTGTACTACGAGGCGGTCGGGGTGATCATCACCTTGATCCTGCTCGGGCGCCTGGTGGAGGTGCGGGCCAGGGCGGGGACGGGAGAGGCGATTCGCCGGCTCATCGGGCTGCAGGCCAAGACCGCCCGGATCATCCGGGACGGCGTCGAGGCCGACGTTCCGATCGAAGAGGTAATCCCGGGTGACCTGGTGTTGGTTCGCCCCGGGGAGAAGGTGCCGGTGGACGGCGAGATCGTCGACGGCCACTCCACGCTGGACGAGTCGATGGTCACCGGTGAGTCGATCCCGGTGGACAAGGGGGTCGGGGACGTCGTGATCGGAGCCACGATCAACCAGACCGGGGCATTCCGGATGCGGGCCACCAAGGTGGGGAGCGACACGATGCTCGCCCAGATCGTCCGTCTGGTCGAGCAGGCCCAGGCGTCCCGGGCGCCCATCCAGCGACTGGTGGATCTGGTGGCCTCGTACTTCGTGCCGGCGGTGATCTTCATCGCCATCGCCACGTTCGTGATCTGGTTCGTGGTGGGGTCACAGCCGGCGCTGGTCTTCGCGCTGGGCACGGGGGTGACGGTGCTGATCATCGCCTGCCCGTGCGCTCTGGGGCTGGCGACGCCGCTGTCGATCATGGTCGGGACCGGCAAGGGCGCTCAGGCGGGTGTCCTCATCCGCTCCGCCGAATCGTTGGAGACCGCCCACAAGCTCGACACGCTGATTCTCGACAAGACCGGCACCATCACCCGGGGCCGGCCCGACCTCACCGACGTGGTGGCACTCGCCGGCATCGACCAGACCGAGCTGCTGCGACTGGTCGCTTCTGCCGAACGTTCCAGCGAGCACCCACTCGGAGAGGCCATCGTCCGGGGCGCCCTCGACCGCGACCTGGCGCTCGCCGAGGTCAGCGAGTTCGATTCGATCACCGGCCAGGGTCTCCGCGGTACCGTCGAGGGGCGCCGGGTCCTCGTGGGCAATCCCCGGCTCCTGGAGCAATCGGGCATCGACATCGGCGCGTTTGCCGAGCACACTGCCCGGCTGTCCGAGGAGGGCAAGACCCCGATGCTGGTCGCCCTCGACGGGCGTCCCGCCGGGATTGTCGCGGTCGCCGACACGGTCAAGGACGATTCGGCCGCCGCCATCGCCGCCTTGCGCCGCCTGGGTCTGGAAGTGGTGATGATCACCGGCGACAACCACCGCACCGCCGCTGCGATCGCGCGGCAGGTGGGGATCACCCGCGTCGTCGCCGAGGTCCTCCCCGCGGACAAGGTGGCCCAGGTCCGGCGTCTCCAGGCCGAGGGCAAGTCGGTGGGCATGGTCGGCGATGGCATCAACGACGCCCCGGCACTGGCGCAGGCCGACGTGGGCATCGCCATCGGCACCGGGACCGACGTGGCGATGGAAGCCGCCGACATCACCCTGATCTCCGGTGAGCTCCGCGGGATCGTCACCGCCGTCACGCTCAGCCGGGCGACGATGCGCAACATCCGGCAGAACCTCGTGTTCGCCTGGGCGTACAACAGCCTCGGCATTCCCGTCGCCGCCGGACTGCTCTACCCGTTCTTCGGGATCCTGCTCAGCCCGATCATCGCCGCCGCCGCCATGGCGCTGTCATCGCTGTCGGTGGTCGGCAACGCCAACCGGCTCCGCCGCTACCGCCCACCGACCCTTGCATCGGTATCGGGTTCGGTTCACCCCCAAGCCGATCCCGCCATCGAGACCGCCCACCGACCCCCGGCTCCCGCCGTGGTTCGCGACCCGGTGTGCGGGATGGAGATCGACCCGTCGACCGCCGCCGCCTCCGTGGAGCACGCCGGTGCCACCTTCTCCTTCTGTTCGCACGGGTGCCACCGCCGTTTCGTCGCCGACCCGGCCGCCTTTGAGATCGCAGCAGCCCGCGTCATGGGAAGGAGGATGGAGTGAACCCACACAACGGAACGCACCGCCACGGGGTCATGCATATCGGCATGTTGGTCGCGATGGGCGCGTTCATCGGTCTCGCCGCGTTGCGGCTCGATCAGGGTGTGATCGGTGTCGCCGCCGGCGTCGTGGTGATTGCCTGCATGGCGTTGTGTCTCGGGTCCCTCTTCATCGGCAGGAGGACCGACCGGGACACCACCGCCTTCGTCGATCGGATCGTGAGCAGACCATCGGAGGGCGGAGAGCCCGTCGCGCATGGGATTGGTTCACCATCTGAGGAGGTACGGGATGAAAGTCCTGATCGCAGTCCTGATCCTGTCGTTCACCGCTGTCACCCTGTTGGCGGTGGCGACCACTCCGGACGGCACCACTGCGGTCACCACTGATCGCTGGGTGGTGGTGGAGGATCTCGGCCAGACCGCAATGCTGCAGAGCCACCGCCCGATGATGGACCAGATGCGGACGGCGGTGGTGCGGGGAATGGCCGTGAGGATGCCCGGCGACCCGATGCGGGAAATGCTGGACGCTCGCATGGTTCGGCTGATGGAGCAGGACCAGCGTCAGATGGACCGGATGGCCGGCCGCCGGTGATGGGAGGGACTTCGTGAGCAGGGTCCCGGTAGCCCGCCGCATGGTCACCGCCGACCGGCGCCGGCTGGCGGTCAGCCTGATCGGAGTCGGGGCGGCCATCGGTCTGGTGCTGCTGGTTCAGGGTCTCTGGAGCGGCCAACTGGTCCAGCTCACCGCCTACGAGGATCACGCCGGTGCCGATCTCTTCGTTGCCCAGAAGGGCACCGAGAGCATGCTCGGCGACGCCTCGGTCGTTCCGTTGGCCGTAGCAATCGAGATCGGGGAGATGTCCGGTGTGATCAGTGCCGACCCGGTCCACATCCACTACACGGTGCTCGACCTCCACGGCGCCAGGGAGTTCGTGCTCCTCGTCGGATCGAGACCCGACGGCCTGGGCGGGCCCTGGGAGCTCACCGCGGGTCGGCAGGCGCAATCCGGCGACGAGGTGGTGCTCGACCGCACCCTCGCCGAGCAGCACGGCCTGGCTACCGGCGACCGGGTCACGATGTTGGGCCGTGACCTCGTGGTGGTGGGCCTGTCGCAGGGCACCCGGTCGTGGATGACCAGTCTGGTCTTCATCACCGCCGATGCCGCCGCCGACCTCACCGGTGGCGGCCGGGTGGCGTCGTTCATCCTGGTGCGAACCGACCAGCCGGGCGCGGTGGCGGCCGTGATCGGCGAGTCGAGCGGCCTCGACGCCCTCACCCCCGACCTCCTGGCGGCGAACGACCGGCGGGTGCTGGCCGGGGTGATGGCTCGCCCGGTGCGCCTGATGATCGCCGTCACACTGGCCGCCGCCGCGCTGGTGGTGTCGTTGACCGTCTACTCGGCGGTCGTGGAGAGGATCCGGGACTACGGCGTCTTCAAGGCGATCGGCGCGGGTCGCTCCCGGCTGATCGGCATCGTGCTCGGGCAGGCAGTCACCGTGTCCATCGGGGGCACCGTCCTCGGATGGTTCGTCTATCTCGGAGGCTCCCGGCTGATCCGGTGGCTCCGCCCCCAGTTCTGGTTCTCGATCGAACCGGGCGACCTCCTCGTCGTGTCGGGGGGAGCGCTCGCCATGGCGGCAGTGGCGGCGGTGCTGCCGTCGCACCGACTCGCCCGGCTCGACCCGGCCGCGGTGTACCGGGGATGACGATGGTGCCGATCGCCCGCCGCATGCTTCTCACCGACCGTCGTCGGGCTCTGCTGGGTGTGGCCGGGGTGGCCGTCGCTCTCGTGATGGTGCTCGCCCTCGAAGGGATTGCCGCAGGCTCCACCCGCCAGATCTCCCGCTACATCGACACCTCCCCGGCCGACGTCTTCGTCTCCCAGAAAGGGGTGCGTTCCATCCACATGTCGATCTCGGTGCTCCCCGCCGACGTCGTCGATCAGATCGCGGCGATCCCCGGCGTGGCGTGGAGCGAGCCGATCCTCCTGGTCAGCGACAGCGTCAGGGCGTCTCGGGTTCGCCGCCCCGCCTACGTCATCGGCTATTCGCCGGGTGAGCCGGGGGGACCTCCGGTAGTGGTCGAGGGGACCGAGCCTGGACCTGGTGAAATCGTCATCGATGACCGGGCCGCCGCCATGCTCGGGGTGGGGATCGGCGATCAGGTCGACGTGATGGGCCGCAGCTGGTCGGTATCGGGGGTTACCACCGGCATGACCAGCATCGTCAACACGATCGTCTACGTGCGGTACGAGGATCTCGGCACGGTGCTCGGGCGCCCCAGCTCCGCGAGCTATGTCCTGGTCGGAACGGATGGAGGCCCCGCCGAGGTCGCTGCCGACATCGAACGTGCCACCGGCCACACCGCGCAGACGCGGCCCTCACTATCCGCCGAGGAGCGCTCTCTGGTCCGGCAGATGAGCACCGACCTCATGAACGTGATGGCGGTTGCCTCTCTCGTGGTCGGCCTGGCGGTCATCGCTCTCGTCCTCTCCGCCACCGTCCTCTCCCGGCTCAAGGACATCGGGATCATGAAGGCACTCGGCCTCGGCCGGGCGGGTGTCACCCGCCTCGTGCTCGGTCAGGCCCTGGCGACGGTCGCGGCCGCATTCGTGCTCGCCGTGGGCCTCACCGTTGGGCTCGGGGCCGGTGTGGCACGGCTGACCCCCGACATCGACCTCGTGATCGAGTCCGCCTCCCTCATCCGGGCGGCGGTGGGTTCCCTCGTGGTGGCACTCGCCGGCGCTGCCCTCCCGCTCTTGAGGGTGTGGAGGGTCGACCCCGCAACAGTGTTCAGGAGCGCATCATGAACGAGATCGCACTCGCAGCGGAAGACCTCCACAAGACGTTCGGAGATGGGGACATCGCGGTCCGCGCCGTTCGCGGCGTCGACCTCACAGTGCGCCGCGGTGAGGTCGTTCTGATCATGGGACCCTCGGGCAGCGGCAAGACCACCCTGCTCTCCATGTTGGGAGCGATGCTCCGACCGACTTCGGGGAGGATCCTCGTCGACGGCATCGATCTTGCCGTCGTTCCCGATTCGCGCCTCTCCAGACTGCGGGCCACCACCTTCGGGTTCGTCTTCCAGGACTTCAACCTCCTCGGCGCTCTCTCCGTCCGCGAGAACGTCGAGTTCGCCCTCAACCTGGCCGGTGTCACCGGTCGTCCCGCCCGTCTCCGCGCCGAGGAGCTGCTCACCGGGTTCGGTCTCTCCCGGCGGCTCGAGTTCAGACCCGACAAGCTCTCCGGTGGTGAGAAGCAACGGGTTGCCCTCGCCCGGGCCTTGGCCAATCAGCCTCCGGTGGTCCTCGCCGATGAACCCACCGCCAACCTCGAGTCCAAAACCGGCCATGAGATCGCGCGTCTGCTCCGGGCGATCGCCACCGACGAGCACCGTGCCGTCGTCATCGTCTCCCACGATGCGCGGCTGAAAGACGCCGCCGACCGGGTCCTCTGGCTCGAAGACGGCGCCTT
>DATDRW010000090.1:0-41178 GCA_035291545.1 Acidimicrobiia bacterium
TGGGTGTGGGTGTTGCGGAAATACACCAGTCCGGTGGATTCGCGGTGCAACCCGACGGTCTCGGTCCCGTCACCGTTGAAATCCCCCACAAACGGCTTGTCGCCGGGGTTACCGAAGTAGTAGGCGAACTCGGCGGCACCCAGACCCCCGTCGTTCTCACCCAAGGCGTTGATGATGAAGAACCGCCCTTGTGAGGGACGGTAGATGCTCACCGTGTCACAACCGTCGTCGTCGAAGTCCCCGGCAATCGGCACGTCACCCGGGTTACCGAAGAAGAACCGGATGTTCGCCACACCCTGGGTGTTGGAGTTTCTGAGGTAGACGTATCCGTCGGACTGGCGGTACATCCCCGGGGTGTCATCCCCGTCACAGTCCCAGTCCCCCACCATCGGATAGTCCCCGGGATTGCCGAAATAGAACGACGACACCACACCCGAACCACTGCGCAGATACCACAACCCCGCCGACGGATCCACCAACCCCACCGTCGCCGGGTCGGCGTCGATCTTGCGGATGCGCTGGTTGTATCGGTCGGCGATGAACACGTTGCCGGCGCCGTCCACCGCCACCCCGGACGGTCCGCTCAGCTGGGCACTGGTAGCGGCCGCACCGTCACCGGAGAACCCAGCGGTGCCGGTGCCCGCGAAGGTGTCGATGAACCCGGTGCCGACGTCGACCCGGCGCACCCGACGATTGGAGGAGTCGGCGATGTACACGTTGCCGGCGCCGTCCACCCCCACCCCATACGGGTAGTACAGCTGGGCACTGGTAGCGGCCGCACCGTCGCCGGAGAACCCGAAGGTGCCGGTGCCGGCGAAGGTGCTGATCAACCCGGTGCCGACATCGACCCGGCGCACCCGATGGTTGGAGGAGTCGGCGATGAACACGTTGCCGACGCCGTCCACCGCCACCCCAAACGGGGAGTTCAGCTTGGCACTGGTAGCGGCCGCACCGTCGCCGGAGAACCCGAAGGTGCCGGTACCGGCAATCGTGCTGATCAACCCGGTACCGACGTCGACCCGGCGCACCCGATGGTTGGAGGTGTCGGCGATGAACACGTTGCCGGCGCCGTCCACCGCCACCCCATACGGGGAGTTCAGCTTGGCGTCGGTGGCGGCCGCACCGTCGCCGGAGAACCCGGCGGTGCCGATACCGGCAATCGTGCTGATCAACCCGGTACCGGCGTCGACCCGGCGCACCCGATGGTTGAAAAAGTCGGCGATGAACACGTTGCCGCCGCCGTCCACCGCCACCCCGGTGGGGTTGTACAGTTTGGCGCTGGTAGCGGCCGCACCATCACCGGAGAACCCGCCGACACCGGTGCCGGCGAAGGTGCTGATCAACCCGGTGACCGCATCGATCCGGCGCACCCGATGGTTGGAGGTGTCGGCGATGAACACGTTGCCGTCGCCGTCCACCGCCACCCCGGACGGGTAGTACAACTGGGCGCCGACTGCGGCCGCACCGTCACCGGAGAACCCAAAGGTGCCGGTACCGGCAATCGTGCTGATATCCCCAGCAGCGGCGAAAGCCGTCCCCCCCAACACCACCGCGGCCACCAAGACGAGAACCCCGACCAAACCGCAACGCCGAACCTGCAGCATGTTGCTCCCCCCGTGATGCCCCCCGTGAGCCGTTACCACGGAGCTGCGATGAATGCCCTACCACGGGAAGCGATGCTCGTGCTGCGCCGCTTCTCCGACGACGACTGGAAACCGAGACCGTACCACTCCCTTGGGGACGGCGTCGGCCGCGTGTTCATGGTGGACCCGCCGGACCGAGGCCGCACAAACCATCTACACAGGCGCGCGGCTCGTGGCCACAAGAATGGCCGATGCGTGTTGGGCGCGGAGACGCCGCGAGTCACGAGCCACGACCAGAGCACTATCTGATGGCAGCCATCCACTGATACCACCCACCAACCCAGTACCCCCCAACCGGCAACCGCCCGGCGGAACCCCCTAGCCCGGGATGGCGGATGGCAGATGGCAGATGGCAGAGAGCGGGCGACGGGCGTCGGGCGACGGGGAACGGGAAGCGGGAAACGGGCGACGGGCGTCGGGCGTCGGGCGTCGGGCGTCGGGAAACGACTCTGGCTCCTACGCCGAGCGGGCGATCGGCTCGCCGCGTCCGGCGATCGGGGTCTCCACCCGGGCGTCCTGGACGAGGTGGATCATCTCCTGCCAGTCGAGAGCGAGCGAGCAAGCGCCGCAATAGAGGACGTCGCCGCGCTTCACCGTGGCCGGCTGGTCGCAGCGGGTGCAGTTCATGGTCCCGATATCGGCAGCCGCGACCTCCGCCCTGAGGGTTTCAGCTCCTCTGGCGGGAAGCGGGCAGCGGGTAGCTGTCTTACCCGATGTCGTCGCCGGCGCCGAACATGGCGTCCTCGGCCGACGTACCGGCGTGGATGCGGCGGAATGCGTCGGTGAGTTCGAGCCATATCCGGTCGATGTCGAACACCGGTGGGACCGGGTGCCCGGCGGCGACGGCCGCGTGGACGACACCCATGGAGTCGCTTGCCGACTCCGGCCATACGGGAGCCGTACCCGTGGCGAGCGCGATCGCCGCCGACCCGTTGAGATCCCCGAGCCACCCCGTGGCGAACTCGACTGCTTCCGACTTGGCGGCGCCGGAAGGATTGACAAACGCCGCCAGTGCCCGGAAGGCGGTGACCGGTGAGTTGCCGCCGATGGTGGGAAGCGATTCGACGGCGACGTCCATCCCCGATGCCTCCACCGCTGCCAGGCCGGACGCCCGCACCCAGAGGAGGGCGGCATCCCCGGCGGCGAAGTCGGCGATGCCGGCGGCCTCGTCGACGACGGGGTCGACGGTGTCGCCGGTGATGAGGGTCGACAGGATCGTCGCCCCGGCGATGGCCTCATCCGAATCGACGCCGAGATCGTTGGTGTCGTATCCCACGATCGGATCGGCCGCGAACAGGTAGCCGCCGAGAGCGACCAGGAACGGGTAGTGGATGTCGGCGTCGCCGTCGGCGGGAAGCAGCAGGCACCGGTTGGCCGCGGGGCACGGGATCGTCTCCACCGATGCGGGGGCCTCGGGCATCAGGGCGCGGTTGCGGACCTGGACGACGCCGTTCACCGCCAAAGGGATTCCCAGGGGGTACCCGCGGGGCGACACCGCCCCTGCGATGGAGTCTTCGAGTTCCGCGGCAAGGGAGACCGGTTCCGCTAGACCCGCCTCGGCGAGCGGAAGGACCCAGGTGTGCGGGCCGAGATAGATGTCGGCCGCGCCGTCGATCCCGTCGAGGAGCAGGGCGGAGAGCAGGTCGGTCGGGGTCTCCTCACCCTCGGGAAGCGGCTCCGACGGCGGTTGGTACACGCGTGCCTCGACGGCCACCCCCGTGGCCGCGGTGTAGGCGTTGCCGCGTTCTTGGACCGCGGCGGCGAGCGCCGCGTTCTCGACCCACACCACGAGCGGCTCGGTCGGGACCGGAATCGTCACCACCGCAGTGGTCGGCGTCGTCGTCGCGATGGTGGGTCCGGGGTCGAGGGTGGTGGTCGAACCCGGGGTGGTAGTGGTGGTGGTCGATCCACCGCTGCATGCCGCCGCCACCAGCGCGAGGGCGACCAATGCGAGGAGCGGCTTCTTCATGGCGGAGACTCCGTCGGGAACGGGGCACGATACCGCTCCCGGGGCGGCACTCGGAGCCGGGCGTCGTCTCCGATCAGTCGCCGGTGACCGTCAGATAGGCCCACATCCCGTTGCCGTAGTGGTCGGGGAGGTTGCACATGACCAGGTAGGTCCCCGGCTCGAGGTCCACGGTGAGAGAGGTGCTCGAACCCGGCACGATGTCCTCGACCTCGTCGACGAGGTCGAGGCCGGCGGTGTCGGCAACCGAGTTGCTCACCGAAAGGACCGCCCCTTCGGTGCCCCCGGCGAAGACCTCGACCTCGTGGACCAGATCGGCCGACTCGTTCTCGATCTCGAAGACCACCCGTCCCGCAGCGATCTCGGCCGACCCCAGGGTGACTCGGTCGTTGGCCAGTTCCACGGCGACCGGCGCCGCGTTCGACGAATCCGGGGCGCATGCCGCCAGCGACAACGCTCCAACCAGCGTGGCAATCACCTTTCGTGTCATCGTTGTCTCTTTCGTTGGCTTCGGGTTGCCTGGTGCCTGGTGCCTGGAGTCTGGTGCCTCTGCCTGGTGCCTCTCCTCACACCGCGAGCCGGCGCTGCGGCCTGCGCAGGCTCACACCGCTCACATACGCCACCATCGGGATCAGGAACACCGCCCAGGCGAGCACCTCGGCGACGGTGGGGACCGGCTGAAACCCGAGGAAGGCGGTGAGCAGGCTCGACCGCACCGACCCCGGTGCGATGAGCCAACTGAGATCGATCGCGGGATCCTGGAGGAAAGTGATCATCCCCGCCTCGGCGAACTCGTGGACGGAGCTCGCCAGAAGGCCCGCCGCCACGATCACCAACACGACGCCGGTGACGCGGAAGAACCGTCGGAGATCGATCTTGATTCCGCCCCGGTAGATCCCGTAGCCGATGCCGACGGAGACCAGGATTCCGAGGGCGGCGCCGAGTGCACCCGGGACGGGGGAGGCGCTGTTCCCCAGGGTGGCGAGCAGGAACACCGCCGTTTCCAGTCCCTCGCGGAGGACGGCCACGAATGCCATGACGACGATGGCGGCGACCGACCCGGCGGCGAGGGCCGCTCCGGCCTTCGACTCGAGGTCGGCCTTGAGGGCCGCGGAATGGCGCCGCATCCACACGATCATGTAGGTGATCCCGACCACCGCCACCAGCGTGAGCGCTCCCTCCATCACCTCGCGCGCCCCCAGGGTGAGCGATCGGTTGGCCACGTGGAGCGCGATGGCGCCCCCCGCGCTCAGCGCCACCGCGGCGGCGACGCCCCACCACATCGGACGGAGCGCATGGCGATCCCCGCGCCGGATGATGAAGGCGGCGATGATCCCGACGATCAACGCCGCCTCGAGCCCTTCGCGCAGGCCGATGACGAAGGTGGTCAGCACGGGGGTCCTCCCGTCGACCGGAAGTGCGGCTCAGTGGACATCGCTTCGACCCATCACTCGTACGTCGATCGTCGCCGCCAGGTGCCGGGTCAGGTTGACCGGGTTCTCGGCGTCGACGAGCACACCCGTTTCCCCGGTGCCGATCACCGAGATGCGAGCCCCGACGGTGATGCCCTCGCCGTTGAGGAAGTCGCGGGCCGCTCCCGGAGCTCTGATCGCCACCACTTCGGCGTCGTCGCCGACCGCGACCCCGTCGAGTGGGGTGGCGGCCGTCCGGTCGGTGGGGTGCCAGTCCACCACCGGGATCGGGCGACCCAGCGGATCCGTCGCCGGGTCGCCGAGAAAGGCGGCGAGACGGTCAACCGCCTCCGCCGCGGTGGCGTGCTCCAGGTGGCAGGCCTGGTCGTCGGCCTCGATGGGAGCGAACCCGAGATGGTCGGCGAGGAACGTGGCCCACAGCCGCCGCGTCCGCAGGACCCGGTTCGCCACCGCCCGGCCCGCCGCGGTCAGCCCGGCCCCGCGGTACGGCTCGTAGGTGACCAGGCCGCGGGAGGCGAGTTTGCGGACCATCTCGTTGGCCGAGGCGACCGAGACCGACAGCGCCTCGGCGATCACCGGCATCGGAACCGGTTCGGGGCGCCCGGATTCGACGGTGCGCGCCACCGTGATCAGGTACATCTCCTCGCTCTCGGAGGTCGGGGAGAGTTCAGTTTCTCCCGCGGACGCCACGGTCAGATGTTTGGGCATGCCCAAACATCCTACCCGGGCCGGCTACGCCGTCAAGGTGCGTCGGGCTCGCGGGCAATCCCCACCGGATGTGGATAACTTCGTTAGGGTGACGCTTCGCATCTGGGAGGACACCAGCGGTGGCGACCGAGACCGCATCCTTCGGCGCGGGGAAGAGGGAGAGCCACGACGCCACGGCCTTCTACGGCCGGCGTCTCCTCGCCCACGTCCCCGATCCGGTCTCCGGTGACCCGCAGCAACCGCCGCGGTCGATCCTCGACGCCTTCTTCACCAAGTCCTCGGAGACGATGGAGGAGATCCCCGACGACTGCGTCGCCCTGATGGTGACCTCCCCGCCCTACAACGTGGGCAAGGAGTACGACGACGACCTCTCGCTGGCCGACTACCTCGATCTCCTCCACCGTGTGCTCAAAGAGACCTACCGGGTGCTGGAACCGGGGGGCCGGGTGGCGGTCAACGTGGCCAACCTCGGGCGTAAGCCGTACCTGCCGCTCAACCACTACGTCGCCGGAATGCTCTCCGACATCGGGTTCTCGCTGCGGGGCGAGATCGTGTGGCTGAAGGCGGCCGGTGCCGGCGGATCGTGCGCCTGGGGCTCATGGCGGTCGGCGAAGAACCCGACCCTGCGCGACGTCCACGAGTACGTGCTCGTCGCCGGCAAGGGGCCGTATCGGCGCACCCGGATCGGTGAGGACACGATCTCCAAGGACGAGTTCCTCGAAGCCACCACCTCGGTGTGGACGATCGCACCCGCCTCGGCGCGTCGCATCGGGCACCCGGCGCCCTTTCCGGTGGAACTGCCGCGCCGCCTGATCGGGCTGTACACCTTCCGGGGCGACCTGGTGCTCGACCCGTTCATGGGGTCGGGCAGCACCGCGGTCGCCGCCGTGGAGACCGGCCGGCACTTCGTCGGCTACGACATCCACGAGGGGTATCTCGACATCGCCCGCACCCGGGTGGCGGCGGTGCGCGGAATACGAGACTGACGCGGCGCGTCACGCTCCCGCGCCTTTCATCGCGTCCAGGCGCCGTGGTGGTGCGCGCAGGCGTCGTTCGTCAATCGACGATAACGAGCGGCTCGAGTCGCGGGTACTGCATTGCGGTGGGCAACACGCTTGCGAGTCGGCTGCGATGCGGGAGACCGAAGTGATGCCTCAATCGTCTCTCCCCGGCAGCCGAAGTACCAAATATGCCCAGAAGACTCCGCCCGGCCGGTGCATCGACCGGTGAGGCGAGGCGTTGGGGTCTGCCTGCCGCCGTGTTCCTCGTCGTATTCGGGCTCTCCTTTGCCCTGGCGGCGTGGGCAGTCGTCCGCGAGCGTCGCGACGACGCGGTGGCTCTGGCTTCGGAGGGACGGGCCGCCGGCATCGCCATCGAAGCCTCGGTCAAAGAAGCCTTCCAGCGGTCGCAAGCCGTGACCGCGCTGTTTCACGCCAGTGACGAGGTCACTGCCGATGAGTTTGCATCGTTCATCGGCGACGTCGGATTCACCCCGGGTATGTTCGGGATCGGGTTCATCGCGGTGGTCGACCATGACGCCTTGGCCGCGTTCGAGGCCCGGCTCACCGCGGATCATCCCGGCTCGTTCGTGTTCCAACTCGACGGTCTGAAGCTCATTCCCACCGAATCGCGTCCGCACCACCACCCGATTCAGTTCTTCGAGTCGCCCGGGGGACTCCCGGCCTGGGGCTTCGACGTGGCGTCCGACCCGGTGTTTGCGGCGACGCTCCATGAGAGCATCGGCCGCATCGAACCGGCGGCGTCTTCGTTCCTTTCGTTTCCCGGCCGCCCCGGGGCCGACGGGATCGTGCTGTTCCAGCCGCTCACCGATGCCGACGGTGCGGTGGTCGGCGTGGCGGCCGCCATGCTCGACCTGTCGGATGTTCTTGCCGCGGTCTCACCGGAGAGAACCCACGGGGGGGCGAGCGCCGTCGTCGTCGACGCGGCCGGAGTGACCGAGCGCCCGTCTTCGGACTGGGTCGGCATGATCCCGGTCGCCGATCGCACCTGGCTCGTTCTGCTCGACCACACCGGAGATTCCCCCTATCTGGCCGGCGCCGGGATCGTGATGGCCGGCCTACTCGCCGCGGCGGCGCTCGCCTTCGCCCTGTCCGTGATGGGCGAGCGGATCCGACAGCGCCGGGAGATCGAGGAGTTGCGGGTCCTCGACCGGCAGAAGGACGACTTTCTCGCCACCGTGAGCCACGAATTGCGGACTCCGCTCACCTCGGTGGTGGGGTTCGCCGACGAGCTCGTCGCCGCCCACGCCGACCTCCCCGAGGCCGATCGGGCGGAGATGATGCGGATCATCGCCGATGAGGCGCACGCCATGGAGGGCATCGTCCAGGACCTCCTCGCCGCGTCCCGGCTCCAGCAGGGTTCGGGAATCCCGGTGGCCGTCACGCGGGTCCCCGACCTCACCGGTGAGATCTCGGCCCTTGCCGTCGGCCGCCACGCCGCCCGGGTCACGACCACCGACCCCGGCGACACCGCCGTCATCGCCGATCCCGCCAGGCTGCAGCAGATCATGCGCAACCTTCTCGAAAACGCCGTCCGCCACGGGCGGCCGCCGGTGGAGGTCACGGTGTCGCGTCGCGGAGCGACGATCGACCTCGTCATACGCGACGCCGGTCGAGGCATTGCCGAGGAGGTGTGGTCCACACTCTTCGACCGGTATCGCTGGGCGAGGCGAGACGCCGGACAGCCGGCATCCACCGGGATCGGACTGTGGCTGTCTCGCGAACTCGCCCGGATCATGGGTGGCGATCTCACCCTGAGGCCGTCGGCGGGGGGTGCCGTGTTCGTGTTGACGCTACCCGCCGCCGATCCTGCGATCGGTGCCGCAGCAGGGTTCTAGGGCGACCGGGGGACGGCACGCGGGGCCCGTCCTGACGAGGGAGACCCCCGGGTCGGAGTGCTCAGGCGGAGAAGAGGAATCCGCGGGGAGTGCACGGATCAGCCCGTGCGGGGCTCGGCGCAGGCGGTGGCGGCGACGTCCTGGGGAGCGGCGCCGACGAGAGCGAGCAGGGTGGGCCGGACCCGGATCCGCACCCGGACGCACACCCGATCCGCGGTGGCGGTCACGGTGACCGAACGGCCGTCCCCGGAGGCGACGGCGCGTGCCGCGGTCCGCGCCGCGACCCGGTCGACGACGATGTGGTCGTCGCGCGCTGCGTCCTCGTCGATCCACCCGGCACCGGCCTCCGCTGCGGTGGTGGCGAGGTGCGACGCCTCGCGCCAGGCGATCGTGATCCGGGTCATGTCGACGGCGAGACCGACCATGAGCATCGCGGCGAAGAGCAGCGCCGCCAGCACCAGGTGGACGGCACCGCGTTCAGCCACGGTTCGACCGGTACGGGGCCACCGGAACCTTGGCCTCCCCGAAGGCGGTGACGGTGATCCTGCGCAGCACCGGGTGGGCGACCTCCACGGGTCCACTCACCCGGACCGCGATCAGGTCCGGCGAGACCTCGATGGTGACATCGGTGTCGGGGGAGAGACGCCGGGCCACGGTTTCGGCTCGCTCGACGTCACCGGTCCGGGCTGCGATCACCGCAGCGGTGCGGGCGGCCTCGCGATCGTCCTGCACCGCGGCGGCGACCGTGCCGAATGCGGAAGCGGTGGCGGCGACCACGATGACGATGGCGGCGGCGAGGACCAGGTCGGCGGCGAGCACCGAGCCGTCGTCACGGCGCAAACGCAAGGGGAACCTCCGCTCTGAGGGTGATGGTGATCGGGACGAGTACGGGTCCGGGGGGCGACCAGCGGATCGACGCGAATCCCACCACCGAGCGCGGCCGCACCCGGATGTCGACCGTCACCGAGTCGGCGCCGGGGACGATGGCATCGAGGGTCTCGCGGAGCCGTGACGCCTCTGCGGCGATGTCGGCAGCGGGAAGGGCGGAGCGTCGGGTGGCCGCCGATACCGCGGCATCCGCCGCAGAACGCGCCGTCATCGCGGTGGCGGTCTGGACGAGCACCGTGAGCAGGAGGAAGGTTGCCGCCATGGCAGCGACCTCCTCCAGCACGACGCTCCCGGTCTCTACGCGAAGAACCCGGTGAGCTGGCCGACGATCGAGTTCCACAGGTTGTTTGCCGCAGAGCGGACCTGCGGCAGCAGAACCGCGATCACCAAGACGGCGATGGCGGCCATGCCGAGCCACTCGACGGTGGTCACCCCGGGTTCGTCGGAACGCAGTCGACGGATGATGGGCACGTCCCCCTCCTTTCATGGGGTCGCAGACAGAGCGGAGAGCCCTGCCAGGGTCGGGTACATCAGGAAGACGAGGGTCACCGGGATCATGAAGGCGAGGATCGGTCCGTAGGCCGCCAGGGCGCGGCGGCCGCCTTCTGCGGTGAGTTCGGTGGCGAGGGACGCACGAAAGTCAGAAGCCAGTTCGCCGAGCGAATCGGCGAGCCGGCCTCCGGTGCGGTGGGTATGCCCCAGCAGTTCATAGAGGCGCGTGCCCTCGGGGTGGGCCGACGATGCTGCGGCGCGCCGGAGCCCGGTCTCGAGCCCATCCGGATCCGCCGCCGCGGCGCCGAGTTCCTCGGCGGCCACCCCTCGGCATCCGCCGGTCACGCGGCGGATCGCCCCAACCACCGATTCCCCGGCGAGCGAGTGGAGGGCGAGGGTGTCGGCGATCGTGGGCAGCTCCTGGACCAGTCGCCGAGATCGATGCTGGCGACGGGTGCTGGTGGCGGCGCGAGCCGCCAACGCACCGCCGAGCGCACCGAGGACGACGAGAGCGGGGATCCTGTCGGGCATCGTGCTGCCTGCGAGCAGTCCGGCACCGGCTCCCCAGATCGAGCCCGCCGGAAATGCGCCGTGTCGACGCGGTCGGCGCAGCGGCGTCGCCGGGGCATTTCCCAGGTAGGCGTCGGGTGCCACCCGACGGGTCCGCACCGCAAGCACCAGCAGGCCCACGGCACCACCGATGAGGAGTGGGGTCATGCGAACAACCTCGGAGGTCGCGAGAGCCTCGCCGACCGCCGTGCCAGTACATACCCCAAGCTGGTGGCGGCGAACCCGCCGGCGAGGATGAGGTTGCCCGTGCGGGTGGAGAACGCCTCGGCGGAGACGGGGTTGGTGGCGACGCTGAGGGCGAGGATGACCCAGGGGGCGAACAGGGCGACCCCGGCGGTGAGGCGCTGCTCGGTGAGGGCGGCATCATGGGCCCGTCGGAGCCGGAGATCCTCGTTCACCGATGCGGTGAGGGCGCCGAGGACGGCACCAACGTGGGAGCCTCCGACCGTCGCCGCTAATTCCAGGGTGGTCAGGATGCGGTCGGCGAGAGGATCCGCCCACCGGTCACGGGCGGCGGCGACGGTGGCGGCGAAGGGGACGCCCGACGGTGCCGCCAGGTCGAGGAACCGCCCACCGATGTGACGAGCGGCGTCGGCGCATGCCGCCGGAATGGCCGAGCCCGTCGCCAGCCTGCTGCGCACCGCGGCGAGAAAGTCCGGCCACCGCAGCGCTTCCCGGCGCGCCTCCCGGTCCCGGGCACGCCGGCGCATCGCCCCCGGAACCGCCGCGGCGAGGCCCCCGGCGACGAACGCCGCGACCCCGGGAACACCGGATGCGACGGCAACCGTCCACCCGGCGGCGAAGCCGGCGAGCGCTCTCGCGATCCCGGCCGCGGAGGGGATGATGACGCCGACCCGGCGAGGGCGACTCCACGCCGCCGAGACGGCTCCGGCAGCGCATACGACGGCGAGCGTCCTCATCAGCGTTCCGCCTCGTAGAGAACCCGATGCCGCCAGGAGGTGCCGTCCCAGCCGTGAACCTCGAGCACCTGGTCGATGCGGCGCCCCTCCGGGGTGCGGCGGAGGAACACGACGAGGTCGGTCACCGAGGCGAGGGCGTTGCGGACGTACTCCACCACGACGTTGTGCCCCGCGAGCACGCAGTAGCCGACCACCTTGTCGAGCGCGTCGAGCGCCGAGTTGGCATGCAGGGTCGCCAGACCCGAACACCCGGCGTTGAGGGCGAGGAGCAGGTCGAGCGCCTCGGGACCGCGCACCTCTCCGACCACGATCCGGTCGGGCCGCTGTCGGAGCGAGGAGCGCACCAGGTCGCGCAGGGTGATGGCTCCTCCGCCGTCGAGTCCCTCCTCGCGGGTCTGCATCTGGGTGATGTCGGGGAGGTCTGCGGAGATCTCGAAGACCTCCTCACAGGTCACCACCCGCCGGTCGGGGGGGACCTCGGCGAGGAGGCAGTTCACCAGGGTCGTCTTGCCCGCCCCGGGCGCGCCGGCGACCAGGATCGTGCGATCCCGGCGGATCGCCTCGGCGAGCAGTGCGGCGAGTTCGGCCGGAACCGAGCCCAGGGCGACGAGGCGGTCGAGGCCACCGGCGGCGACGACGAAGCGGCGGATCTGCACGTTGAGCCGCCCGGGATGGGTCACCGGCGGTCCGGTCACGTGGATTCGGGAGCCGTCGCTGAGTTGGGCGGACACGATCGGGCTCGCCAGGTCGAGGCGGCGGCCGGTGCCGGCGAGGAGGCGCTCCACGAACCCGCGCACCGCCTCGTGTTCCACCACCTCGGGAAGCAGCTGCTTCACACCGTCGCGCACGATGAAGGTGCGGTGCCCTCCGAGCACGATCACCTCCTCGACGAGCGGGTCGTCGAGCACTCCGGCGAGGAATTCTCCGCTCATGACAGCACCCGGCGCAGCGCCTTGAGCATTCCGGCATCGGGTCGCCCTCCACGACGATTGGCCCGCATCACCCCGCGGCGGAATGGAACGAGTGCGACCGGATCGAGCCCGGTCCAGCGCCGAACCGCAGTCACCGCCTCCCCGCCGTGTCCCGGATCGACCCGATTCAGCACCAGCCGCGGCGGCGATCCCGCCCACTCGCCGAGGACCGCGGCGGTCCGCACGATCCCGGTGGGGGAGGCGTCGGCGACCACGATCCCGGTGGTCGCCGCTTTTACGATCTCGGCGCCCTGCGGCCACCCGCCGGTGTCTACGACCACGGGTGTGGTGACCCGGAGGGCGTCGATCACGTCGAACACCGGCTCGGCACGCAGTGGGGGTTCTCCGGGACGATGTGAACCGGTGACGATGCGAAGCCGACCGGCGGGGTGGACCAGGCTCTCCGGGACCGTTCCGCTCTCGTGGACGGAGTCCACGGCGTCGGCGAGGTCGGGTCGAGGTGGGATGCCGAGGCGGACGGCCAGTCCCGGAGCGGAGAGGTCGGCATCGACGAGGGTGCACGCTCCGCGCCCCGAGGCGATCCAGGCGAGGGCGAGCGCGATCTCGGTGCGCCCCGGGGCGCCCCCGCCGCCGGTCACGGCGACGAGGCGATGCGACGGGTCGGATCGCTCGGCGGCGGGCTCGAGCAACCGGATCTCACGCAGGATGGTCTCGGCGGGGAGATCGTCGGAGAGGACCAGGTCGACCCCGGCGGCGGCGAGGCGGTCGGCGGCGGGCCGGTCGCCGACGGGGTGGATGCCGACGACGCGGATACCGACCCGCACCCACGAGGCGAGCCGCGCCGTCGACGCCCACGGGGTCTCGGACCCGACGACCACGACGTCGACCTCGTGGCTGCGGTCGATCACCTCGTCGGGAAGAAAGGCGCGGAGCACCAGGCGCACCGACGCCGTGGCCCGCGCTGCGGCGACCAAGCGCGACTCCCACTCACGCGCCGACAGCACGGTGGAGACTCGGAGGGTCATCGCGGTCGGCGCACCAGGTCGATCTCGGCGGTGTGGACGGCGTCGACCAGGGCCCGGGCGAGGTCGCGGTCGACCGCGACCAGCAGCGAGACGTCGCTTCCGCCGAGTCCTCCGCTGCCGGTGGCGGCTGCGAGAACGAGCACGTCCGGTGCGAGGAGCTCGGTGGCACCCATGCGCGACACGTAGACGTCGATGCGGTCTCCGGCGACGAGGTCGCCCTGGACGGCGTGGGCAGGGTCGAGGGTGAGTGCGGCGACGTCGGGGCGATCCGTCGGGGGCGCCACCAGGAGTGAGGCAAGGAGGGGATCGCCCGGGGCCAGGGCCGCACCAAGCGAGTGATCGGCGAGGGATGCCGCCTGGTCGGCCGGCACCAGTCCGGGCAGCGGGGTCATCCATCGGCCGACCACGGGGAGGTCGCCGAGCCTGACTCCGGGGGGCAGGGCCGCTTCGGCCACGAGGACCTCCACCTGCGGAGCGGGACGGGTCACGGCGTGCACAACGGCTCCGGCGGTGACGGCGAGAATGGCGGCGACCGCCAGACGCAGATCGACCTGAATCCTCCTCACGGCCGCACCTCGACGGCGACGACGTGTCCGATGGCAACGATGTGAGGCATCCCGGAGGCGGTGATCTCCACGTGATCGGCCCCGACGGCGCTCACCACCCCGCTGTGCAGCGAACCGTCGGAAGCGGTGAGGTAGACCCGGGAGGCGGCGTCCTCGGCGGAGAGCAAGAGATCGCGCAGGGTGCGGGTGCGGCGGGCCGCAGCACGGGCCGCCTCCATTTCCGCCTCGAGCGTGCGGTCCATCCGATCGCGCAGCAACCGCCCGATGTGGACGAGGTCCGGGTGCCCGCTGACCTCCACGCCTCCCCTTTCGTCTCCGTCGGGGGAAGTCCACGCCCGGGCGGCGCGTGACGGTGACCACTACCTATCAAGCGGGAGGGGTCGCCTCAAGGGGGTTGGGAAGGGATTGATTTCGCGGGCGGGAGGGGCAGTCGTTGCCTCGGGCTTTCCCATGGATCGATCGGGAGGGCCCGGACTCGCCGGCAACCCTACGACCGGTCGGGTGCCGGGCGGGCGGGAAATCCCAGCTGAGGCCGTGCGTCACCGACCAGTTCTCGCGAATCGGTGAAATCGACCGCCGTCTCGTGGACACATCGTGGTCACAAGGCATGCCAATGCTGGATCACACACCGAAGGAGATGGAGACATGAAGAAGCGAATCGTGCTGTCGCTGGGGGCGTTGGCGCTCACCGCAGCTTTCGCGGGGATTGCGCTCGCTGCCGCCGGCGACGAGGAAGGTGCCGGCAACTTGATGCCGGTGCCGGGACTCGAGGGCGTGGACGAGACCGTCGTCAACGAGTACCCCGCCCCCGGATTCGAGGATCAGGACGAGGCGATCGTGGTGAACGAGTACCCGGCTCCCGGCTTTGAGGACATCGACGAGGCAATCGTCGAGTCCGCAGGCTGAGCGGGCGGGTGTCGGCGAATCGAGGGGGCGAGGGAACCTCGTCCCCTCGGCGCGCCTGCGCTTGGTGAGTGCCGACGTCCTCGCTTCGCTCGGCCAGCGGCCTAGCCTCGCTCCCTCGACTTCGGGAGCCGGGCGATGCAGATCACCCCGTGGAACTGGGCGTGGACCGTCACCACCGTGGTGCTGATCCTGGCTGCGCTGCCCCGGAACCGGCTACGCGGGTTCCTCCCGCCGTTCGTGGCCTGTGCTGCCGTCGCCGCCGCGGCGGCGTGGAGCGGTGTGGGTGGATCCGGGCACTTCCTGCTCTTTCCGGTGCTCCCGTTCCTGTTCTTCTGGGTGCCCCGGATCCCGCGGCGCGGGAAGCGGATCGAGACGCAGGCCGCGGGCACCATCACCGTCCCCTTCGGTCAACCCCGTCAGATCGAATCCCGCCCGCATAGGCCGGAGCGGCCGCGGACCATGGCGATCTGGTCGCCGATGGTGTGGGCACCGGCGGCGGTGGCGGCGATCCTGCTGCTCGCCGTGGGGGTCGACGAACCGTGGGTGATCGCATTGGTCTTCCCGGTGGTACCGCTCCTCGCCGCCGCGGTCCGGTGGACCAAGGGATCGCCCGAGCCCGCCGGGGAAGGAGCGAGGTGGCTTGGCGCGCTCGCCGCCCCCGTGGTTGCCCTCGCCGGGGCCGTCATGGCCGCACCCGACTCCGGTACCACGATGGCGGTGACCACGACGACGACCACCACCGCAGTGTCGATCACGATCGCGCCCGAGGTGATCCCGGCGATCTTCGTCGACGTCCACGGCACCATCGCCCAGTCCGACGGCACCACTCTCATCGTCCCGGTCGAGGGGGCGTTCATCACCTTCACCGGTGAGGACACCGCACGATTCGCCCTCTCCGACGTCTTCGGCCACGCCACCTTCTTCGTGGACCCCGGGTCCTACACCGTGTTCGTGGAACCGCCGGGGAACCGGTGGTCGCTCATGGAGGGATGCCCGGACCGCCTCGAGGAGTACCCGGTGGCCACAGGAGAGCAATGGACCTGGGTGGTGCACCTCGTCGACGCCAACGCCGGTGTCGCCTACGGGGTCGAATCGCGTTGCGACGAGGTGGTCCCCCCGGCCCCGGGAAGGGGCTTCTAGTCGGACCGGCACGGTATGGGCGGCGTTGGCGTCGGCCGGGGGAGGAGGGCCCCTCGCCGGTGGTCGTTGTACCGGACTATGCCGTGAGCGTCGCCAGGCGTAACGGGCTGTGCTCGGCGATCGTCTCCAGGTCGCGACCCACCGCCAACACCTCGAGGTCGTTGTTGATGGCGACCGCGGCGATGAGGCAGTCGGTGAGGCTGCGTGGGGCGGCCCCGGCGCGTCGGCACGCCCGGTAGACGTCGGCCGCGGTCTCGTAGTCGAAGAGCGGTCGCACCGCGTAGAAGGTTCCGGAGTCGGCGATTCGCCGGATACGCCGGGCGTCGGCGTCGCTCCGGGCGCCGGCGGTCAACTCGGCGACGATCACGTCGGTGACGGCGAAAGGCTTTCGCCCCACCATCCCGGCCAGCCGTCGATCGGCGGGGGAGCCGGTGGCCCGCAGGTACTCGACCCACGCCGACGTGTCGACGAGGATCACCCGCGGTCCGCCCGCAGCGTGTCGAGGTCGCCCTCCCACCCGATGCCGCGCAACTCGAGGAGCTCTTCGCGGCTCAGCGGATCGCCCACCGCCCGGCGCAACGCCAGTTCGACCGCCTCCCGCTTGGTGTTCACCCGATAGCGGCGCATCACCCTGGCGATCAGTTCGTCATCGATGTCGATGTTGGTCCGGGCCACGACGCCAACTCTACACCTCTATACACCATATAGTGTATGAAGCCGCGCTTCTTCGGGGATGAGGTGGGCGGCGGGCGCGTAGGCTCCGCGGTTAACCCAGGGAGGCACATGAAGCGGGCGGCGCTACTGCTCATCCACGGGATGGGGGAGCAACTGCCGTGGGAGGAACCGGACTCGTTCATCCGCGGGCTGGTGCGGCGCTACATGTCCCGGCCCGACCCACCCCCGGGGGAGGCCACGACTCCCGATCTCGACGCGGTGCATCTGGAGCTCCTCATGGACGTATCCGATGGGATGCCTCCCCGGTCCCGGCCCGGGGTGCGCATTCGCATCCGCAACACGCCGCGGCAGCCGCGCCGGAGCCGGCTCGATGCCATCGACGTCCACCAGGTGTATTGGGCCGATCGTCCCCAAGGGGTCATCTCGTGGACTGCGGTCGCCAAATGGTTGCTGGTCAGCTCCTTCACCCCGCTGTTCCACTGGCGTCGCAACGCAGCGGTGATCGTTCAGGAGAAGCGGTGGGGGCGCAAGGGGCCCGGGGTGGGCCGGCTGCTCCTCGAGCTGTTCCTCGGTGCCTCGGTGCCGCTGCTTGGTTTGTTCTTGGTGACGACGGTGACCCTGGCGTTGCGCGGGCTCGCCCAGCTCGCCGTCGATGCCCGGGATGTGGTGGGTGGGTTCGGCGCGGCCGAGCGTTGGACACTCGGTGCGGTGCTGCTCATGGGGGCGGTGGCACTCGCGGCCCTGATCGGGTCGGTCCGGGTGCTGCAACGGGCGCGGCGCGAGGCGGAGTTGGCGCTGTTCGCCGACCACCGCGATACGGGCCGTGAATCGGTGGTCGGGCCCGGATCTGAGGTTCGGCCACCCTGGCAGCAGCGCACCGAGCGACTGTTGAAGTGGGGACGGGTGTCGGCGCTCGGCGGGGTGGCGGTGGCCGTCCTCACTGCAGTGCTCACCAGGGTGTGGGATGTGGATCCGTGGAGTGTGGTCGAGGAGGTCTCGGCGCAGCTGGGCTGGGCATGGTGGGAGGCCCTGATCATCGCGGCGGGCGCCGCCCTGGCGCCCTTCCTGGTCAAGTGGCTCGGGGACGTCGCGGTTTACGCCGCAGGCGCCAACCCCCTGAATCGATTTGCCCCGGTGCGGCGTGACATCCTCGATCGGGTGGCATCGAGTCTCGCCGAGTTGGAGCACGAGTACGACGAGATCTTCATCGCGGCGCATTCGCTGGGGAGTGTGATCGCCTACGACGCACTCAACGAGCGCCATGCCCTCGACTGGGCCGGAGGGAAGGGCACCAGGACTGGTCGGGTCAAAGGGTTCCTCGCCTTCGGCTCGCCGCTCGACAAGTTCTACTACTTCTTTCGCCGCCAGAGCTTTGCCAAGCCGGTGATGGAGCAGATCGAGTCGTCGAGTTCGTTCCTGTGGAAGCGGTCCTCGGGCAGGCGCTACGGCGAGGTCGAGTTCGAGGGGTATGAGCCGCCGGGCTCCGAGGCCCACTTCTGGGTGGCATGGTCCCGGTTCGACGTGCTCGGCCACCGTGTCGACCTGTACGAACCGCACTACCAGGAGCGGTTCCCCTACCTCACCCCCTTCGGGCACTCCGCGTACTGGAAGGACCCCTGCTTCTACGACCTCGTCGTCGATTGGCTCGAGGCCGGGGTCACCGGCGGGCGACGACGACTACCTCCCCCGGAGGATCGGCACCGCGAGCGGGTACGCCGCCGCTCGGAGGGTCGGGCGCCGTGCGCCCGGCGGCGGCTCCGCACCTTCACGGCGCGGCGGCTCCGCACCTTCACCCAGCAGGCGAAGGGGCAGATTCGTTCTACCGGAACGGAGGTGTGATCGCTCTCACCGCCCGGCCCGTCGTTTCGTCGACAGGCTCAGCGGCGGGAACGCGAAAACCCGGCTTGACATCGCCCTTGCCAAACACCTGTTCGATGGCGTACGGTCGGCCGGTGGCGCTTCCCGTCGGTTCGCCCGACCTGCCCGAGGACCCTCCCCACCTCGGACGGCTTGCTGCCGAGTTGCGCCGGTATCGACTGCGATACGGCGCTCCGGCGCCCTCCCCGGCGCAACGACTCGACGACCGGGTGCGGAGTCACCGGGCGCGCCTGCGGTTCATCGACGAGCAGATGGTCGAGCTCGCCGCCGAGCGGAGGCGACTCGTCCAGGAGATCGCCGGGTACGAGAAGGGCCTCGCCCTGGTCCTGCGCACCGAGATCGAGCGGCTTCGCGAGCGGCACGGAGAGGCCTGGTCGCCGGTGGCGATCCGCGCCTACCGCGTGTGGCAGCTGGACGGGGGTCGTATGCGGGGTGCACGCACCGTGTGGCCCGACCCGTGGCTGGTCGCCGAATGCGCCCGCGGCGGAGGGCGCGCCGAGGTCCCGCACAGCGACGGCCGATGCGGTCCACCCGGCTGCGGTATCTACGCCGCCAAACACCCGGAACTCCTGCTGAAGGGATTTGCGATGGCCTGGGACGGCGCCATGGGCCTGGTGGAGCTGACCGGGAAGGTGGTCGAGCACACCGACGGTTACCGGGGGCAGCGGGCCGGCGTGGTGGCGCTCGGGCTCGTCGGCGGCGGCAGGTGGCTGACGACCGATGATCCCGCGGTGATCGCCGCCGCGTTCCATGACCCGGCACAGACCCTGGTGCGGTGGGGGCAGCACGATCGCTCGCCCCGGGCGCCGTGGGCGCGGATCACCGAGTACCTGATCGAACGGGAGGCATCGACGTGGACATCGGAGAGCAGCAGCGGGTGATCATCGTGGAGCCGTTGACCGTGCCAGACGAGTTCCCGGCCGAAGACCCGGCACAGGTTCCCGAAGAGGCTCCGGAGCCGGTGAAGGTTCCGGCGTAGCGACGACCGGGTGGCCTACCCGCCGACCGGCAGCCGCTCCAGCGGTACCAGCGCCGGCTCGTTGCCCGCCATGGTGCGCGACCACCTGGTCCACGGGCCGACGAACACCATGCCGACCACCGTGTCGCCCCCGCGGTTCTTCGCCTGATACATCAGGTCGTCGGCGCCGGCGATCATGGCGTCCACGGTCGAGGGTGGGAACCGGAAGGTGGCCAGACCCACCGACGTGGTGAGCGCCTTCCCGTCGATCTTGCAGGTGTCGCCGAGCAGGCGGCGGACTCGGTCGACCACCACCATTGCCTCGCGGGCGTCGGTCTCGGGGAGCATCAGCACGAACTCGTCGCCGCCGAGACGGGCGAACAGGTCGGTGCCGCGCACCGTGTCGGTGGCGGCTCCGGCAAAGGCGGTGAGCACCGCGTCGCCGGCGCTGTGGCCCCGGGCGTCGTTCACCGTCTTGAAGTCGTCGATGTCGAAGTAGGCGAGGGTCAGGGGGCTCCCATCGCGGCCGGCGCGCAGCCGTTCCCGTTCGGCGATCAGCGAGAAGGCGCGGCGGTTCATCGCCCCGGTGAGCGGGTCGAGGGTGGCGTGGCGCCGCTGCTCGAGGAGCGCGGTGCGCAGTGCAACGACCAACACCGAGACCACGAGGAGCACCCCGAGGAGCATCACGGCGTTCCACACGTCGGACGATGCCAGGCCGTCGCCTGCGAACGCGGCGAACAGGCTCTGTGAGGCGGCCAGCCCGGCGACGAGGGCGCCGTGGCGTCGGGTGCCGAGCCAGGTCACCGACATCACTGCGATCACGTAGAGAAGCGAGAACGACACCTGCGGTCCGGTGACCCAGTCGAGGACCGCGATCCCGGTGGCAAGGAGCACGCCGACGATGAGCGGGCCGGCGTTGGGGAACCGCCGGATGATGGGGATGCGGACGATCGTGCTGTCGATCATGTGACTAGTGCATCGGAACTAGTCAGGAGACACTGAAGGGGGAGTTTGGGACGCGCCGTTTCCCGTTTCCCGTTTCCCGTTTCCCGTTTTCCGTTTTCCGTTTTCCGTTTTCCGTCTCGGTGGTACCCCTCGCCAGAATCCGGGATCTGGCGGGCGTCGGGCGTCGGGTAGCGGGCAACGGGTGGCGGGCCTCTCCCCATCGCCGACCGCGCTCGGTACCCTTCCTCCGTGGAGCGCATCCGGGTCGACCTCGCCAAGGACTGGCTGTCCGTGGCCGACATCTGCGAATACATGGGGGTGTCGACGTTCGTCGTCACCCGGGTGCTCCGCACCGGCGAGCTCCCCGCGGTGAAGATGGGACGGGAGTGGCGGGTGGCCCGCTCCGACTTCGAGGATTGGCTCAACGGCCAGCGCCTCGCCGCCCGCCTGTCCGGCCGGGAGCCCACCAACCGACGATGACCGTCGCCCCGAACCAGATCGATCTTCCCGACACCTCCGAGACCTACGAGGTCGACCGGGCATGGCAGGTGGTGGTGTGGAACGACCCGGTCAACCTGATGTCGTACGTGGTGTGGGTGTTCCGCAAACTCTTCGGGCATTCACTGGAGCAGGCCACCCGCCTGATGCTGCAGGTGCACAACCAAGGACGGGCGATTGTGAGCAGCGGACCGCTGGAAAAGGCAGAACTCGACTGCCACCGACTCCACCATCACGGCTTGTGGGCGACCCTGGAGCGAGCATGACCGAACCCTTCACCCGCAGAGGCGCCGAGGTACGGGTGCGACTCGACCCCGAAGCCCGCGATGTGCTCGCCACCCTTCCCGAGCTGTTGGCGAGAAGCGGCAATGCCGGCGGCCGGCTCACCTACCGGGTGCATCCCGAAGACACCGCCGCGGAGGAGCGTTATCGGGACCTGGTCGGTGACGCGCTGGACGATCTGCGCAACGCCGATCGCACGGCCTTCGCCCGGGGCGTGGGGGAATCGACCATCAGCCTCGAAGACGCCGAGGTATGGATGCGGGTGATCGGCGAGGCCAGGCTGGCGCTGGCTGCGATGCTCGGCATCGAAAAGGACGGTTGGGAGAACGACGCCGATCCGAGGCAGAGCCCGGAGATGGCGCTCCTCTCCTACCTGGGCTATCTCCAGGACCGGCTCGTCTCGGTCCTCCCCTAGGCCCCGCGCTCAGACGCCGAGCGCCACCGCCGGGTCGGCCACGTCCACCCCGAGATAATCGGCCACCGCGGTATTGGTGACATGGCCCTGGGTGACGTTGACCCCGCCGAGCAACTCGGGATGGTGCCGCACCGCGGTGCGGGTTCCGTTTGCCAGAGCCACGACGTAGGGGAGGGTGGCGTTGGTCAGGGCGTAGGTGGCGGTATTGGGTACCGCCCCGGGGATGTTGCCGACGGCGTAGTGGATGACGCCATGTTTGGTGTACACCGGGTTGCTGTGGGTGGTCTCGCGGGAGGTGGCGATGCAACCGCCCTGGTCGATCGAGATGTCGACGATGACGCTCCCCGGTTTCATCGCGGACACGATCTCCTCGGTCACGACGATCGGCGCCCTGGCTCCGGGGACGAGCACGGCGCCGACCACGAGGTCGGACGCGGTGACGTACTGCTCGATCGCCAGGCGTGAGGACTTGACCGTCATCACGTTCCCCCAGCGCAACTCGTCGAGGTGGCGCAGTGGGACGATGTTGAGGTCGAGGATGGTGACCTCGGCTCCCATTCCGGCCGTGATCATCGCCGCGTTGCGCCCGGCGATACCCGCCCCGAGCACCGTCACCCGCCCCGGACTCACCCCGGGAACGCCGCCGAGCAGCACGCCGCGGCCGCCGCGGGGACGCTCCAGGAAGTGGGCACCCGCCTGGGCGGCCATCCGGCCGGCGATCTCGCTCATCGGCGCCAGCAGTGGAAGAGTTCCGTTGTCCAACTGGACCGTCTCATAGGCGATGGCGGTGGCGCCCGAGCCGAGGAGGCCTTTGGCCTCCTCGGGGTAGGCGGCGAGGTGGAGATAGGTGAAGAGGAGGTGCCGCGGCCCGAGCATGGCGATCTCGCCCGATTGCGGTTCCTTCACCTTGACGATCATCTCGGCCGTCTCGAACACGGCGGCGGCGTCGGGCACGATCTCGGCGCCGACCGCGGCATAGTCGGCGTCGGCGATCGACGATCCGACCCCGGCACCGGTCTGCACCACCACTCGGTGCCCGTGGCCGACCAGTTCCCGTACCCCGACCGGGGTCATGGCGACTCGATATTCCTCGGTCTTGATCTCACTGGGCACGCCGACGATCAACGGGTCCTCCTGGCTGCTGTGCACCCCCAGATTGCCACGCCGCGGGCAGGGGTGCCGCTAACGGATGGGTAAACCGGGAGCGATCACGTCCCGATAGCCTGCACATGGCCCGTACTCGCACGAAGCCCGACCGGGCGCGCCCGGCCCCCGGCGGCGCCCGGCCCCGCGGCCGCCTGGCCGCATTCACCCTCGGGATCGGTATCGGCATTGTGGTGGTGTTCGCCCTGGTCTTCTCCATCGCCATCGGAAACCGTGGAATCGCCGTGCACGCCACCGCCCTCCACTACGCCGACGAGGCGCTGCGATCCGCGACCGTGGTGCGCTCCCAGGCCGGGCTGGCGGCCCACTTCGGCGTCCTGGAGCGGGATTTCGGATTCGAGGCCGCGGATGCCATCAAGCGCTCCTCCCAAGAGACCCGCCTCGGCCTCGACAACCTCGCATCGTCCCTTCGCGGCCTGGCGGAGGTCACCGGTCAAGCGGACCCGACGATCGAATCGTTGGCGGCGACCTTCCGGAGCACCGCGCAGTCGATCCTTGCCGCCCTCGAGAGAGGGGACGTGGCTGCCGCGCAGGCGCTCGCCGGCGAGGACCTGGATCAGGATTTCCGTTCGTTGCTCGACCCCGTCATCGTGGCCCGCGGTCAGCAGGCGGGGGAGGTGGGGGCCGCAATCGCCCTCATGGGCCGTATCGGCGACGTCGCCAGATTCCTGGTGGCCTTCCTCGTGCCGACGGCGGCGATCCTGGTCTACCGCGACCTGGCGCGACGCCAGCAACGGCAGCGCGACCTCGAGGTACGTCTGGAGACGGAGAAGGCGCTGGGACAGGCCCGAGACGAGTTCGTGGCCAGCGCGTCTCACGAGCTGCGCACCCCACTCACCTCGATCTTCGGCCTCGCCCATCTCGTCGCGGAGGATCCGGTCGTCACCGCCTCGCCCGGCGCGGTGGAGATGTTGGGGATGATCATCAGCGAGGCCAACGACCTGTCCCGCATGGTCGACGACCTGCTCACCACCGCCCGTCTCGACGCCGGCGCCCTCCACTACCAGTTCGAGAACCTCCGTGTGCTCGATGAGGTGCGCGAAGTCGTGGAGCCGATGCGGCTCTCAGGCACGGCTTTCCAGGTGCAGGTCCAGCCGGCGCTGGTCCGGTCGGACCGCCTCCGCCTCCGCCAGGTGGTCCGCAACCTGCTCTCCAATGCCCGCAAGTACGGCGGTCCCACCATCCGGGTACTGGGCCGCCTGGAGGCGGGGTGGTATGAGATCCGCGTCGAAGACGACGGCGACGGCATCCCCGAGGAACTCCACGATCGGCTGTTCCAGCGGTACCTCCACAAGGGCGACCTGCCGCTGGTGCTCGGCTCCGTCGGCCTCGGCCTCTCCATCGTCCGCGCACTCGCCGAAGGGATGGGTGGTGCGGTGTGGTACGAGCGCCGCTCCGGTTGGACCTCCTTCGTCGTCCGCGTACCCCTTGCGGCTCGGTCCGAGGCGATCCCCTATCGGGACGCGGCTGATGGCACCCCGGTCGTCTCGGGGTGGGCGCCCGCAACATTCGTACCGGGGCACTAGTCCCTCCGGATGCGAGCACGCTGGTACTGCGCCCGCCCTGATGACCATCCGATAGAACGCACATGACATCCCCGCGGCGCAACTGGTACGTCCGCGCGGTTCGGGAATCACGCGTGCGATCTCGGGCGCGTCGCCGTTTCCTGACCCTGGAGGTCGTCCTCGCCACCGGCGTGTTCGCCGGGGCCCTCGTGGCATTCTGGCCGCGGGCCGATGCCGCCGGCGACGGGAACTCTCGGGATTCGTTTACGGCCGCCGCCTACGACGGATCCACCGGCACGCTGTCGTGGTCGACGCCGTGGACCGAGGTGCTGGTTCGGGCGTTCAACGACGGTGCTCCCGTGGCGGCCGACGAGGTGGCGTTCTCCTGGACCATCTCCGACACCAACCGCGCTCCGCAGGGTGACGATGTCATCACCGTCGCCATCGACGAGATCACCTCCGGCGGGATCACTCTCGACGTCGCCGGCAGAGACTCCGATCCCGAGGGGCTTGTGGTGCGGCTGGTTGCTGTGTCCCGACCGGGCGTCGGTGAAGCGGAACTGGTCGACGGCATGCTCGTGTTCCACCCACCTGCAGGCTGGCTCGGGACGACCACCATCCACTACGTCGTTGCCAACATCGCCGGCAACGAGACCGAGGGCGTGATCACGGTGATGGTGCTGGATTCCCTCAGCAACCGACTGGCCACTGACTTGATCACGGTCGGCCCCTCGCCCGGCGTGGTCGATCTGGGAGCGCTCGGAGCGCTCACCCCCGCCGAGGGTGCCGAGGTGATCCTGGGATCGGTGTTCCAGGCGCTGCACGTGTTGCGGATGCCGCTCGCTCTCCTCGGGGGAGCAGTTATCTGGTCGCTGCTCCTCGGCGGAATCCTCAACGTCGGACTCGTGCTGCGTGGGGGCATCCCCCGCCTGGAGCGCCGTACCTCGCGCAATGTCGGCGTCGTGCTGGTACCCCACGGCGGTCGTGTCGACGTCCTATCCGAGCCGGGACGCGGCGGGGTCCTGACCCGGCTCACCGCGACACAGCGGGGCATCGAGGCGACCGGCCGGCGCATCGTCGCCCCCGACGGTGACGAGTGGGCCGAGATTTTCACCGACGCCGGAGTCGGCTGGGCGCCGGCATACCACCTCACTGAGGAGGTCGATCGAGCCGGCTTCGCCGCGGATGCCGAGGTGATGGATCTGGTGAAGGAGTTCGTGGACAGGCTGCGTGCCCGCCGCGACTTCAGCGCTCTCGTCTCGGAGCGTGGTTTGTTCGTCGCACACCATGCTCCACTCGTCCACTTTGTCCCGGAGCGGGTACCGGGGGTGATGGACGATCCCATGCGGCTGATGTGGAAGGGCCGCAACCCGGCGTATCCCGATTTCTCTGGGACCTTCGATCTGGCGGTGGCGACCGGAGTCCTCGACGCCTTCGACCACCCCCTGCGCGAGCTGGTCTACGACGGGCCGGCAGCGCCGTCGACGGTGATACCCGTCGAGTTCACCAATCTCCACTTCGTGTCCATAGGTGCCGACGTCCACGGACCGGAGCGGCTCGACCAGAGCGCGTGGCTGGTCGTGTTCTCGTACGAGGCGGCTCACCCGCGCATCATCGGCCTGGTTCGGGAAGGATGAGCCCCGGGCTACTGTGCCGCGCATGGCGTCCACCACGGCTGCGGTCGTTCTCGCCGGCGGCGGCAGCCGCCGCCTCGGGTACCCCAAGCAGCTGATCCGGCTCCGAGATCGCCCGCTGCTGGAGCATGTGGCCCGCTCGGTGTTGAACTGGCCGGTCGACCGGGTCGTGGTGGTGCTCGGTGCGAGTGCCGAGGAGATCATCGACGCGGTGGACTTTGGTGACGCCGTCGTCGCCATCAACGACGACTGGGAGGAGGGCATCGCATCATCCCTTCGGGTCGGTCTCGATGTCCTGTCACGCGACCCGCACATCGATCTCGCCTTCGTCGTCCTCGGTGACCAGCCCGGCATCCCCCCGGACGTGCCGGCGGTGTTGCTCCAGGCGGCGTCGTCCTCGCCGCGCCTGGCCATCGCACCCGTGTACCGCTATGAGCGTTCCCATCCGGTGCTGTTCCGGAGGCAGCTGTGGGAGCGGCTGATGACGCTCGAGGGTGATCAGGGCGCGGCCGCGCTGCTCAAGGCCCATCCCGACTGGGTCGAGGAGGTGCGGGTCGATCACCTTCCGCCGAAGGACATCGACACCGCGGATGACGTCGCCGATCTCACCGCGGGAGAAGGCCGCCCCGGCAGCGCGTCGGCTGCGGGGCGTTAGTCTCCGTCGGGCGCGCCGCTGGCGGGCGGCGACGTCATCGGCGAGGACGCGAAAGGAACGTGATGCCTTCCATTGACGCCATCGAGGGGATCGGCTTGACGTTCGCCACCCGACTCCGCAAAGCGAGGATTCGCACCACCGAGGCCTTGCTCAAGAGGGGAGCGACCCGCACCGACCGCAAGCGTCTGGCGACCGCAACCGGACTCACCGAGCATCAGATCCTGGAGTGGGTCAACCGCGCCGACCTCATGCGGGTCAAGGGGATCGGAGAGGAATACTCCGACCTCCTCGAGGCGGCCGGAGTCGACACCGTCAAGGAGCTCAAGACCCGCAAGGCGGCGGCGCTGCACGCCAAGCTGGTCGAGATCAACACCCAGAAGCGCCTGGTGCGCCGCCTCCCCACAGAGTCGATGGTGGAGGGGTGGGTCGCCTCGGTCGCCAAGCTCGAGGCGATCGTCAAGTATTGATGCGCACACTCTGAGCGTCTCCGACGCGAACGAGGGGCCCCGCGATGCGGGGCCCCTCGTCTTTCGCAACACCGGCGAGGATCAGGCACCGGCCTTATCGGCCGTTCCCATCTTCGCAGTAGCGGTGGTCTTCTTGACGGCGGCCTTCTTCACCGTCGACATCTCATCGGCCGTCGCGGCAACCCCGGCCTTGTCGGCCTTGTCCGGCTTGAACGTCGCCCGCCAGTTGGCGAGCACGTCTTCGAGCTGGTCGCGGAGCTTCTCAACACGCCCCTGGAGGTGGTCGAAGTCGACCTTCTCCTTGATCTCCTCGACGACCTTGCCCTCGCGCAGATCGGTCGTCAGCCGCTCTCCCTCGGTCACCCACTTCTCGAACTCGCGGCGGGCGTCGCGACGCCACTTGCCGGAGAGCTCGCCCAGACGCTTGGTCGCCACAACCGGAGCGCCCACGACGGCGTAGGCCGCCTTCTTGGTGGCGGCGCCGATGGCGCCGGCGCCCTTCGGCGCGGTTTCCTGCTTCTCGATCATCGTTTCCACGGTCACTCCTGTTCTGAGGCATCGACGAAGCTCTTGTAGATCTCCGCCAGGGCCTGCTTCTGCCGAACTGTCAATACGGTGTCGTTGGAGATCGCCTCCATGACTTCCGGGTGGTCGGCTCCGTCGAGCAGCCCCGCCCGTTCGTAGAGGGTCTCCGCCGAGATCGAGAGGCCGGCGGCGATCGACTTGAGGATCCGCGCCGAGGGCTTGCGCAGCCCCCGCTCGATCTGGCTCAGGTACGGGTTGGAAATCCCCGCCCGCTCGGCGAGTTTGCGCAACGATATGGCGCTGCGCTCACGCTGCTGGCGGATGAAGTCGCCTACCTCCGACACCCGGTGTTTCATTCCGCTAGCAGAATAGCACGAACGTGCTAGCAATAGCAAGCGCTTGCAAATGCAAGCACCGGTCCCGGCGCTATCGTCGCCGGGCGGAAAGGAGGGCGGTGGCCCGGGAGGACGACTCGACGATCATCGTCATGCGGCACGACGCCACGAAGGCCGACGTCGAGCACGTCGTCGACCGATTGCGCGACATCGGCGCGGAGGCGCACGTCTCCGAAGGCCAGCTGCGCACCGTCATCGCTGCCGTCGGTGACCGCGCCGTCATCCAGCAGCTCCCGTGGGAAGCCTTCCCGGGAGTGGAGCGCGCCGTCCCGGTGCTCAAGCCGTACAAGTTTGTGAGTCGCGACTTCCAGACGACAGACTCCGTCGTGGACGTCGGCGGTGTCTCTGTCGGCGGCGGCACGGTCGTCGTGATCGCCGGGCCGTGTGCGGTTGAGAACCGTGAACAGCTGTTCTCGGCGGCGGCTGCGGTGCAGAAGGCAGGCGCCCGGATCCTGCGCGGTGACGCCTTCAAGCCCCGCACCTCTCCGTACGCGTTCCAGGGTCTGGGGGAGAAGGGCCTGCAGATGCTGGCCGAGACGCGCGACGAGTTGGGTATGCCCTTTGTCGCCGAAGTGCTCGATCCCCGCGATATCGAGTTGGTGTCCTCCTATGCCGACCTCATCCGGATCGGAGCCCGCAACATGGCGAACTTCACACTGCTCGCCGAAGTAGGTCGCCAGCCGAAGCCGGTCATGCTCAAACGGGGCTTTACGGCGACGATCGAGGAATGGCTCAATGCGGCCGAGTACGTGTACAAAGAAGGCAACCACCAGGTGATCCTGTGCGAGCGGGGGATTCGCACCTTCGAGCAGCAGACCCGCAACACCCTCGACATCTCGGCGGTCCCCGTGGTGAAGGGCCTATCCCATCTTCCGATCCTCGTCGACCCTTCGCACTCCGGAGGGCGCAAGGCACTGGTGCCGTCGCTCACCCGCGCCGCAGTCGCCGCCGGGGCCGACGGTGTGATGATCGACGTGCACCCCTCGCCGGAGACCGCACAGGTGGACGGCGTCCAGGCCCTGCTCCCGGGCGAGTTTGCCCTCCTCATGGATGAGGTACGGGCCGTGGCCGCGGCGCTGGGCCGGGAAGTCTGAGTCTCCCAGTCTCCAGTCTCCAGTCTCCAGACTGATGACTGGTGACTGGAGACTCCTACCCTCGGTAGAACACCCGTTCCACCACCCGGCGCGCCCGGCGCGTCACCCTCCGGTACTCCTCGCGCAGTGCGGTGCGCGGCGCCAGGTCATAGCCGAGCGACCTCGCCACCGCCGTCGCCTCGACCGGGTCGGTGGGGAGTGAGTCGCGGGTACGCCCGGCGCGGAGGAAGAGGCGGTTGCGCACCGCGGCACAGAACCGATATGCCTCGTCGAGGGCGGCGGCATCCTCGCCCTCGAGCAGTCGGGCGTGGTGGAGGGAGGCGAGTGCCTGCAGGGTCGATGGGGTGCGCAGCGCGGGGATGGCGTAGCCGTGCTGCATCTGCAGCAGCTGCACCGTCCACTCGATGTCGGCGAGGGCCCCCCTCCCGAGTTTCACGTGGAAGTCGGGATCCTCTCCGATTGGGATCCTTTCCTGCTCCACCCGGGCCTTCATGGCGCGGATCGCGCGCACCTGTTCGGCGGTGACCCGCTCCGGATGGGAGCGTTCCCGGGCCGCGGCGACGAAATCCGCAGCGAGAGTCGGATTGCCGGCGGCGGGGCGTACCCGTAGCAGCGCCTGGTGCTCCCATGTGAGCGCCCATCTGTCCCAGTAGCTCTCGTACGCGGGGAGGGATCGGACGATCGCTCCCTTTTTGCCTTCCGGCCGCAGATCGAGATCGAGTGGTGGCGGCGGCACTCCGAGCGACGACGACGCCAGGGAGCCGACGAGCAACTCGACGACCCGGGCGGCGTCCCCCTCCTCGCCGGGCCGTCCCGCCGCGGTGAACACCACCAGACCGTCGAGGTCGGAGGCATACGTGAGCTCCCTCCCGCCCCACTTCCCCAGGGCAATCACGGCGACGGGCGGGGGCGTCCGTCCCTCGCGCTGCGCCTCCGTTTGCGCGGCGGCGAGCAAACCGGCGACCAGGGCGTCGGCGGTGTCGGAGAGGCGGCGCCCGACGGTCTCGGCGTCGCTCAGTCCGGCGACGTCGGCGGTGATGGTCTCCAGCAGGTGCTCCGCCCAGAAGCGGTGGAGAGCGTGTACGCGCGCCGGGTGGTCCTCGCGCACCCCGATTCGGGCCACGGCCTCGGCGGCGAGGTGGGAGGCGTCCGGCGGACCGGCCAGGGCGGCATCGTCACCGAGGACCGGGAGGGCTGCCGGAATCCGGTCGACCAGCCGTCCCGCGGTGCGTGCGGTGCCGAGGAGATGGCAGAGGCGTTCCGCAGCCGCCGGGTTGTCTCGCAGCGCGCCGATCAAGGCGGTGTTGTCGGCGGCGTCGGTCACGAGCAGCCGGAGCTGGGTCAGCCCGAGGTCGGGATCCGGCGACGCCGACAGCCATTCCATCATCAGGGGGAGGAGCTGGTGCATCAGTCGGCTCCGCCGCGACAAGCCGGTGGTGAGATCTGCGACGGCAGCACGCGCCGCCGCGGAGTCTGTGAATCCCAGGGCGGCCAGCTGCCGGTCGATGCGGGCGCCGGGGGCGGCCTCGGCGAACGCCTCGAGCAGGGGGCGGGAGAAGAGTCGTTCGTGGATGCCGCGCACGGTGGTGCGGTACGCCCGCAGGTCGGCGTCGAAGTGCTCGACGGCGCTACCCCCGGTGTCGTCGCGGTACCCCATCACCTTGGCGAGCCGTTCCCGGCCGGGAGGATCGGGGGGCACGGTGTGGGTCTGGCGCAGGTCCTGCAACTGCACCCGGTGTTCGACGTCGCGGAGCCACCGGTAGGCTGCGCTCAGCTCTCCGGCGTCTTCGGGTCGGACGTAGCCTCCGGCACCGAGGTGTCCCAGCGCTTCCAGTGTGTTGGCGGAACGCAGCGCAGGGTCGGCCCGGCCGTGGACGAGCTGGAGCAGTTGGACGGCGAACTCGACGTCGCGAATCCCGCCGACCCCGCGTTTCAGTTCGTCCGGTCCTTTCACCAGGCGCTCGGCTCGCGCCTTCATCGCCCGGATCTCGCGCACCGCTTCGGCCCCGAGCGTCTCCGGGTGCACGAAGGGTCGGGACGCCTCCAGGAACCCTGCCGCGAGCTCGGGGTCGCCGGCGGCCGGCCGTGCCTTCAGCAACGCCTGGAACTCCCAGGTGCGGGCCCACTGTTTCCAGTAGGCGCGGTACGAGTCGAGCGTGCGAGACAGCGGCCCGGCCGAGCCTTCCGGGCGCAGGTCGGTGTCGACGCGGAAGGCGACACCCTCGGTCGTCCGTTTCGCCATCAGACCGATGAACGCTGCACCCGCCCTGACGGCGGCATCTGTTTCGCCCTCGTGGACGAACACGAGATCGATGTCGGAGGCGTAGTTGAGCTCGCGGCCACCCCACTTGCCGAGCGCGATCACCGCGATGCGCGCTCCGGGCACTGTGTCCAGGGCCGCGTCGAGCGCGACGCGCGTGGCTGCGTCGGCGAGGTCGCTCAGGGCGGCGCCCACGGCCGGCATGTCGATCTTCCGGGTGAGGTCGAGTCCGGCGATTCGCAGCAGGCCTGCACCCACCTGGCGCCGAAGTGATCCGGTCGGGTCCCCGGGATCGAGGACGATCACCGGGTCGGGCACCGTCCGGGCAGCAAGCGGTGTCAGCGCATCGTCGCCGAGTGCCGCGGCGATGCCGGCAAGGGCGCGGCCCGCACCGCACACGGCGACGATCCGCGCCGCCAATTCGGGATCCTCGAGCGAGGCGGCCGCCAGCGCAGGACCGGCTTCGAGCACGCGGGCGATGCGGACGGCGGTTGCTCGCGGTTCGGGCCCCGTGCGCAGTGCCTCGAGGGCGGCGCCGATCCGTTCCGGATGGTCGTGCCAGAGAGTGCCGCCGAGTGCGTCGGGAGGAGTGGACCGGTTGCTCACGCCCCGAGAGGGTACGGGTCATTCGGAAGGGATCGCGGTCCCGAGCCCCCGGCCGGACGCCTGCCGACCCCTGGCTAGGCTCGCCGCGATGCGGGTGATCATCGACGGCGTCGCGCGCGACGAGCGGACGGCCTCAGTGTCGGTGTTCGACTGGGCGGTCATCCGCGGGTTCGGCGTGTTCGAGCTGGTGCGCTCGTACCGCGGCGACCTGTTTCGCCTCGATCGTCACCTCGACCGACTCGAGCACAGCGCGGCTGCGCTGGCGATCGAGGTTCCGGACCGGGCCGCGATCGCCGGCGACATGGGGCGGGTAGCCGCCACCCGGGGGGACGGGCAGGTGCGGGTGATCCTCACGGGAGGCGGCCGCGATCTGTCGGTGACCGCTCCCCCCCGCACGATCGTCATGTGGGAGCCCTTGCCGCTCGCACCGGATCGCATCAGGGTCATGCCGGTGGTGGCGCCCTGGCATCCGGCCACCGACTCGGGGGGCTACGCCGGTGTGAAGTGGACTTCGTACGCCCCCAACATGGCCGCCACCGACCGGGCGAGGCGTGCGGGTTTCGACGATGCCATGCTCGTCACCCCCGACGCGGTGGTGCTCGAGGGGCCGACCTTCTCGTTTGCCTGGGTCAGGGGGGGCCGGGTGGAGACCCCGTCGCTCGACCTCGGGATCCTCCCCTCGATCACCCGGGACGTGCTGTTCGAGTGCTGCGGGCGTCTCGGGCTCCCGGTGAAGCAGGGTCGCTACCCGCTCGACCGGGTCATCTCGGCCGACGAGGTCGTGGCGCTGTCGACCAACAAGCAGGTGAGCCCGGTCGCGCAGGTGGGGGAGAACCTCATCCCCGGCGGTCCGATGGCCGGCCGGCTCGCCGCGGCGTTCACCGCCATCGTGCAGGAGGAGACGGCCGGTTCACGACCGGGCCCGATTCCGTAGACTGTCGGCCTTCGCGGTCGGGGAGAGGGGTTCATGGAGATCCGTGCACGGTCGGTGCTCACCAACCCCGGCGCCTCCGAGCTGCGGGAACTCACCGCGGCTCAGCCGACGGCGCATCTCACCGAGTACGCCAACCTCGACGTGATCACGACCGTCACCGCCCGCTCCAAGGGATCGACCTTCATCGTGTCGGACGAGCCGCACAATCACACGGATCCGGTGATCTCGCGCGAACAGTACGACTCCCTGGCCGCGTCCCAGGACGCCTTCATCGAGGGGCGCGACATGATCGTGCTCGATGGGTACATCGGCGATCACCCGGCGGCTCGCATGCGCACCCGGCTCGTCGTGGAACGGTCGAACGCCAACCTCGCCGCCATGCAACGTCTGCTCTACTTTCCCGCCGAGGACGGCGCCGAGCCCGAACTGACCGTCATCTACACGCCGAACCTCCCGGCACCCGGGTTCCCGGAGGACCGGGGCATCCTGGTCGACCTCGACGCCGGGGTCACCCGGGTGTTCAACGCCGACTACTTCGGCGAGTCGAAGATGGGTGGGCTGAGGATGTGGGACGCAGCCATGTACCGCCGCGGCGGACTGGCGATGCACAGCGGCCTCAAGTTGGTCGGCGACGGAGACCGACCGCGGGTGGGTCTCGTAGTGGGCCTGTCCGGCACGGGCAAGACCACGACCACTTTTTCCCGGGCAGGCGGGGGAGCCCCGGTGCAGGACGACTTCGTGGCGCTCTATCCGGGCGGCAGGGTGTACGGCACCGAGGCAGGGACGTTCGCCAAGGTGTACGGGCTGACTCCCGAGTCGGAGCCCTCGGTTTGGTATGGCGCTACCCAACGCGGTTCCTACCTCGAGAACGTGGCGATCGACCCCTCCGGCAGGCTCGACTGGTTCGACCGGTCGCACACCGAGAACGGCCGAGCCGTGATCGCTGCTGCCGACATCCCCGGGTTCGTGGCGCCGGTCAACGTCGAGGTCGCGGACTTCATGCTCATCCTCAACCGCAACTCCAACATCATCCCGGCCGTGACCCGCCTGACCAAGGACCAGGCCGCGGCCTACTTCATGCTCGGGGAGACCCAGGGCACCAGCGCCGGCGGCAAGGCCGAGGCGGGCAAGTCTCTCAGGGTTCCCGGAACCAATCCGTTCTTCGCCTATCGGCACGAGTGGCAGGCCAACCGGCTGCGGGAGCTGCTCGATACCTGCCACGTCGAGGGCTTTGTGCTCAACACGGGGAGGGTCGGCGGTCCCGACGGCGACGAACAGTCCTGCAAGATCACGCCCGCGATCTCGGCGGCGATCGTTGCGGCCATCGCTCACGGCGGGATCGAATGGGTCACCGACCCCGACTTCGGCTACGAGGTGGCGGCATCGGTGCCCGGTGTCGACGATGTCGAGTTGCTGCAGCCGCGGCTCCTCTATCAGCGCCAGCAACGCTCCGTCGAGTACGCCGACATCGTGACCTCGCTGCACCGCGAGCGTAGGGAGCATCTTGCCGGCTATCGGGATCTCCTTCCTGAGATCGTCGCCGCGGTGTGAGCGCACTCGACGCCCTCGAGCTGGTCGACAACCTCTACCGGCGCGCCGTCGAGTCGCCTGCCGGCGTCGACGAGTCCTCGCTCGCAGAATGGATGGAGGAGGCGTCCGAGGCGATCAGCCACGATCGGGTGCAGGCGAGGGCGCTGCGCAAGGCGGTGCGCCTGGCGCGAAAACTGGCGGCGTACTTTGCGATCGGCCGGCCCGCACTGCCCGATTGGCACAACGGGGTCGACGAGGTCCTGGGGGCGCGCGGATGGGAGCCGCAGCTCGATCTGGTCCGTCACGAACTGGCGACGACACCCACGGGCGACCTATTCGCCGCGGTCAAGGAGCGCCACCGCGCCGTCCATTTCACGGAGTGGATGGAGGGCGTGTCGTTCGAGGAGTGGTCGGCCGGCGGCCCGTAGCCGCTACCCGCAAGATCGCGACGTTTCCGGCGGGCGACGGGAAGCGCCTCATTCGGCCTCCCACGCCGTGACCCGTTCCGGCGTCACCGCGACCACGGGGCCTTGTGGGGGCTGCTCGCGGTACTGCGGGTACTTTGCGGCGAGAAGGGCGATCGCGGCGTCGAACTCCGGTCCCGCGGTGACGATCTCGACCGGACCGTCCACCCGTACCCACCACAGGTGGGACCAGTCTTCGTCGTAGTGGTCAACGAGCACCGAGGCACGGTGGTTGGCCGCGATGTTGCGAAGTCGCTTCAGGTCGGTGGTTCGCTTCGGTTTGTGATCGACTGCGGTGACGATGCGGTTGCCGTCCAGGGCGAACACGATCGGCACGATGTGGGGCTCGCCCCTCTTGTCGACGGTGGCCAGTCGTCCCACCCGCGCAGCCGCGACCCGTGCGAGCGGGTCGTTCACGTCACTTCCGTCTCGCCGTCCACCACACCACGGCGGCGGCGAGGGTGGCGCCGGCGGCGATGAGGACGATGGTCACCGAGCCGATCCGGTATACCGGGACCCGCTCCTCGCAACGATTCGACCGAGTTGTCCTCCACGATCCGGTCGAACCGCGGGCCGAGGGCGACCAGGGTTGCGGCACAGGCGGTGCTCCGGCGGATCATGTGGGTTACGACGCTACCGGGCAGTTCGAAAAAGGCCTTCCGCGTCCCGTCAGAATCGGCTATTGTGTAAGCAGTACACGCCTGGTGCGTGTGGCGCCGGTCTTCGCTCCTTTAGTTCCGTCGAGTGAGGTCGCCGCAGTACGTCCCTCCTTCGCACTGCGAATCGGGACCCTTCTGCGGGGCGTTCCATTCAGACGGTTCTCTCGCTTCTCGAAGGAGCAGACATGTCCACCAATATCTACGTGGGAAATCTCACGTTCAACACCACATCTGCCGATCTGCGGAAGATGTTCGCCGAGCACGGCGAAGTCACCAAGGCGCAGGTCGTCGAGGATCGGGACACCGGCCGCAGCCGCGGTTTCGGTTTCGTCGAGATGGCGTCGGCCGATGCGGCCAGCAAGGCCATCGGGGCACTCAACGGGAAGAGCGTCGACGGTCGTCAATTGACCGTGAATCTCGCCAAAGAGCGTTCTCGCTAACAACGCAGATCTGATCGGAGATCAGGGGTCGGGTTCGCCCGGCCCCTGATCTGTTTGGGGGTGTCGACCTCCACCAATGTGCCCTTCGGCCCGACCGGAGTTGCCCGCATCCCGGGCCTGCGTGGCACCATCGGGCGATGCCCGACCCGGAACGCAGCCGACTCCAGCGCATTGCGCTGCGGCTCGAGTACGCCACCATCGCCTGGAACCTCGGCGAGGCGGTCCTCACCATCGGGCTCGGAATCGCCGCGGCCTCGCTGGCGCTGATCGGCTTCGGAGCCGACTCGGTCATCGAGGTCTTCGCATCGTCCGTCGTCGTATGGCACATCGCTCCGGGTCACCCGGTGGACCACCCCGGGCGTACCGCGCGGGCGTTGCGCCTTGTGGCGGTTGCGTTCTGGGTGCTGGCCCTCACCCTGTTTACGGTGGCGATGCGGGACCTGGCCACGGGGCGGCGACCCGGCGAGTCGCCCTGGGGAATCGCCTATCTCACGATCACCGCGCTCGTGATGTTCGGGCTCGCCGTCGCCAAACGGCGCATCGCCCGTCGGCTCGACTCGGCGCCGCTCCACTCCGAGGCAACGCTCACGTTCCTCGACGGGATGCTCGCCACCGGCACGACGATCGGGCTCGCGCTCAACGCGCTGTTGGAGTGGTGGTGGGCGGATCCGGTCGCCGCCCTGATGGTGGCGCTGGTCTCAGCAAGCGAGGCTCGGGAGAACTGGCGTGAGGCGGGGGAGGTGGTCGCCGCGGTCGAGTGACGGTGGTGCGCGCCTGGGAAGCGTGCACCATGCAGCGTGCAGCCCCGTCGGAGTGCCCGGCGAGGCTGGAGCCTGACTCCGACTGAGGACTGACGACAAAGGAACGGGCGTCGGGTGACGGGTGCCGAGGGGCCAGGGCCTGGGGGTGAGGGGGACGGGCGACGGGCGACAGGTGTCCGGCGTCGGGCGTCGTCCTCAGAGCATGACGGTGGCGATCGCCAGGAACCCGCCGAACCCGACCATGTCGGTGATCATCGTCATGAAGATGTTCGAGGCCATCGCCGGGTCCTGACCGAGCCGGTACAACACCAGGGGGATGCTGCTTCCGGCGAGATTGGCGATCACGAGGTTCGCCTGGGCCGCCAGAGCTATCACGAGGCCGATCCGCGGGCTGTGGGTGAATCCGCCGGCGATGAGGCCGGACATCACGCCGACCGCAAACCCGTTGACCAGGCCGATGAGGAGCGAGCGGGTGAGGACCCTCCGGATCTGCCCGCCGGGGACCCCGTCGACCGCCATCGCCCTGATGACCACCGCCTGGCTCTGTGCTCCGCTGTTGCCTCCCACCGACGCCACCACGGGCATGTATGCGGCGAGCACCGCCACCTCGCTGATGATCGGCTCGAATCGGCTCACCACCAGCGCCACCGCGAGGGCGGTGCCCAGGTTCACCGCCGTCCACGGGAGCCGGTGCAGTACCGACCTGTGGAACGGCGTGTAGATGGTCTCCTCGACACCGGCGCCCACCATTGCCGCAATGTCCTCGCTGGCCTCGCGCTGTACCGCTTCGATGACGTCGTCGATCGCGACGATCCCGAGCAGCACGTTGCGGGCGTCGACAACCGGCAGCGCCAGGAGCCCGTAGCGCTGGATCAGGTCCGCCACCTGCTCGCGGTCCGCCTCCGGACGAACGGTCACCGGCTTTGTGACCATCACATCGTCAAGAGCAGTCAGGGGACGGGCGAACACGAGCTCGCGGAAAGACACGACCCCGGCGAGGCGCCCGTCGCGCTCGACGACGTACACGTAGTTCATGTTTTCGAGACCCTCGTGGAGCCGGCGCAGAGCCTCGATCGCTTCCCCGGCGCTCATTCCTGTGGAGAGCGTGGCGGGATCGGGCATCATCAATCCTCCGGCGGAGTCCGCCGGATACCTGAGGATGTCGAGGATCTCATCGACGCGCCCGTGCTCCATGGCGTCGAAGATTGCGTCGCGGGCCCCCGAATCGAGGTGGCCGACGATGTCGGCCGCCTCCTCGGGCGGGAGCTCGGTTACGGCCGCGGCCGCATCCGAAAGGCTGAGCCCCTCGAGCACTTCGGCGGCCGCCTGCTCGTGCATCTCCTCCAGCACGTCGGCCGCATCGCCCGGCTCGAGGTCGGACATCAACTCGGCGGCACTCTCCTCGTCGATCGCCTCGAGGATGTCGGCGGCGTCCTGCGGGTCCGACCCGGCGAGCGCGGTCCATTCGGCCTCGTGCGCGTCGAAGTAGTCGGCGGCCTCAGCCGGCCGGCGGCGCGCCAGGTCGCGCAGCGCCACGGCGAGATCCCGGGGACGGCGGAGTCGCAGCTTCATCGGTGTGGCGATTCAAGCAGGGGGTCGGCCTCCAGCCTCCAGCCTCCAGCCGGAAAGCCTGCTGCATGCAGCATGCAGCCCCGATCACGGTGACCGTGCGGCTCGGACCCACGCCGCGGCGGCCACCGGGGATCGGGTCCCTTGCCGGCAGGGAGCATCGCGGGCGACGGGTAACGGGTAACGGGCGACGGGCGACGGGCGACGGGCGACGGGGAGCCGACCAAGGATCGGCCCGCGGTGGAAACCGCGGGCCGATCCCGGTGGGTGGCAGGCCCTCGAGGGGGGCACGAGGACCTGCGGGTGGGGTGGCCCCGGTAAAGGGGCCACCGGGGCCGGAATGCTACCGCACGATGGCGGCGACACAAATCAAGTGTTCTTGGCGAGTTGTGCGAACGCCGGCTCGCGATCCGTGCGGGGCTCGCGGGGCAGATCGAGCACCCGCTCCCCGATGATGTTGCGCATGATCTCGTCGGTTCCCCCGGCGATACGGATTCCGGGATACCCGAGAAAGGCGAGCGTCCACTGGCCTCCCGCCAGGGCGTCGGCTCCGGCGAGCATGCCCCGGCCGCCCTGCGCCTCCACTGCAAAGTTGGCGATCCGATCGAGCAGGTCGCCGATGGCGAGTTTGGCGACGGACCCCTCGGCGGTGGGGATCTCGCCGCGCTCGATCTTGGCGATGATCCGTCCGGCGTGGAATGCCAGCACCCGGGTACGGACCATGATGTCGACTGCCCGGTCCCGCATCACGGGATCCGACCTGGGGTCGACCCCGGTCACCCGGGCGACCTCGGCGAGCAGTCTCAGCAGGGCCTCGTTGCCGGAGGCTCCGGCCAGTGCCCCGAGTGCCCCGATCGAGGCACGCTCGTTCATCAGCGTGGTGACGGCGATCGACCATCCCATCCCCGGAGACCCGAGCACCGCGTCGGCGGGCACCCGGGCGTCGTCGAAGAACACCTCGGTGAAGTTGGAGCCGCCGGTCATCTGGCGCAATGGCCTCACGACGACACCGGGTTGTTCCATGTCGATGATGAAGTACGTCATCCCGCCGTGCTTGGGGACGTCGGGGTCGGAGCGGGCGATCAGCATGCCCCACTTGGAGTAGTGGGCGCCGCTGGTCCACACCTTCTGCCCATTCACGACCCATTCGTCACCGTCGCGCACGGCGCGGGTTTGCACCGAGGCGACGTCACTCCCGGCGTTCGGCTCCGAGAACAATTGGCACCAGATCTCTTCGCCGCGCAGCATCGGCCGCAGCCAGCGCTCCTTTTGCTCATCGGTGCCCCAGGAGAGGACGGTGGGTCCGCCCATCCCGATGCCGATCCCAAAGATCTCGACCGGAAGGTCGTAGCGAGCGGACTCCTGGGTCCAGGCGATCTGATGGATCGGAGTGAGGTCGCGTCCCCCATAGGCCTTCGGCCAGGTGATGCCGGTGAACCCCGCTTCGGCGACTCGGGCCTGCCAGTGCCGGGACCGCTCCACGTACCCGGCCTCGTCGGCCCGCTCCGGGAACAACACGGCGGGATTGTCCTCGATGGTGCGGAGGGGAACGTTTGCCTCGAGCCAGCCGCGGGCCTCGGCGCGAAAGTCGTCGACCGAGATCATGGGCGGAGCGTAGGACGCCTGTCGAGCGCCCCCGCCGTCAGCGAACGGCCGCAGGAAGGCCGATGAGGTGCTCCACGATCGCCGCCCAGTCGAAGGTCTCGTTGACCTCCGACGCCTTGACGGTGATGAGGCGATCGTCGCTCACGTATTCGGGCACGATCTGATCGAGGATCGCCTCGATCTCATCCCGGAAGGCGTCGTTGGTGCTGCGCACCCCGTCGGGGAGTAGGGCGACATCCGGGAACAACCGCACGAAGAGGTTGTAGGTTCGGGACCATCGGCGCACCAGCGGCTCGACGTCGAAGGGATCGGCGCCCCCCGTCACTCGGAGGAAGTAGGCAAAGTTGTCGACCACGGCCCGGTCGGTCACCAGGACATCGGCCCGTTTGCGGAGCTCCAATTCCTGCTGGATCTGCGTCATGAGCACCCAGAGTTGCGCCTCCGGAGTCGCTCCCTCGTTGAACCCGAGGGGGTTGAACCGGACCACCTCGCGACCCACCTCGACGCTGTGCCCACTGCGGCCGACGGCTCCCGCGAACGAGTGGACGGCGTTGGTCTTGCGCACCGAGTGAGATCCGATGAAGGCGATCTTGGCGGAGGTAGTCGGCGTCATCGGCGGTTCGCACGCTAGTGAGCGCGAGAGCCAAGTTCCACTCGTGTGGTTTCTTCGTCGCCCGTCGCCCGTCGCCCGTCGCCCGTTGCCCGTTTCCTGTTGCCCGTTTCCCGTTGCCCGTCGCCGGTCGCCCGTTGCCCGTTGCCCGCAAGAGGCGCTCGACGCGGTATCGCCCATTGCCCATTGCCTCCGAACTCAACCAGGTCCGTCTCTCTGGACGAATTGCGAATTGCCAATTGCCAATTGCCAATCGAGGGGCGCGCTGTTCGCGGCGGTACCCTCGGCCGCGAGGAGGTGACCGTGGAGCGTCTCACGTCGTACTCGCACGGGGCAGGCTGCGCCTGCAAGCTCGCCCCTGGTGAGTTGGCGCAGGTCCTGCGCCGTTTAGACGACCTACCGGCCACCCGGCATCCGGATGTCCTCGTCGGGATCCACGGATCGGACGACGCCGGCGTGTTCCGGCTCATCGGCGAGGAGCGGGTCGGTGCGCTCCTCTCCGGTCTCACCCGGGGTGCGGTGTTCGCCGCGGTGATCGGACGATTCACCGGGGATCATGCCGGCACGGTGCGGGTCGCGTGAACGACTCGGAGCGCCTGCAGGC
>DATDRW010000091.1:0-14735 GCA_035291545.1 Acidimicrobiia bacterium
ACGGCCAAGGCGTACCACGCCAGAGCGATGAGCAGACCTTTGATCCATCGACCCCTGATGGCGGCGAGCACTAGTAACGCGCAGAACAACAGGCCAAACCCGACCCAGGTGCCGTTGGGATTCGGTCCGGCCGTCAAGACCGCGATCAAGGCGACTGCGGCGACGGCGCCTACCCATTTCCCGACCCAACGCCCTGGCCCACCAGACTCATCACCAGAAGTAGAAGTGCTCACGCCTGGCCCCGCTGTGGTAGCTGAGAAGGACTTAATGCACGCCGCTTTTCGTCATTTGCGTGGGGCGAGACAGTACTCCGTGGCGATGAGCTCGTCACCACCACGGAACCGGGCTGGGAAGACGCAATCGCGGACAGAGGCAGGAATCCCCTGCGGGACTCGTCGGGTGACATTTACGCACGCTGGCGGAGGGGACCGTTCGTACACTCGTCGGTGCATGTCCGAGCCTCTCACCGCATCGAGGAGCCCGACACCTCCACGGACGATGAAGGCGGCTTGTCCTCGGCGGCTCATGGGCGAGCTTTCGGGTCGATCTTGAGGCGCTCCAGTTCCGCGCGGGTCACCCGGTAGCGACGAAGATCAGTCCCGGAGCCGCGACCCGTGTCGACCCAGAGCGCTTCGAGATCAAGGTCATCCTCTGCCAGGTCGTGCGATCGGAGCCATTCTCGAAACAGTGGTTCCGCTTCGAGAAGCGGCACCCAGTCGACAACAACGACCCAGTCGCTCATCGCAGTCCCTGACTGGATGCCAAAGAACGCCTTTGCGATGGCCGCGATCGGGCGGCCCCGGTGTTTCCGTCCACATTCCGAAGGCTACATCTGCTGGTTCCGTCTCCGACCTCAGGTGTCATTCCCGCACGCTGGCGGAGGGGAGGGTGGTGACGCCCGACAACCCTGTTACGGACTTGTCGCGGTAGCGTTGCCTCGTGATCGGTGAATCGCCGTTGTCGCCTGAACCCTCCGCTACGAGCATCGATTTGTACTGGATTCCCCTCGGCGCCGGTGGCGCCGGATTCGTTCGTCTGAACGGGCGCGTGTACGAGGCCATCAAGGCGCGCATCGAGCGAAGGCGACCACTCGACCTCTATCACACGGCACTCGAAGTGCGTGTGGCCGGGGACCGGTTCATCGTGGAGAATGCGTGGCCAAGCCCAGACACCGACATCGCATCGCGTGGGGTCGTGGTGGAGGGCCCCGTCTTCAGTCGCAGGCTGGCCCGTTTCCGGCCGTTTCGCTACGAGGTCCGCTGCTGGCGTGACGGCCTCATCGCGGACGTCGGCGCCGCGGTGGCAAGTCCGCACGTCCTGAGCAACGACCCCCTTCGGGCGCGGCGCCTCCTCGACCTGGTGGCTTCGGTGCCGGCCCGGATCTGGGGGCGGGACGAGTTGCGCGCTGGCGAGATGTGGAACTCGAACTCGGTGATCTCGTGGCTGCTCGGTAGTTGCGAATTGCCGATGCACGAGCTCCGGCCTCCGGCGGGTGGCCGGGCACCGGGATGGGAGGCGGGCATCGTCGCGGCCCGCATGTAGGTACTGCGACGAGCCATCCGCACCGCCGGGACGCCTACCCACACCTCGGGTGACATTTACGCACGCTGGCGGACGAGACCGTTTCCTCCCCCTCCGGAGGGAGAAACGGACCGCCCTGCTACACCTCCCTCGGAACCATCAACAAGCCGGGCCGGTTCTTGCGAACCGGCCCGGTCTTGGTTTCTCACTGAGGAATCGCCTAGGCGAGCAGCCCCTGGACGAAGTTGACCACCGCGATGCCGACGAACCAGAACCCCACGTTGATGATCCATACGCCAACCTTCTCGTCCATCCACACGACCGCGGCATACGCCGCCGCGCCGATCATGAAGACGCCGAGCAGGATGGCGCTGACGACGGCGTGCTCGATGTCATCGAGCACGCCGAAGTAGTTGACGCCGGCGCTGACGACGAAGGAGTACGCAAAGGTCCCCACGAGCTTGTTGGCCTGGGGGATGCCGCTCATCCTCGGCTTGCCGGTACCGGCCGACCACTGCTTCCCGAACAGCGGCCCGAACCAGAGCGCGCCGAGGACCATGAACACGATGGCGCCGACGAGGACCGCCAACCAGTCGAGATTCCCCAGACGATCGAAGAAATCGCTGAAGGTCACGTTCCCACTCCCTTTCTCGAGTGGCCGCTGAGGCTAACGAATCGAAGAACCCGGCGCGGTGCCTGCGGCCTCGTTGCACTCGGCCGCAATTGGCAATTGGCCAAGCACGCGCCGGGTTCGGGCACCGGGAAGCGGGCAGCGGGAGGCGATCGACGATGGACTATGGACTGTGGACCTTTCTCGGCTTTCCCGCCCCCCGCGCGCCCTAATCTCCTCCTCGTCCGCGATCCGCCGGAGACATGTCGCTTACTGACTACCTCCCCATCGCCATCATGTTCGGGATCGCCGTCGGATTCTCGGCGGTGTCGCTGGTCCTTTCGCGGCTGCTCACACCGAACAACCCGACCCCGGAGAAGCTCGAACCGTACGAGTGCGGCATCGTCCCGCTCCAGGATCCGGTGCAACGCTTCCCGGTGAAGTTCTATCTCGTGGCGATGCTGTTCGTGATCTTCGACATCGAGATCGTTTTCCTCTTCGCGTGGGCGGTGCGGTTCCACGATCTCGGTTGGTACGGGATTGGCGCCGTCAGCGTGTTCACGCTGCTGCTCGCTGAGACGCTGGTGTACGTCTGGAAGCGGGGAGCCCTCGACTGGAATCTCGCCCGTCGCCGCCGCCGGTTGGTGGTCGAACGGGAACTCGAGGAGGCCGCCTAGTGGCGCAGCCGGCGGGACCGCCCAACTTCCTCACCGCGTCCCTGAACAGGGCGGTGGCGTGGGCGCGCACCCGATCGATGTGGCCGGCGTCGTTCGGCCTCGCCTGCTGTGCCATCGAGATGATGGCGACGGGCGCCGCGCACAACGACCTCTCCCGGTTCGGGATGGAGGTGTTCCGGGCGTCGCCCCGCCAGGCCGATCTGATGATTGTCGCCGGCCGGGTGTCGCAGAAGATGGCCCCGGTGCTGCGCCAGGTCTACGACCAGATGGCCGAGCCGAAATGGGTCATCTCCATGGGCGCCTGCGCCTCCACCGGAGGCATGTTCAACAACTACGCCCTGGTCCAGGGCGTCGACCAGGTGGTGCCGGTCGACGTCTACGTTCCCGGGTGCCCGCCGGGACCGCAGTCGCTGATGCACGGCATCCTCACGCTCCAGGAGCAGATCAAGGCGGCGGCGAGGTCGGGGCGATGACGCGAGTCGAGACGGTGGCCGCGTCGATGGAGGGTGCCGTCGTCGCGGACTCGCTCGGCCAGACCGTGGTTCGGGTGCCGCGGGAGTCGCTGGTCGCAGCGGTGACCGCGGCGCGCGACGCCGGGTTCACCATGTTCATCGACCTGTGCGCCGTCGATTACCTCACCCGGGATCCGCGCTTCGAGGTGGTGGTCGGCCTACTGTCGCTCGACCCCCCGGAGCGTATTCGGTTGCTGGTCGGCGTCCCCGGTGACGACGCCAGCGTGCCGAGCATCACCGGGGTGTTCGCCGGGGCCGACTTCTACGAGCGCGAGGCCTTCGATCTCTTCGGGATCGATTTCGCCGGCCACCCCGATCTGACCCGGATCCTGCTCCCCGACGACTGGCAGGGACATCCGTTGCGCAAGGACACCCCGGTGGGATCGGTGCCGGTGCAGTTCAAGGAAGCGAACCGGGCGACATGAGCAATCCTCCCGACGTCGTCACCGGCGACCTCGAAGCGCTACCGAGCACCCAGCACGCCCCTGCCGAAACCTCCGTGCCGCCGGCCTCGTCACGTCGCACCGTTCACGATCTCTGGATGAGCGGGACCGAGGCGCCGTCCGATATGGGGCGGTTCACCGACGAGGGCGCCCAGGAGATGCTCGCCGACGACTCCGGCACCGTCCTCGCCGGGCAGATGGGCACGCTGGTCGTCGACGACTACGAGCGGCGTGTGGAGCCGTCGGGGGACGAGATCCAGATCATCAACATGGGGCCGCAGCACCCCGCCACCCACGGGGTGCTCCGTCTCCAGATCGAGCTCGACGGCGAGACGATCCGGCGGGTGAAGCCGATCATCGGATACCTCCACACCGGGATGGAGAAGACGGCCGAGGCCCTCTCCTTCATGCAGGGCCCGACCAACGTCACCCGGATGGACTACCTGTCCCCGCTCCACAACGAGCTGTGTTTCTCGCTGGCCACCGAGCGGCTGCTGGGGATCGAGGTGCCGGAACGCGCCGACGCGATCCGGGTGATGATGACCGAACTCAACCGGGTCGCCAGCCACCTGCTGTGGAGCGCCACCACCGGTCTCGACATCGGGGCGCTCTCGATGATGATCTATGGGTGGCGGGAGCGGGAACTCGTGCTCGCCTTCTTCGAGAAGACGACAGGGCTGCGGATGAACCACAACTACATCCGCCCCGGCGGCGTGGCCGCCGACCTCCCCGACGGGTGGGAGGAGGACGTCGACGGGATCATCTCCGGGGTGCTCACCGGGCTCGCCGACTACGAGTCGCTGCTGCTCGACAACCCGGTCTTCCTGGAACGGACCAAGGGCGTCGGCGTGCTCGCCCCCGAGGAGATTCACGCCTACGGCATCACCGGGCCCCTCGCCCGCGCCTCCGGGATCGGATACGACGTGCGCACGGCGTTCCCCTACTCGGGGATCGAGCAGTACGACTTCGAGGTGCCGGTGTTCTCCGGCGGGGACGTCTACGACCGGTTCCTGGTGCGCTTCGAGGAGATCCGCCAGTCGCTGCGCATCGTGAAGCAGGCGCGCGACACGATGCCCCGCGGCGACTACCGCACCGAAGACCGCAAGGTGACCCCGCCGCCGCGCGCCCGCATCGATCAGTCGATGGAGGCGTTGATCCATCACTTCAAGATCTTCACCGAGGGGTTCAAGGTGCCCGCCGGCGAGACCTATCAGGCGGTCGAGTCGGCCCGGGGCGAGTTGGGGATGTACCTGGTGTCCAACGGGGACGCCAAGCCGTGGCGGCTCCACGTGCGCGGGCCGTCCTTCGCCCACGTTCAGGCGCTCCCTGCAATGCTCACCGATTCCCTCATTGCCGACATGATCGCGGCCCTCGCCTCCGCCGACCCGGTGATGGGGGACGTGGACCGATGAGATCGTTGCCCGTTGCCCGTTTCCCGTTTCCCGTTGCCCGACAAGAGATCGCGGTACGGGGATGCAAGCTGCAGGCTGCACGCCCTGCCATCTGCTATCTGCCATCTGCCTCCCGCAGGGAGGCGTACCCATGACTTGGCCTCCCGACACCATGCAGCGTGCCGAGGCCGTCCTCGCCCATTACCCGGAGCGGCGGTCGGCGGTGATGCCCCTGCTCTACATCGCGATGCGCGAGGACGGCCGGCTCACCGAAGAGGGGATGCGCCGCGTCGCCGATCTCACCGGGATGACATCGGTGCAGGTGGAGTCGGTGGCGTCCTTCCACACGATGTACAAGCGCCGGGTCGGCGCCCACGTCGTGTCGGTGTGCACCTCGATCTCCTGCCACCTCCTCGGGGGCAGGGAGGTACTCGCCGCGGTCAGCGATGAGACCGGCGTGCCCGCCGGCGAGACCGCACGCGACGGCTCGATCACCATCGAGTCGGTGGAGTGCATCGGCGCCTGCGGGGGCGCCCCCGCGGTGCAGGTCGACTACGAGTTGGTCGAGGGGGTCACCCCCGAGAAGGGGCGGGAGTTGTGCCGGTGGCTGCAAACCCTCCCCCCATCCCCCTCCCTGAGGGAGGGGGAGGAGTCCTCCCGTCCTGTCGTGATCCGCAGCGACGACCTGCAGCAGCGGTTCGGCGGCAGGCGCTCGTTCGACGCCGGACCGCCCGACCCGATTGGAGCGGTCGGTCCCTTTCCCGCCTTCGGTCCGCTCGGCACCGCCGGGGGTGGGTCGTGACCGACCGCATCCTCACCACCCGCATGGAGGCGCACCCCGCCGACTCGCACACCATGTCGCGGTACGAGGCAACCGGCGGTTACACCGCGCTGCGCAAAGCGCTGGGGATGAAGCCCGAGGAGATCGTCGCCGAGGTGAAGGCCTCGAACCTGCGGGGCCGCGGCGGCGCCGGTTTCCCCACCGGGGTCAAGTGGGGCTTCCTCGCCCCCGCCCGGCCGAGGTACCTGGTGATCAACGCCGACGAGTCGGAGCCCGGCACCTTCAAGGATCGCCAGCTGCTCGAGCGCGATCCGCACCAGATGATCGAGGGCGCGATCATCTCCGCCTTCGCTCTCGCGGTAAACCATGCCTTCGTCTTCATCCGCGGCGAGTACTCCCGGTCGGCCCGCCGGGTGCAGCAGGCCGTCGACGAGGCCTACGCCGTCGGGTACCTGGGCCGCGACATCCTGGGGAGCGGCTTCGCCCTCGACGTCACGGTGCACCTCGGCGCCGGGGCCTACATCTGCGGCGAGGAGACGGCGATGCTCAACGCCCTCGAGGGCAAGCGCGGCGAGCCGCGGATCAAGCCGCCCTTCCCCGCGGTGGCCGGGCTCTACGCCAAGCCGACGATCGTGAACAACGTGGAGACGATCTCCAACATCCCCTGGATCATCACCAATGGGGGTGCCGCTTACGACGCCATCGGTCCCGAGGGCTCGCGGGGGACCCGCCTGCTCTCGCTCTCCGGACACGTGGTGAAGCCGGGGAACTACGAGATCGTGATGGGGATGTCGTGGCGCGACCTCATCTACGGGGTGGGCGGCGGCATCCGCAGCGGCAAAGGACTCAAGTGCTGGATTCCCGGCGGCGCCTCGGCTCCATGGTTCACCCCGGAGGTGCTCGACGAACCGGTGACCCTCGACGACATCGCCCGTCTCGGCTCGATGGCAGGCTCCGGTGCGGTCGTCGTCATGGACGAGACCACCAACGTGGTGGCGGCGGCGCTCAGCATCGTCCGGTTCTTCGCCCACGAGTCGTGCGGCCAATGCACCCCGTGCCGTGAGGGCACTACCTGGTTGCAGCGGATCCTGGAGCGGGTCCTCGCCGGGCGGGGCCGCCCCGCCGATCTCGACCTGTTGCTCGACGTGTGCGACAACATCAGCCCGGGGCTGCGCTGGCCGCCGGCGATGACGACGATCTGCCCGCTGGGCCCGTCGGCGGTGTCGCCGATCACCTCGATCATGCAGCACTTCCGCGACGAGGTGGCCGCCATGATCCCCGGGGGGGTGACCGCAGGTGTCTGACCCGGTGAAGATCACCGTCGACGGCCGCGAGGTCTCGGTCCCCGGCGGTCAACTGCTGATCAAGGCCGCCGAGGAGAACGGGACCTACATCCCCCGGTTCTGCTGGCACCCCCGGATGAAGCCGGTGGGGATGTGCCGGATGTGCCTCGTCGAGATCGAGGGGCCCCGCGGCCGGTTGCTCACCACCTCGTGCACCACCTCGGTCACCGATGGCATGGTGGTGCACACCCGCTCCGACGTGGTGAAGAAGGCACAAGAGGGCGTGCTCGAGTTCCTCCTCGTCAACCATCCCCTCGACTGCCCGGTGTGCGACAAGGGTGGGGAGTGTCCACTCCAGGATCAGACACTGGCCCACGGTCCCGGTGAGTCGCGCTTCGTCGAGGAGAAGCGCCATTTCGAAAAGCCGATCCCGATCAGCGACCTGGTGCTGCTCGACCGGGAGCGTTGCATCTTGTGCGCCCGCTGCACCCGGTTCAGCGACGAGATCTCCGGAGATCCCCTCATCGAGTTCATCGACCGGGGCAACTACACCCAGATCAACACCTTTCCCGACGAACCGTTCTCCTCCTATTTCTCCGGGAACACGGTGCAGCTCTGCCCGGTGGGCGCTCTCACCGCCACTCCCTACCGCTTCCGGGCCCGTCCCTGGGATCTCGAGGCGGTGGAGAGCACGTGCCCGCATTGCTCGGTGGGATGTCGCGTGTCGGTGCACGCCTCGCAGAACCGGGTGCTGCGACTGGTGGGGGTCGACGTCGCCGCCACCAATCAGGGGTGGTTGTGCGACAAGGGGCGCTTCGGGTTCGAGTACCTGCGGTCCCCCGATCGGCTGTCGACGCCCCTGCTTCGTGGCGACGACGGGGAACTCCACGAGGTGGGATGGGCCGAGGCGCTCGACGCCGTCGCCGCCCGGCTCGGGGCGGTCATCGCCCAGCGCGGACCGGGAGCGGTGGCCGGGCTCGGCGGCGCTCGCAGCACCAACGAGGAGGCATACGCCTTCGCCAAACTCTTGCGCGGGGTGATCGGCACCGGCAACCTCGACGCTTCGCTCGGGGACGACCCCGGCCCCGGGCTCCTCGTCGGTGTTCCCACCCGGGCCACCATCGACGACCTGGAGCGGGCGAAGACGATCCTGGTGTGGGGGCCGGACCTCAAGGAAGAACTCCCGGTACTCCACCTCCGGGTGCGCCGCGCCGCCACCGCCCTCGGGGCCACCGTCGTGGTCGTCCATCCCCGCGCCACCGGCCTCGATCGCGACGCCGCCCACACCGTGCGCTACCGCCCCGGCGAGGGTGCCGCCCTGCTGAAGCGGCTCGCCGCCGGGGAAGGTGAACTCGCGCAGGTGCGTGAGGCGTTGTCGGCCGGCCCGGTCGTCGCCATCGTCGGCAGGACCGGTCTCGCCGAGAGCGCCGATCTCGCCGAGGCGGTCGCCGGCTTTGCCCTCACCCTCCCCGACGCCAAGGTCATGCCGGTGGGGCGGCGCGGCAACCTCCTCGGCGCCCTCGACATGGGGATGTCCCCGCACCTGCTCCCCGGTCGCGTTTCCGCCGACGACGAGAATGCCCGGGACGCCTTGGCTACCGCCTGGGGAGCGGGGGTGGCGGCACCGGGACACGACGTCGCCGGGATCCTCACCGGGATGGCCGACGGCTCGATCGGGGCGCTGTTGTTGCTCGGGTGTGATCCGCTTGCCGATCATCCCGATCGCAAGAACGCCGCGGCGGCTTTCGCTCGAGGTGTCTTCATCGTGTCGCTCGACATTCTCCGCAACGAGTCGAACCGCCGGGCCGACGTCGTCCTGCCGCTGGACACCTTCACCGAGGTGGAGGGCACGGTGACCAACCTCGAGGGGCGGGCACAGAAGACCAACCGGATCGTCCCGGGGGCAGGCGCCTCCCGGCCCGCCGTGGAGGTGCTCGAAGATCTGGCGGTTCGGCTCGGTGGGTCGATCGGCGGTTCGGCCTCGACGCTCGCCAAGGAGATTGCCGCGGTGGCCCCGGCGTATGCCGCGGTCACCTGGGACGTCCTGGACTGGGGGGTGGGTCGCGACGGGATCGTCGCCGCCGGCGGTTCCTTCACCCACGCCCCGATGGCGGCTGCAAAAGACACCGCTGCCGGTGACCTCACACTGCACCTGGGGCGCGTGCTCTACGACGCCGGCACCATGGTGTCCGCCGGTCCGTCGCTGGTCGGGCTTGCCCAGGAGCCGGCGGCGCACTTGCATCCCGACGACGCCGCCCGACTCGGGTTCGCTTCCGGCGACCGGGTGACGGTGACCGGTAACGGCGGAAGCGCGGTGATGCCGGTGGCCCTCGATCGCACCCTGGCTCGGAGCACGCTGTACGTGCCGTTCAACCTCGGGGCGACGATCGGGAACGGTTTGGACGTGAAGGTGACGAAGGCATGACCGTCGCCCGTCGCCCGTCACCCGTCGCCCGTCTCAGACTGAGTGCCATCGTTCGTACGAGCTGCCACCTCGGTTCGGGTGCCTGGTGCCTGGCCCCTGGTGCCGTTCGTTGCGACGCGGAGTCGTTGTGCCGCACTTCTCTCTTGCGGGTAGCGGGCGACGGGCGACGGGTGGCGCAATGACCTCCTTCCTCGAGTCGCTGTTCTCCTCGCCTTTCTGGTCGGGGGTGATCAAGGCGGCGGTCGCCTTCGGACTGCTGATGCTGACTGCGCTGATCCTGGTGTGGTTCGAACGCCGGGTGGTGGCGTTCATGCAGAACCGGATCGGTCCCAACCGGGCGGGTCCGTTCGGGATCCTGCAGACCCTGGCCGACGGTTTGAAGCTGCTCTTCAAGGAAGGCATCCGGCCGCGCAAGGTCGAGGTGGCGATATACCTCGCCGCCCCGATTGCGGCGATGATCCCGGCGTTTCTCATCTTTATGGTGGTTCCGATCGGGGCGCCGGTGACGATCGGGGACACCGCGGTGACGCTCCAGGGCACCGACCTCAACGTCGCCCTGCTCTTCGTGCTGGCGATTTCTTCGCTGGCGGTGTACTCGGTGGTGCTCGCCGGATGGGCCTCGGGCTCGAAATACCCGCTCCTGGGCGGAGTGCGGGCCACCGCCCAGATGATCTCCTACGAGGCGGCGATGGGCCTGTCGCTGGTCCCGGTGGTGGTGCTCGCCTCGGCGCAGCTGTCGGGATCCGACCCCGGCCTGGGGACGATGTCGTTCGCCACGCTCGTGGAACTGCAGCAGGGATCGTTCCGGGGGGTCATCCCCGGCTGGTTCGTGTTCTGGCTGCTGCCCTCGTTCATCATCTTCTTCATCTCTGCCGTCGCCGAGACCAACCGGGCGCCGTTCGATCTCGTCGAGGCCGAGTCCGAGATCGTCGGGGGGTACCACACCGAGTACTCCGGTTTCCGCTTCGCCATGTTCTTCCTCGCCGAGTACATCAACATGTTCAACGTCTGCGCCATCGCGGTGACCCTGTTCCTCGGCGGTTGGCTCGGGCCCGGGGGAGATCTCCCTTACGTCGGATGGGCGGTCCCGATCTTCTGGTTCCTCTTCAAGACCTACGCCCTGCTGTTCGTGTTGGTGTGGATCCGGGCGACTCTGCCCCGGCTCCGCTACGACCAGTTGATGACGCTGGGCTGGAAGCGCCTCATTCCGATCTCGCTGCTGTGGCTGGTGCTCTTCGCCCTGGTGCGCGCCTGGCAGTCGTTCGGAGCGCCGTGGTCATGAATGGGGTGACGCCGTGAGCATGGTTCCCGGGTTCCTCGTGACCCTCATGGGCGGAGTCGCCGCGATGGGGGAGGTGATGCCGTGAGCATGGTTCCCGGGTTCCTCGTGACTCTGCGGCAGGTCTTCCGCCGCAAGATCACCATCCAGTACCCCGAGCAGAAGCGGTCCAAGCCGCAGCGCTTTCACGGCCGCCACGTGCTCAACCGCTACCCCGACGGAATGGAGAAGTGCATCGGGTGCGAACTGTGCGCCGGGGTGTGCCCGGCCCGTTGCATCTATGTGCGGGGCAAGGAGAACCCGCCCGACGAGCCGGTGAGCCCGGGGGAGCGCTACGGCTTCGTCTACGAGATCAACATGCTGCGCTGCATCTTCTGCGCCCTGTGCGTCGAGGCCTGTCCCACCGAGGCGATCACGATGACCCAGCTGTTCGAGATGTCGGTGACGGATCGCCGCGACGCGATCTATACCCGCAGCGAGCTGCTCATGAACCCCGACGGAACCGTGCCCCACCCGCAGCCGGACAGCATCCTCATCGACAAGGGGGAGCTGCGGCTCGCCGACGGCTGGATGCGGGCCACCTCGCCGTCGGGTCGCGCCGCCTACGAGGGCGTGGTGGCATGGACGCCGACGGCCGGTGTCGGGACGCGGCCGGCGGAGAGGGGGCAGTCAGAAGTCCGTCGCCCGTCGCCCGTCGCCGGTCAAGAGCAGAACATCCAGCCCGCTGGCGGGCGTCGGGCGTCGGGCGCCGATGAGGAGGACACTCACTGATGGTTGAACTCGGTCTCTTCATCATCTTCGCCGCCGCGGCTCTCTTCGGGGCGGTCACCATGGTGTGGGCCCGCAACCCGGTGTACTCGGCGATCGGGCTGATGCTGACCATGTTCTCCATTGCGGTGTTCTACGTGTCGAACGGGGCCCACTTCATCGCTGCGATCCAGGTGATCATCTATGCCGGGGCGGTGATGACCCTGTTCCTCTTCGTGATCATGCTGATCGGTGTCGACAACCCGGAGGATCGGGTCGAGAACCTCCCGCTGCATCGCCCGGCGGCGCTCGCGCTGATGGTGCTGTTCGGGGCGGGCGTGATCGTCGCCGGCCGGTCCGCCTGGGTCACCGGCCGAACGGTCAGCGGCCTCGGCACGATCGACGGCTCGATCGAACGGGTCGGCGGTGAGTTGTTCAACAATTGGCTGCTCCCCTTCGAGGCAACCGCGCTGCTCCTGATCGTCGCCGCAGCCGGTGCGATCGCCCTGGCCTTCTTCCGTGACGACGAGGAGACGGGCGCATGACGGTCACCCCCGGGTGGTACATGGCACTGGCCGCGGTGCTGTTCGTCATCGGTGTGAGCGGGCTCCTGCTGCGGCGCAACGCCCTCGTCATGTTCATGTCGGTCGAGTTGATGCTCAACGCCGTCAACCTCACCTTCGTGGCGGCGGGTCGTGAGCTGAACGCCATCGAGGGCCAGATCTCGGTGCTGTTTGTGATGGTGGTGGCCGCCGCCGAGGTGGTGGTCGGCCTGGCGATCATCGTGGCGGTGTTCCGTCGCCGGAAGACGGCCTCGGTCGACGAGCTGGCGGGGTTGAAGGGATGACCGAACTGCTCGTCTCCCTCGCCGTCCTGCTCCCCCTGTCCGGGGCCATGCTCATGGTGTTCTTCGGCAAGCGCCTCGGCGAACCGTGGGCCGGGTACCTGGGGACGCTCACCGTGGCGGCCGCCTTCGGCGGTGCCGCGGTCGCCGCCGCCGACTTCTTCGCCGGCACCGGAGAGACGGTGCTCGTCCGCTGGTTCGACTGGTTCCCGGCCTTCGGGGTCGCCGCCGAGCTGCGCTGGGATCCGCTGTCGGCACTGATGACCCTCGTCGTGACCGGGGTCGGGGCGCTGATCCACCTGTACTCGATCGGGTACATGCACGGTGATCCGCGGTACGGGACGTTCTTCACCTACCTCAACCTGTTCGTGGCCTCGATGCTGATCCTGGTCCTGGCGAACAACTTCGCGGTGTTGTTCGTCGGATGGGAACTGGTCGGGCTCTGCTCGTACCTCCTCATCTCGTTCTGGTTCGAGAAGGAGACCGCGGCCGCCGCCGGAAAGAAGGCCTTCGTGGTCAACCGGGTCGGCGACATCGGATTCATCGTCGCCCTGATGCTGGTGTTCTCCCACTTCGGCACCTTCCGCTTCGACGAGGTGCTCGAGGGGGCAGGCGGCCTCGCCGCCGGGACCGCCACCGCCATCGGCCTGCTGCTGCTGGTGGGCGCCGCCGGAAAGTCGGCACAGCTGCCGTTGTACGTGTGGCTGCCCGACGCCATGGAGGGTCCGACCCCGGTGTCGGCCCTGATCCACGCCGCCACGATGGTTACCGCCGGGGTGTACCTGGTGGCGCGCACCGCCCCGATATTCGCCGCCTCCGAGGTCGCCGGGGCGGTGGTCGCCGTGGTCGGTGCCGCCACCGCGCTCTTCGCCGCAACCATCGCCCTCGCCCAGAACGACATCAAGCGGGTGCTCGCCTACTCGACGATCTCGCAGCTCGGCTACATGTTCATGGGGGTGGGTGCCGCCGCCTACGTCACCGGGGTGTTCCACCTGATGACCCACTCCTTCTTCAAGGCGCTGCTCTTCCTCGGCGCCGGTTCGGTGATCCACGGGATGCACGGCGAGCAGGACATGACCCGCATGGGCGCCTTGGCCCGCAAGATGCCCGTCACCTTCGCCACGATGGGCATCGCCTGGCTGGCGATCTCGGGCATCCCGCCGCTGGCCGGGTTCTGGTCGAAGGATGAGATCCTCGGGACGGTGTACCAGCGCGGCGGTCTGTGGGTGGTGCTGTTCGGGGTGGGGTTGCTCACCGCGGCGATCACCGCCTTCTACATGACCCGGATGATGTGGCTCACCTTCTTCGGCCCCCCCCGTTGGGCCGACGGCCTGCACCCGCACGAGTCGCCGCGGCTGATGACCGTCCCGCTCCTCGCCCTGGCCGGCCTGTCCGTGGTCGGCGGCTTGGTCAACACCCCGTTCCGCACCGCGCTCGAGCACTTCCTCGATCCGGCATTCGAACTGGTCGGTCTGGCGCATCCACCGGAGGGTTCGCTGGCGTTCGCCCTCGCCGGGGCCTCGATGCTGGCTGCGCTCGTTGGGATCGCACTGGCTGCGGTCCGTTACCGCACCTACCGCACCGAGGAGGGCCGCACCTGGCGGATCATGGGACGCGGCTACTACGTCGACGACGTGTATGCCCAGGTATTTGCCCGCACCGGCAAGCTCGGCGCCGCCTGGATGGCATTCCGCTTCGACGCCCGGGTCATCGACGGCGCCGTGGAAGGGACCGGGGGCCTGGTGCGCCGCATCGGTGGCTGGCTGCGCCCGCTGCAGACCGGCTTCGTCCGTTCCTACGGGTTGGCGATCGTGGTAGGCAGCGTGGCGATGCTCGCCTGGTTCTTGTCGCGGGGTGCGTTGTGAACCGCGACCCGTCGCCCATCGCCCGTCGCCCGTCGCCCGTTCGGAGTCGTCAGTCATCAGTCTTCAGTCATCGGTCGGAAAGACCCGAGCGAACGGAATCTCGCTCCCGGCGTGAACCGTTGGCCGCGCTCTTGCGGGCGACGGGCGTCGGGCGTCGGGCGACGACTGCCTTGCCGCGGGCGACGGGCGACGGGCGTCGCGGAGCGCTCTGATGACCTTCCCCGTCTTGACCACTTTGATCGTGCTCCCGGTGATCGGGGCGGTGGCCCTGTTGCTGATCCCGCCGCGCCGTTCCGAGGTCGTGCTCCCGGTGGCGGTGGCGGCGTCGCTGGTGACGCTCGGCGCCTCGCTGTGGAT